>JAJQHZ010000050.1 GCA_021199475.1 Lachnospiraceae bacterium
TTCAGAGACATGCAAGCAGATCAATATGCAGTTAATTTAAGAAGTCAACAACATTTACTCTTCATGAATAAAATGATGTAGGTTGTATCAATATCAGATAAAAAAAGGAGTATTTACAACAATGACGAGACAACATATCAAAGATCTGACGGTGGGGAATGAGACCCGGCTTCTGCTGACCTTTGCGCTTCCCATGCTGGTCGGGAACCTGTTTCAGCAGTTTTATAATATGGTAGATTCCATTGTGGTGGGAAATTATGTGGGGAAGAATGCACTGGCGGCGGTCGGCGCATGCTCCTCGCTGGTGTTCCTGGTCTTTTCCATGGTCGCGGGCTTCGCGAACGGAGCGGGCGTGCTGATCGCGCAGTATTTTGGCTGCGGGGATGATGAAAAAGTGAAGCATGTGATTGGAAATGCCATCTATCCTCTCTTCGGCATGAGCCTGCTTGTCAGCATCGGTTCGCTGCTGCTGTCGCGGCCAATTCTGACGGCACTTGGTACACCGGAAGCGATATTTGCAGACGCACTTCTGTATTTGAGAATTGCCTGTGGTGGCATTGTATTTATCGGACTTTACAACGGCATTGCAGCCATGCTGCGGGCGCTCGGCGACTCTTCTACACCGCTGATTTTCCTGATCGTCGCCTGCGTACTGAACATCATCGGAGATCTTGTGTTTGTGCTGGTCTTTCATCTTGCAGTCGCCGGCGTCGCGCTTGCGACCATTCTGGCGCAGCTGCTCGCCGCTGTGAGCTGCATTGTCTACGCAGTAAAGACCAATCCCTATTTTCGCCTGACCGCGAAGGACTTCCGGCCGCACGCGCCGATTATCAAAAAATGCCTGCAGCTGGGCATTCCCTTCGGGGCGCAGGGCTCCCTGATTGCGATTTCGTGCGTAATCCTGCAGAGCGTCATCAACCGCTTCGGCGAGGACGTCATCGCAGCCTTTACCGCGACCTCCCGCATTGAGCAGCTCGTGCAGCAGCCGTTCAGCTCGCTAGGCACCGCACTCGCGACCTTCACCGGCCAGAATCTCGGCGCCGGCAAGGTCGACCGGGTAAAAAAAGGCTTCCGCAGCAGTACCATAGCCGCTGCTATTTTCAGCGCCCTCATGCTGGCGCTGATGGTACTGTTCGGAAACCAGTTTGTCGGTCTCTTTGTCAATGATGAGGCAGTCGTTGCCATCGGCGGAAGCGCCATCCGCATCACTGCCCTCTTCTACTTCCCGCTCGGCATGATCTACCTGCCGCGCAGCCTGCTGAACGGGGCAGGCGATTCCACCTTCGCCTTCATCAGCGGACTGGTGGAGGTGATCGGCCGCGTGGTCTTCTCCCTGATCCTCGCGTCCATCCCATCCATCGGGTACTGGGCCGTCTGGTACACGACCGGCCTGACCTGGCTGATCACCTGCTTCGCGTGCATGGCGCGCTACGCGCAGGGCAAATGGATGCGGATCTCACTGGTCGAAAAACCGGGCGATCCGGCCCCCGGCTCCGGTCGGCCCAGGCTGTGCAAGACAAGTATTTATCAAAAATCATTGTCTTGAGATGTATCAAAAATGAGCGGAATATAGTCAGGAAAGCTTTCATGGGAATGAATAAAGAGCATCAATCCCGCATGCGCTTCCCGTGCGCAGCAGCTCCGAGCGTCACCCAGAAGCTCGCCGCCATCAGCGCAAGCCAGAACGCGACCGGCGTATGATCGCCTGTCTGAGGTGCGTCTGCACCAGCCGATTCATCCGACGATTCTTCATCCGAATCTTCTTCCCAGGATTCTGATTCATAGGATTCCTCCAGCCAGTTCGTTTCGGGCGGAGTCTCCTCCGTGTCTGCTGCTTCTGTCGTCGCCTCCGGGGGATCGTATGCCATATAACCGTCCGACAGATACGGTTCCGTGGATGCAGTTGTGGACGTTTCGGCGGACGCTTCGGTCTCTTCCGACTCTGTCCCCACGGTATTTTCAAAAACAATTTCGCACTTGTCGCCCTCCGCATTGCCTTTGTGAGCCGCAACGACAGCTGCGATTCCTCCGTCTTCCAGATTCTGTACCGTCACCGTCACATAGAACACGGTATCATCATAGGTTCCCCCATCCTGTCCGCTGTCAGTTCCATCCTCTGCCGCGGTACCTTCCTGCGTCACGGTATACTGATACACACCGACTCTTTCAAAATCAATCGAAAATTCCGCGCTCCCCGCGCCGCTGATGGTCACAGCATCGCTCTCGGGTGCAGGTGCGCTGTTCAGCGCGGTCAGCCGGAATGTATAGGTTTCCTCCTGCGCGCTGCTCTCCGATGTTACTTCCGAAGATTCATCCCCGCCGCTGACCGCCACGGAAACAGGAATCGTCACCGTAATCGCCGCAGAACCCGCCGCCGATACCGGAAGCGGACTTGCCGTCATACAATAGAGCGTGAACGAAACCATAAACGAAACCGCCAGAGAAAGCATAAAAAAGGACAGCAAAAAGAGCGCTGTCGCCAACGCTGACCCTGTCTTGCGAATATGTATTTTCATCGCTTTACACATATCGCACACACGCCCTGCCTTTCCTTCTTTATGACTTCTTTATGACTTACTTCTGCCGCATTTGCATTATCGCTGGTTCCAGCTTCTGCAGCATTTGTATTTATCACTGTCTCCGGCTGCCGCTGCGTTTGTATTTATCACTGTCTCCGGCTGCCGCTGCGTTTGTATTTATCACTGTCTCCGGCTACCGCTGCGTTTTTCCTTACCGCAGGCTCTGATTTCGTTTTTACCTGCGTTTTCTTCATCCCCTGACCCGCAAGACAGCCTTGAGCAATCTATCTCATTGCCTTTCCCCGCATTCATCCCTGCGAATACGGCACCATTCTCGCCAGAAGCACCGTCCTGGCGTCCGTAAATTCCGAAAAACAGGTAGAAAGCCCCAGAATCTGCGGCGTTTCGTCCTCCCGCAGCGCGGCAATCGTGTCCTCGTGCAGGTAAAGAGCGTTCTCCTCGGCAAATTCCAGAAGCCCCTCCGGGTCTGTCAGCCACTGGTCCGGGCTGAAAATCACATCCTCCGATGAAACCACCTGCAAACAGGCAAAAATCTCAAGATAATAGCTCCGATCCGGCAGAATCAGCATGCCAGTCGTATTTTCATCAAAAAAGTCCTCATCCTCATACAGATCCAGGTCGCCGAACATCTTATGCTCATCCATATGATGACCGTAAATCAGACAATAAGCGTCCTGAAAATCCGTCGTGTTCGCCGGATCAAGGAAAATACTCCCCGCAAGGGCAAAATTTCCATATACATCGGTATTGATGTAACTTAAAATATTCTCCCCCTGCACGATGGGGTAATCAATCTCTGTATTGTCCAGCGTAATCCAGCCGCAGACATCCTCATTGATCGCCAGCAGCTTCTCAAACGAAGCGCCGCCGTCTCCCTCCTCATCAATGACCGGCTTGATTTTCAACAAAGCGGCCTGCACATCCTCCGCCTCCGCATAGACCTGATGGTTATCCCACAGCGCATACGCCGCATAAGCGCCGAACACAACCAGGACAAGGGTCAAAACAAACGTCAAAAGGGAGTCGCACAATTTCAATATTCTTCTTGCCACTGCACAACTCCCCTTTCCATGAATGGAGCACCTGCAATACAATCGCCTTCGGCGATGGCAGGTGCGTAGGTGGCAAGGAATCCTCCCGCAAGCGGGTCCCTCCTTACCACAGAATTGATGAAGGAATCCAACTCAAGCTTCTAATATACCCATAACAATGGACACGCGAATCAATCAACAATCAGCAATTAATATCTGTCAGATGTGCGTCTCCGGAGAACCAGATAAACCACACCAATAAGAACCACCGCAAGGATCAGGATGTACGGGAGGCTGTCGAGGATGACGCCAGTGTCAACGGTGCCCTCTTTGTTGTTCGTGATAGTAACCGTCTCGGAAGGTTCGCTCATCGTACCAGTGCCGGTATCAGTAGAATCTGTACTTACATAAGTGGTATCATAATCACTGTAAGTATTCTCTGCTATAGTATAACTCACATTGTATGGAATATTTGTAAAAGTTATGGTCGTACCATCTTTTACAGTAATTTCAACTGACACTGATTCATTACCGCCCCAGGCACTCGGAGCAATGGTTTTAGTCTCAGTCCCAACAACATAAGATATAGTGCTTGCTACAGTTGTACCAGTTGCTTTTGTAAAAGTAACAGTAACAGTAAATTCTTTTTCTGTGTCACCCAAGTTACCCGTGACTTCCTTCGTCACTGCCAAAGAGCCTGCGGAATAGTAGTTCTTAATATTTGTTGTTTTTAAACCACTCACGCTGCCAGCGTGAAGATAATAGCTGGATACCTCCAGAGCATCTGTCGAATCATTATACGTTACCGTCACTACCAGATAATATTTTGTAGTACTATATGTCACACCAGCCAGATTATTATTCGTTTCTTCAATCTCATACGTATAAACGCCCACACTTGTATAGGAAGGAAGATTTATTTGCAGATCATAAGATTTTCCGGCCGTTGTAGCATCACCTTCTGCGACCGTAATGGCAGTGATCGACGGAGTCGGCATGTTAGACACAGTTACACCATCTGCCGCATTTGATACGCTATAATTGGTCACCGTAAATAAAAATGTATCCGCAGGAGATGTTGTCCCATCATTCGTCAGTGTATATAACTTCTCAATACTGGCGGTAACGGTTTGCGCTGTTGTAGCTGTCGCCGCGCTCGCCGTTAAGCTCATTCCCCCGATCGCCATGACGGCGGCCAACATTAATGTTAAAAGTTTTTTCCTCATTTTGGATTCCTCCTCTGATTTTTATTTTTCGTTCGTGATCTATATAGTTCTAATCTATGTAATTCCCCTCGCTGACCAAACGCCCGTCTCGTCCTTCCGTGTGCATCCAGTCTTTTTGCCGACCACACGATGCAAAAGGTTCCGGTATCGTTTAAGGGGACGATTACCTGTAGTGATTCTGTTGTGTTTCCGTTGTGTTTCCGTTGTGTTTCCGTTCTCATTGCATTCCTGTTCTCATATGCTACGCCTGCGCAGGATCGTGATTACCTTGCCCTCCACGTCATCGAGTGCGATGGCTCCGTAATCCCGGCTGTCGGTGCCGCTTGTGCGGTAGTCGCACAGGATGAACACACTGTCCTCCGGCACGACGTAAGGATAGGTGATTCCCTCCTTCGCGTAGGTGGAGAAAAGGATTTCGCCGCTCTGGACGGTGCCGTTGACGAGCAGGGTGCCGGTGTCGTCCATCGTGACGACATCGCCCTCTCTGGCGATGACCCTTCCAATCTTCTGACTGCCCTCTGCCGTGTAAACGACGACATCGTTTTTGCTGTAGGTGGCCTGCAGCCGGTAGGCGATCACCAGGTCTCCGGCCTCGATAGCCGGGAACATCTCGTTATCGGGCGCCTGAGTAATCAGCAGGAACTGTGTCAGCAACAGCCAGCCGATGAATACCAGTACAATGGCCCGGCATACCAGGCTTCTGTACCCTCTTCGGACCTCCACGTTCATTCTGCGGCGGCGGATGATCCGCTCTGCGGTCTCCGGTTCTCTTTTACGACCGTTTTGGGGACTGCTTTTTGAACCGCCTTTCCGGTTCCTTTTGCCATCACTCTCCTGGTTCCCTTTTTCCTGCGAAGTGCCGACGGATGTCTCCCAGGTGTCGGAGCCGTTCGGCGGGGAATTCCGGGGTGTCTTCTTCTCTCTGGCCATGTTCACACCCCTTCACGCGCTTGCGAATCAAATTCCCCGGACGCTTGCCCCGGCTCATTTGCCTGCTGCATGGCTGCCTGCCATCCGTTTGCCTGCTCTCCATTTGTCTGCGCCGCTCCGGCATTTCCCCGTGCCATCTGCCGCCTCCCGGGCTGCTGATCCTGGTCAGGATCTGCTCTGGACAACCTGTCTTCGTCCGGTCTGTCTCTGGCTGATATTGCCTGCGCCTCCAGCAGAGCGTCATAGCGCGCCCTCTCCGCCACCAGGGAAGCCTCATAGAGGCGGTTCAGGTCTTCCAGCTTTCTCCAGACGTCCGCCTCATCCACTCCGCCGAACAGCTTTTTCCGGAACTTTACTGTTCGAAGCCAATCAAGCATCTTCTGATGCTCCGCATTGAGCGGTCCGGCTCTCTCTAACTGCCTTCCATCCGGCGGGTGCTGCGACTGCTGGTTCGCAACACCTTTCCGTTTTTTGCCTGCCATAATCATTTCCTCCCATCGTTTCCTTCTGTATCCTTCTCCATCAAAACAGTCTTCTGCGGCGGTCAATCAAGGCCACTATGCCAGCCAACGCCTCACCGGATAAAAGTGCGGTGTATGGAGTGGAGTTCGCGTCGAAGCCGGTATCCGGCTCTATGTTGTAATAATTTGTCACCGTAATCGATACGCCCGAGTCGACGGTAATCTCATATAAGCCATCCGAATTTGGCGAAATCTCATTCCCGGAGCTGTCCGTCACCGTGACCATATAATTCTCGTTATCTGATTCTGCCAGATAGACGGTATCGCCAACAGTCAGATCGGAGATCGACTCACTCTCACCATCAGACAGGGTAAAACCACTTGCAGTCAAAGCGCTGCCGGTCGAGTCTAACGTTCCCACCGGGTCGCCATTAGAATCTGTCAGCGTAAACGTGAATTCCTTCGTCGTGTCGCTCATGTTGCCGGTGACTTCCTTGGTGACGGTGATGGCAGCGGTGTTGGATTCAGCGGTGTTGGTAATCGTAAGCTCCTGATCATCGGTTAAGGCCGACTCTGCTTCGAGAAGCTGCAGCGCTGTTATTTTAAAATCAAATCCATATTGATCCGTCCCCGCTGTGCCATCGCATATATTGTCGTCCTCATCCACCGTAATCGTAACTGTCGTAGTAACATCACTTCCGCTATATTCATTCCCGTCGCTGTCCATGTAATAATAAGAATACACCACCGTCACAGTGATGGTATCTCCCTCTTTCAGATCAACTGTTTCATTTAACGTATATGTCGGCGCATTTCCGTTACTCCCGTGTCCCGCAACACTTGCAAATTCATATACATTGTCATTTTCATCCAGGGTCTTCTCTGAACTCATTTCCACCTCATAGTCCACCCCATCGTGCGTCACTATGAGTGAAGTAATTCTATCCACCGTTATTGTCCCCGTATACGTAACGGACGTTGCCGTTGAGGCATCGACAATCTCAAATGTCGTCGCATCCGTCATTGTATATCCGCTCACGTCATCTTCCGTCACCGTATAGGTTCCTTCTTCCAGCGAAAGACCTTCCCACGTATAAGTCCAGTTGTTGGCGGCCGTCAGGGTTGCCGTGATATAATCCCCGCCGGAATCTGTGATATAATTCCCACTATCATCCGTCAGATAAACCGTGATACTGCCAGGGCGGTCATCTTCGTCATCATTCTCCCATACCTTCGTTACCGTTACATCCGTTGTCGTCTCAGCTGAATTAGTCACCGTAATATCAACGGTGCTGGATACACGAAGGTCCATATGATAATAGGTATAGGTTGTACTGGAACCGGAATCAGTTTCGCCTTCCGTCTGACCGCCGCTCCCTGGGCCGCCGCCAGTCCCGCCGCCCTGATTGCCGCCACCGCCGCCAGCGGTCACTGATATCCCATTTTCTTCGCTGACGTTGGTTACGCCATATTCGGAAAATCGGTCGGTTGTAAATGTGTATGTGCTCTCGCCCGGGGTCTCATCCGCGATGCATTCCACATTACCCTCATCATCCATATGATAGATCAGGGCATACGCCGCCGTCAGGACACTTTCCGCCGCTTCCGGCCCGGCGAGCTCTTCCGCAGAGAACAAAGTCTCATCTGGAAGTGTTTCCCCGTCAGACGGCAGATCCGGCAAGGCAGTGCCGGACTCCTCTTCGCCGGATGGCAAATCACTTGCAGGCTCCTCCCCTGCGGACGACAAATCACTCGCAGGCTCCTCTCCGGCGGACGGAATGTCGTCATCGGCCGTCTCTCCGATTGGCAGCAGGTTCTCAAGGACAACTTCTGTTAGAAGTGACAAACCGCTGATGGTGACTTCGACTTCCGTTTCCGGCTGGACTTCATTCCCTTCGGTGTCGTAAAACGTGATCTCTATTACTGCTGAATCCAGAATGGTGTAGGTCGTGCCCGGGTAGTTCTCATCCAGGTCAGCCTGAACGGCTGCGTCAAACGCTTCTTTGTCCGCATCCTCTACTACCATGGTCACGCCTTCGGCGAACGCACCTTCCGGAGCGGACACAGCAACGGTAATATCACCCACGCTTCCGGTCAGCTCAACAGTCGGCATCCCGGCTGCACTGTCCGTCTCCTCTGCTGCTTCTGTATCAGCTTCCGCGGTAGATTCCGTCGATGCGTCCGCAGCTTCCGCATCGCTCGCTGTTTCCGATGCGGCCGTCTCTGATTCCGCGTCCTGTGATTTCTCTACGGATGACTCAGCGACAGTCTCTGCCGCTGCATTTATACCTGTTTCTGACGACGCTTCTGAACTGGTCTCTGCCAATGCGTCCGTACTGCTTCCTGTCGTTGTCTCCGTACCCGTCTCCGAAGACGTTTCTGTCCCGGTCTCTGTCGATGTGTCTGTGCTGGTTCCCGTCGTTGTCCCCGTGCTTGTCTCCAACGATGCTTCCGCACCGGTCTCCGTCGATGTGTCTGTGCTGGTTCCTGTCGTTGTCCCCGTCGATACAGCCGTACTCGTCTCTGCTGATACGCCCGTACTTGTCCCTACCGATGCGTCTGTTCCGATTCCTGACGATGTGCCGGAATCCGATGAATCGGCTGCCGTCTCGAAGTCATCCTCCGATGATGTCTCCGTCGGTGCTTCCGCCGCCGTCTCCTCGGCAAATACCGTTGCTGACATGACAGCACCGCATACCAGCATCAGACAAAGCAGGATGCCAAGAACGCTTCTTATCCGGGCTTTATTCATTTTCAAGAGCATATCTTTCATAGAAATAAATCCCCCGCTTTTGCTGCCTGTATAAAACAATTGCCAGATATGTTTTTGTTACATATACCGGGAAATCCCCGTTCCTATCTGTTGTAGGATGTAAAGCTTATCTACTGTTCTCCTTATGTTGCAGACTCTGGCGGATTGTAAATTAGATTATTTGTTACAATTTTGAGCAACTTGTTATGTTGTAAATATCGCACCATTGTTGCAATTTTAAAAGTATGGATTGAAATTGTTATTTTCTCTATTGTCAATTTATTTATATCATAGAATTCGGAGGTCGGATAATCCATTCGTGCAAAATATCTATCCATTCGTGCTGTCATCGCAATTATTTTCGCCCGACAGGGCCATTTTTCCCTTGATCGGGAAGGCGGCAGCTTGTCGGCTCCTGCTCTCCCGCGCTGGCTGCGTCCGACTTCAGCCGGAAAATTTCCTTACGCAGTCCTGCAAAATCGGATAGGGGGAGTTCTCTCACCCTATCCGCTGTGCCAGGCGCGAGCAGCGAAGCTGTTAATTTCCTCTCGCGTCTGTGTACATAAAAACAGCCCTCCATGATCACGTTCCCATGGAAGGCTGTCTTTTCATTTCATCATGCCTGAATTCTTTACAGTGCTGTGCCCTGTGCCATCATCGCGTCCGCAACCTTCTCAAAGCCTGCGATGTTCGCGCCGATCACATAGTTGCCCTCAACGCCGTAGCGGCTCGCCGCATCCGAAATCTTCGCGTAGATGTCGTTCATCATGCGCTGCAGCATCTCGTCTACTTCCTCGAAGCTCCAGCTTCTGCGCATGCTGTTCTGGCACATCTCAAGAGCGGAGGTACCCACGCCGCCTGCATTGGAAGCCTTGCCCGGCAGGAACTTTACACCCTCGGCAAGCAGGAAGTCCGTCGCCTCGCGGGTGGTCGGCATATTCGCGCCCTCTGCTACTGCGATGCAGCCGTTCGCCTTCAGCGCCTTCGCGTCGTCCAGGTTCAGCTCGTTCTGCGTCGCGCACGGAAGTGCGATGTCACATTTGATGTTCCAGATGCCCTTGCCCTCGGTGTACACTGCACCCGGAACCTCGTCCGCATACTCTTTGATTCTGCCGCGGCGGATTTCCTTGATGTCCTTTACGACGTCAAGGTTGATGCCGTTCGCGTCGTAAACGTAGCCGTTAGAATCGCTCATCGCTACGACCTTACCGCCCAGCTGCTGTACCTTCTCGGTCGCGTAGATTGCTACGTTTCCGGAACCGGATACGACCACCGTCTTGCCTGCAAGCGCGATGTCATGATCCTTCAGCATGGCGTCCAGAATGTATACCAGACCATAGCCGGTCGCCTGCGTACGAACCAGAGATCCGCCCCAGCTGAGGCCCTTGCCGGTCAGCACGCCCTCATACTTACCGGTCAGTCTCTTATACTGCCCGTACATATAACCAATCTCTCTTCCGCCAACACCGATGTCGCCGGCCGGTACGTCCTCGTCCGCTCCGATGTATTTGGAAAGTTCTGTCATAAAGCTCTGGCAGAATGCCATCACTTCGCGGTCGGATTTACCTTTCGGGTCAAAGTTCGAGCCGCCCTTGCCGCCGCCGATCGGAAGACCGGTCAGAGAGTTCTTGAAAATCTGCTCGAATCCCAGGAATTTCAGGATGCTCTGGTTCACTGACGGATGGAAGCGAAGCCCGCCCTTGTACGGCCCGATCGCGCTGTTGAACTGTACGCGGTAGCCCTTGTTGACCTGTACCTTGCCGTTGTCATCTACCCACGGCACCTTGAAGGAAATGATGCGCTCCGGCTCTACCAGACGCTCCAGCAGGCTGACCGAACGATACTTTTCCTCGTTCGCGTCGATCACCAGCTTCAGTGAATCCAGCACTTCCTTCACCGCCTGATGGAACTCCGGCTCGCCCGGGTTCTGCGCAACCACGCGGTCATAGATTTCTTCTGTGTAAGACATTTTAGTTTCCCCCTTGCTTTGATGCACAGTTGCAAATATGGCGTTTTACAGATGGCAATTCTCACCCTTGCTACCTGGCCGTATCTCTCCTGCACTCATTTCATGATCCCAGGACACGGCTCACAATTGATTTCCCGCTCTCCTGAGAGGTTACACTTATCTGTGCGAACGGCACTATTATCAGGAAAAAATCCTTCTCCCATAATACTCCAGAGTCTGACCTTTCTATCACTGCAGAATCTTACCATTCTGTCGTTTCACATACAGTAAAATACCCGCGGCAGACGCCACGGGTATCCTTTATGCCAGCCTCACCATACAGAATCATGGAATCGTTCCTCAAACAATGGCCCGGCCTCGTCCCTGATCCGCCCTACGAATCGGGACATGTATTGCTCCGTCGCACACATGCTTTTTTATTATACACGCATACATTTTGTTTTGCAATCAGTTTTCACCGGTATTCAGGCCATTTTCGAATCATTTTCGACTGTTTTTTCGGCTTTGTATCGTATTAATTTTCTCTTTTTGCCGGAAATACTTAATTATTTCCGCCGCGTCCGCCCTGCTCTGCTCTTTCCGCTTCTTCCGCTTCCTCCGAAACGTCCTGATAATCCGACAGCAGTCCGAGCGTCAGGTCAATGGTCTCCTCCACGTACTCACCATTTGACTGATAGCTTACCACAATCGAGACGGTCTCTCCTCCCGCATAGTAAGCAAGCAGATTCTTCAGATCCGTCATGGAGCTTACGCTCGTGCTGTCAAACTTCGTGATAATATATCCTGCCTGCAGGCCTGCCGCAGCCGCCGGACTGTCCTCAGCCACCTCCGTGATATAGATACCTTCCGGAATCCCGTATACGCTGGACATCTCAGAGGAAACCTCCTGACCGGTGATGCCGATATACGCACTCTCCTCGTCGCTGACCGTCTCCGTTCTGGTCTGCTTATTCATCAGATCCTCGATGATCGATACAACATCCGAAATCGGAATCGCATAGCCCATGCCTTCCACGCCGGTATCCGCAGCCTTCGCGGAGTTAATGCCAACCACGCGGCCATTCATATCCAGAAGCGGGCCGCCGCTGTTGCCTGCGTTGATCGCGGCATCCGTCTGAATCATCTCCGCCGTATAGGTATCCAGCTCAATCGTCCGGTTCAGCGCACTGACAATACCGGTCGTCACGGACTGTCCATATCCAAGCGCATTGCCAATAGCCACGACCTGCTCGCCGAGCTGAAGCTCATCCGAATTGCCGATCTCCGCAATCGCGATCTCCGACATCGTCTCATCGGAAATATCCTCCAGCTGCACCGCTACCACCGCGATATCAATCGAAGCATCCGTGCCTTTGATAACCGCCTCGACCGCTTCCGCATCTTCCTCATCATCGCTGATAAATCCAACCGAAAGATCCGTCGCATCCTCGACTACATGATAGTTCGTCAGAATCAAAAGCTCTGTATCGTTCTGGCCGATGATAATACCGGAGCCAACACTCACGCTCTCGTAAGTCGTTGTGCCGCCCTCATCACCATAGCCATATCCAAAATAGTAGCCATAATAGCCATACATATCCTCAAGCTCCGTCACGGATGTGTTTGTAATTGTCACCACAGACGGAAGTGCTTTCGCCGCCACCTCCGCAACGGTCAGCGTCGATGAAGAGTCATCAGACGAGCTCTCCTCTGTCACGCTGTCATCGGACACGGTCGTCAGCAGCGTCGCGCTCGCCTCCGTCTCAGACTCCGCCGCAAAAGAGGTCGCCACTTCTGTATCCTTCGATGTAAAACCGGTCAGCCCCGCAATCGTTCCTGCCGTCAAAACTCCTGCCAATGCAAAAGAAATCATATTTTTGTTCTTCATAAATAACCCCTCTTTTCGTTTTGTTTTTTCTTGTTTTGTTTATTAGTCATTTTGGTTTTATACTGTAATCTGCCGCGGCGTTCACGACCCTGAAAAGCCATCCCGCCCGGAACATTTACGATGGTTGTAGTATAATTTCCCGGTTTGACCGATTTGTGTAAAATATGTGGTTGTTATATGACAGATTTGTGTCTTTTTTGTGAACGCATAGTGCGCCATGTGTATTCACTGATATAGTGCCTCTCCATCCAGACAGATACAATCATCACTATGGTCTGCCTCAAAACCATTGATGGAAATAAAGCCGATTTTTCCGACCTTGATCCCTTTTATTCCGGCCACCTGCCTGGCTTCCTCCTGCATCTGTTTCCGGGTAACAGGAGTCGCAAGATACTTGACTTCATATACATCGAAGACCTCTTTCCTCTGCAGAACCACATCAAACTCGCCATGAGTCCTGGTTTTGGCGTCATCATAATAAAAAGTCCCAATATTCAGCACACCCTTAAGTTTGCGACTTTGAACCTGAATGGAAAACCAGGTGCGGCAAATGTCCTCAAAACGATGAGAAATGAAAGTCACCAGTGAAGGCTCGATATATTCTTCATAGAAGGCTTCTGCTCCCAACATCTGCAACGCACTCTTATTGTTGTAAACATAAGCATAAAAAAACCTTAAAAGATTATCGGTAATCTCATATCGGGTCTTTCGGTTGTCGTTCGGCTTATTGATGGGTGCAGTTTTTGATACCAGTTCCATGTTAAGCAGAGTTTTCATTTGCTTACTGAGCAAACCATTTGATGTCATACCCAGCTTTTCTTCAATCTCCGTATACTTCTTTTTGCCGTTCGCAATGGCGAACAGAATTCGCTCCATATTGCTGCCAACAGAAAGATCGGACAGCAGCAGATTATCTGCATAATGATAGACAGCGCTGGACGGATTGAGGATCGTGTGTACCACATTTTCTTTCAAAGAAGCAGAAGGCATCAGCAGCTCGTTGATATACGGGGAACCGCCAAAAACAGCATACATCCCAACCTTGTCGTAAGGACTTTTCTCCGGATAAAATGCCGAGACTGTCCTATAGTCCAGCTCTTTCAGACAAATGACTGTCGTGAATCTGCCATAAAGCGCATTGTTTTCCTCCAACAGGTCTTTCATCATGCCCACATGGGAGCCGGAAATAAACAGCCGGATATTGGTAAGGTTATTATCTATAATACTCTGAAACAAAGAATCAACTGTCTCTGCTTCCGTGAACTGTTTAAGATAAGGATACTCGTCAAAGATGATATTCAGCGTTTCAGGCAATGTATTCAAATAAAAAAACACATCCAGAAAGCTGTTGAATGACATGACTACGGGCAGTACTTTCATGCGCACGAGCACAGCCACAAAACCATCAATGTTATCCTTCATAGGCGCTTTCAGGCACTCATAATACACGGTCTTATCCGAGTGGTCTTTCAGTGCGTGTGTAAGCAGTGTTGTTTTTCCAATTTTACGCTTGCCATAGATCATCATGCTTCCCTTTGGCTGATTAAGTATCTCCTGTATCAAAGCAAGCTCTTTCTCACGGCCAATAAACATAGGGCACCTCATTTACTGAATATTTTTTCACTGAATATAGATTCAGTATATCAGATAACACACGAATTGTCCAGCAATTTACAGTTTATATGCTTCATTTTAAAGCTCTTTTGGAATTCTTATTTTCTGCATCCATGGAGTAAAGCGCCATAGCAAAGTTCCGTCCGAAAATACCTTACCCGCGCGCCATCCGGTAGATCTCTTCTACATCCGCAGCTGTAAGCTTTTTCATCACGCCGACGGTTCGGCGGCCGAAGAAGCTGCATTTCTCCGCCATCTCCTGAATCTGCGCCTCCGTCGGATTGATTCCCAGCTCCTTCAGATTCGTCGGCATCCCCACGCTCCGATAGAAGTCTTCCATTTTCTCTATACCTGCAAGTGCAAGCGCTTCTACGCTCCCGTCTTCCTTCAAGCCAAAGATCTGCTCTGCAAATCGGGCAAAGCGCTCCGGATGCTCCCGGTAAACGTATCGTGCCCAGCTTCCCCAGATGGCTGCGAGCCCTGCTCCATGCGCCACATCAAACATACCGCCCAGCTCGTGCTCGATCTGATGCGAAGCCCAGTCCCCGCCGCCGGTTCCGCAGCCGGTCAGACCATTATGGGAAAGGCTGCTCGCCCACATCACTTCTGCACGGGCATTATAATCCGACGGATTCTGTTTGAGGATCCTCGCGTTCCTCATCACCGTTCGAATCAGTGCCTCACTGATGCCGTCCGTCAGCTCCATGTTATCGCTGAGATTGAAATAGCGCTCCATCGTGTGCATCATGATGTCCACACAGCCGCTCTGTGTTTGATAATCGGGAAGCGTGTAGGTCAGCTCCGGGTCCATGACCGCGAACCGGCACCGGCAGTAATTGCTGCTATACCCGCGCTTGATCCATCCATCCTCGTTAGTAATTACCGAAGAATCGCTCATCTCGCTTCCGGCCGCCGCAATTGTCAGCACCGCTCCCAGAGGCGCACAGCCCGCAGCCTTCCTTTTTCTGTCGTAAAAGTCCCAGACATCGCCCTCGTTCGCCAGGCCATACCCGATCGCCTTGGTGGAGTCAATGACACTGCCGCCTCCTACCGCCAGCAGAAAATCCACGTTTTCTTCCTGACACAGACGGATTCCCTCCCGCACCTTTGACAGCCTCGGGTTCGGCACTACGCCGCCCAGCAGAACATAAGAAAGGCCTGCCGCATCCAGGGAGCGACAAATCACATCCAGCAGCCCCGACCGCACAACACTTCCTCCGCCATAATGGACCAGAACCTTATGTCCTCCCTGTTCCTTCACCAACGCTCCGGTTTGTTCCTCGGCGCCTCTTCCAAATACTACCTTCGTCGGTGTAAAATACTCAAAATTCATATTGTCCTCTCCTTCTTCTCTTATCCTGCCTCGTTCTTCGATGCAGGACGCAAGCCGCGCCATTACGCATCTGCGCAATTTACATAGCGCGGCTCTATTCCTCTTTTTCCTTCGCCCGTCGAATCAGACAGTCCTTTCCGAGGAATGCTGCGCCATAGCAGAGTACCGTTCGGTATCCTTCGATTCGCAGATTTCTCGCGTACTGCATCCGTTCGATCTGGTCGAGCGCCTCCTCGCATTCGCTCTCTAAAGTAGCATTCTTCTTTATGGAGAGCCATTTGACTTCGACTTCCAGGACATCCCGAGCAGCATTCGGATGACATTCAGCATCTCCTCATAATAGCCGTTGTCGCTTGCTTTCGCGAGGGGAACGTCGTACTCGTCCACCAGCAGGATTACTTCCTTCCCATAGTGAGCATGCTCATCGCCAGCGTCTTTCCAAACCGCCGCGGACGCGTAATCAGGTTCACCTTGAAGGGAACATCCAGCATCTCGCTGATCAAATGAGTTTTGTCTATATAGTAGCAGTGGTCCTTACGCACCTGTTCAAAAAGATCAATGCCATATGGCAGTGGAATCATTGTCATGCATCGTCACCCCTTCCGTACGAAGCTATCGTTTTTGCTATAATATGATACTAGCATACAAAGCCATTATTTGCAAGATATACATTTGTACGTAATACCGCATTTTTATAATTTTGCGTTACTCGTTTTTCTCGCGCCCCGCAGCGGGATGCATGGCACGGGTGTGACATGTAACATATTTTTCACGTACACACTCTCACCCGAGGAACCACTTTACTAAGAATTCCGGTTAAAAAGAGCGAATCCGAATGTTTCAGATTCGCTCCTGTTTTTTATAGTGGCAACGGTTATTGCATTGTTAAACTGTTTTTATACACAAGAATAAAACGGAAAAGCTTCCTATACCGGAATCGTTATTCACCGAACCATCGTCAGCCTTTATACACTCCATATTTGGATTTGACGGATGCACCGGATCCGATGCTGACCTTGCCTCCATCTAGCTGGTAAGAATAGCCTTTGGAAGCAGTAAATTTCCCACCGCTCACTTTGATCGTACTCTTCTGTGCAATCAGCATGGGATATTTCTTTGTGGTCTTAAACGTGCCGCCGGAAATATTCACTTTTCCGGAGCCTCCCATGCGGACAAGGGTTCCGCCGGATGTGAATGTACCTCCGCTGATGCTAACAGTTCCTTTGCTGTACGAAAGAATCACCGAAGAATAAGAATTCTTTCCTGATAATTTGAAGGAACCTTTTTTAATCTTCACCTTCGCTTTTTCCGTAACCAGAATTAGTGCATACGATGCCGTTGTCTTAAATGTAGTCTTTCCACTTATAACCGTTGACGAGGAATCCGCCGCAGACAGAACCGCGCATTTCGCAGAAAAAGTGCCGCCTTTTATCGTCAGCTTTCCTTTCTTTATGTTGACAAGCTGCCCCTGCTCATCGAATCCATCATAGGTACATTTAAATGTGCCGCTGCTGATGGTTGTGGTACCGGAATTGGTAAGAATACGGCAGGTCGGCGTGGTAAAGGTTCCTTTTGAAATCTTCAGCGTACCGGTATTTGTAAAAATAGCCTTTGCATAATAATACAAGTCATTCGTACCATCCTCAAGTGCCAGCGCTGTCTCCGCAATATTGAACGTACCACCGCTGACGGTCAGCTTCCCGGCATTCGTCGTCATTCCCGTATAAGTACCGCTTGTAATCTTTACTGTCGCTGCCGAAGCAATTTTCAAAATGCTGTCGGTCGAGTTGCTGATCGTGCCATTTTTTACCGTAACTGTCCCATTCTTTATATGGAGATATGCATTGGAACCTGTAAACTGCAAAGTATGTCCATTCAAATCCAACGTAAAGCTGATGCCGGAACGGTTGACCGATACCACTTCCGCATACGCCAGATCCTCCTGCAGCACAATTGTCTCGCCGCTTTGTACTGCAGCAACCGCAGCCTCAAGCGAAGCATAGCCCGTCTCTCCGATCTGTGCTGCCGTGCCCGCATCGGCCATCGATACCGTGCCATACAGCACAGCAATCACCATAGACAACAAAAACGGAAGTAGCATTTTTTTGATTCTTCTCATACGAAAAACCTCCCTTTAAAATTTTTATATGTACCTGGCTGCAGGCGCATATTTAAATAAAGCATTGCCCTTTTTGCCAACTCTGACTGTGTTTTAATACACAATGTTTATGCCAGTAACTTTTTTGGTTCCATGCTTTTGATCTGACGGATGCGCCGAGACCGACGCTGACCTTGCCCATATTTGCTACTTACTGAATTATCCGTAAATACATTTCGAATGATCTTTTTTGCATGTTGGCAGGCCAGATGTATTCCAGTCCATTCCTGTCAGCGTTTTATAGGTTTTTGCGCTTACCAGGAAAAAGCCTCCCTGTGCGTCAAGAATATACCATTTCTCGCCGACCTTTACTTCATTCCACTGATGACTTGGATTTGCTGAAGATGAATTCGCATGAACATAATAGCATTTGATTCCGATTCCATCACAGAGCGCTTTCATTGCTCTGGCGTACCCGGAGCACTGCGCTTCTCCGTAGATCAGCGCACCCCAGGCGGTGTTTGCTCCGTTGTATTGCCAACCATTCCATGCATAGCCGCAGGTCGCACGAAGATAGTTATAGGCCGCCAGCACCTTTTGGTAGTCTGACATCCCACTTTTGATATAATTATCCTTAAACCCTTGCACAGCACGCCGCACCTCCATTAGCTCGGATGAGCTAAGTGAAGATCCATAAACGGAACCTGTTGAATAAGAACCGGATACGGTCGGATTTTTCACTTTCACAGAAAGGGAACTGCTGTAACTGCCGGCATATTTTTTTGAACCCAATTTGCGGTACGCGCGGATACGATAATAATATTTCTTATTTCGTTTTACCGTTTTGTCTGTATAAGAAGTTTTCCCAGTAACGGTTTTTATTCTTTTCCATGAACCACCGGATACTTTGCGATAAACATAATATCCCTGTGCTCCGGATACGCTATTCCATTTTAACATAACCGATGATGCCGAAGCTGTATAACAGGCCGTAAAATTGACCTGCGCAATCTCGGTAACCGCAGAAACAACATCCGCTCCCTCGCCATCGTTGTCTGTCGTCTCATATGCCACTTTGTAATAATATCTCTTATGGAATGACAGACCGGAATCGTATATTCGATATTCATTTTTCGCTTCATCCATATAGCAGGTAAGCTTTCCGTTTATCCCCGAAAGGCTTTTTACTGTATCAGACTCAATGGTTAACCAATGTCCATAGTATTCAATTGTATCAATCAGCTCAAAAGGGCCATCCTCTGATGTGGCTCTATACACATTTAAGGTCTCTTTATCTTCCGGTGCCTCTATACGCAGACAGATCCGATTGTAATCCACACTATAGCACTCAAGAACATTAACTTTATCGGAATCCTCTTCCGCTTTCGGATAGACTGCCAGGCTCAGCCCCACACAAATAATTGCAAAGAGCAGCCGATAAATTACATTCCTACATTTTCTCTTCGTATTCATATGCTCTCCTTCTTGCCTGAAAAATCATCCAACCAGAGCTCCGATATCTGGTTGGATGTCATTGTGAAACTGTCTCAGCAGCAAACCCTACTTAAAGTTAATTGTAATTGTCTCTTCCTGCCCTGTGCTGTCATTGACAGCTGTGCAGATGATGAAAAATCCTGCCCCGCCTTTTACCGATACCTTTTTGCCATTTTTAAAACTATCTGATTTCGCCCAGCCTTTTCGTGCGTACTCCAGATATGCTCCTGTACTGACAGAAACATCACCATTCGATTTCACATTGGTATGTTCGCTCTCCTTCACGCTCCATCCCTCTGCAAGGGTAAACATGACCTTTACCTTCTTATTGGCAAACTTGGAATATTTCACGTTTGTCGTCGCCGCTTTATCAAACTTTGATCCTGCGATCGTTGTGCTTCCGATGGCAACCGATGATACCGGGTTCTGATATTTGACTACGGTCACTTTGATCTTGTAGGTTCTGCCGCCTGTTTTGAAGGATACCGTAGCAGTGCCCGCTTTCTTCGCAGTAAGATAAACGGAAGTTCCGCTCTTCGAAATCTTTACAACCTTTGAATTGCTGCTCTTCATGTTCTTTATAGAATTAGGAGAATAAACCAAATACTGTTTGTTCAGAGAGCCTCCGTACCACTGGACATCTTTTTTCGATGAATACAATGTCATCGTGAGTTCCGATGGAACATCCAGCTTGGTACTGGCTGCCTGAGCAGGGATTACGCTTTGCAGCATAAGGAATACCATCATAAGGCTAATGATTCTTTTCCACATACGTTTCATAATGCATCGCTCCTTTTTTGTGTATTTTGTCTATAATAATGTACCCCCCCTGTAATTTTTGTCAATCATTTTTTAGTCCTTTATGAGTTTTTCCTTCGCCTGTCGAATCAAACATTCCTTTCCGAGAAATGCTGCGCCGTAGCAGAGTACCGTCCGGTATCCTTCGATCCGCAGATTTCTCGCGTACTGCATCCGCTCGATCTGGCCGAACGCCTCCTCATTACTCATTATGATGCAAAGCACCTGACTTTGCCAAAATCAACAAAGCTTACACAGAAAAACATTGGCCTGCAGGCGTTTACAGGAGCCGGAAAATCGAACTGTTCCAAACTGAAAATAACGGTTCCAGCAAAAAAGCATCCGGCAGGGCTCAATTCCCTGCCGGATGACATCATTTTGAAACAGTTTCAATAATTCATTCTGCCTTTTCGTGCATATTCCGGATAAAAGTCTTTCGATACGAAACAATTATTGTGAACTACCGTGATTATCTTTCCGGGACGTTCGGAAGTCCGGCAAATCCCGGCGCAAGGTCCTCATCGGTCGGAATCACATCTGTCATGGTGCCGTTGTGGAACTGCTCATAAGCCACCATATCAAAATATCCTGTGCCGGTAAGGCCGAAGAGGATTGTCTTCGCTTCGCCGGTTTCCTTACATTTCAGTGCCTCATCGATCGCCACTTTTATCGCGTGGCTGCTCTCCGGAGCCGGGAGGATTCCTTCTATCCGCGCGAACTGCTCCGCCGCCTGGAATACCTCTGTCTGGCCGACGGACCTGGCCTCCATGTATCCGTCCGCGTAAAGCTGAGACAGGATCGGACTCATTCCATGATATCTCAGGCCGCCCGCATGGTTCGGAGACGGGATGAAGCCGCAGCCAAGCGTATACATCTTCGCCAGCGGGCAAACCATTCCCGTATCACAGAAGTCATATGCGAATTTGCCGCGCGTGAAGCTCGGGCAGGACGCCGGTTCCACCGCGATAATCTGATAATTTTCTTCGCCCCGGATCTTTTCTCCCATGAACGGGGAGATCAGGCCGCCCAGATTGGAGCCTCCGCCTGCGCATCCGATAATCACATCCGGCTTTACGCCATATTTTTCCATCGCGATCTTTGACTCCAGACCAACGACGGACTGATGCAGAAGAACCTGGTTCAAAACGCTCCCAAGCACATAGCGATACCCCTCATGCGTCACTGCCATTTCCACCGCCTCGGAGATCGCTCAGCCAAGGCTGCCGGTCGTATCCGGATGCTCCGCGAGGATCTTTCTGCCTACCTCAGTCGTATCTGACGGAGACGGGGTCACGGACGCGCCATAGGTGCGCATCACCTCGCGCCGGAACGGCTTCTGCTCATAAGAGCATTTCACCATATAGACAATACAGTCAAGATCCAGATAAGAGCACGCCATGGAAAGTGCGGTGCCCCACTGCCCGGCGCCGGTCTCTGTAGTGACGCCCTTCAGCCCCTGCTTCTTTGCGTAATACGCCTGCGCAATCGCGGAGTTCAGCTTGTGGCTGCCGCTTGTATTATTTCCCTCAAACTTATAATAAATCTTTGCCGGAGTCTGCAGCTTCTCCTCCAGACGGTACGCGCGCACCAGCGGCGAGGGACGGTACATCTTGTAGAAATTCCGGATTTCCTCCGGGATCTCGATCAGGCGGTTGTCATTGTCCAGCTCCTGTTCTACCAGGTCCGCACAGAACACGCCTCCGAGCTCCTCGGCCGTCATCGGCTGCAGAGTCCCCGGGTTCAGCAGCGGCGCGGGCTTATTGATCATATCCGCGCGCACATTGTACCATTCTTTTGGCATCTCACTTTCTTCCAGATAGATTTTGTACGGGATCTTAGATTCAGCACTCATAAAAGGGTCCTCCTTGTTTATTGTCCGGTATCGCGAAGCGATACCGCATGCAGGCCGCGTCCTGCGCTTTTGCGCAGCTTCCAATGACGCGGCTCTCCATGTATTTCGTCGGATAACGTCCGGTTCCTCCTGCGTTTCCGACATTTATATAACCTTACCATTTTACAGGTGCTTATGTCAATACATTTGTGCATATTGCGCACTGCCGGTTTTGCGGCTGCCAAAAAAGTTTCGGTTTTCCGGCTGGCTGGCAAAAAATATCCAGGTCGTGCAGGCAGAGTGGCTGCAAATGCTCTGCGGCAGCAACAGTAAGCGCCCGTATTTAACAGTGGGTTCTGCGGGGGCCGTGTTGTCAACAGTGAGAAGGATCTGCTGACCGTCCGACTTTGCGGGGATGCTGATAAACGGGGCGGTCCCGCTCGCGTCCCGGCAGGCGAGAAGCGCATTTATTTCATATGCGCCTTGACTGTATTGACAGTGATTTCCATGTGTGTGCTGATCTCCTGATACGTCCAGCCTCTTGCCGCCAGCATGGCGACGGCAAACTCGGTCGTCGTCAGGTTGTCCGCGACATCATGTCCGGTGTTCGGGTTATGTACCTTCCGCCACCCGCCGGAGAAGTTATAAGTGATCGATATGATCCGTTTAAAATCCTCCGGATCATCCTTTTTCAGCGTGGTTTCCAGCAGACCGTGGTGCTCGCCGAACGCTTCAATCAGGTCGTCCTCCCTCGCAAGCGCCGTCTCTGCAATTCCGAGACTTTCCCCATATTCTCCCTGCAGGTATGCGTAATGTGCCTGCACGTAGCAGGAGAAAAAACGCAGGCTTCCTTATCTTCCTCTGCTTTTTTTGTTGCTTCTTTTGCTGCTTCTTTTACTGCTTTTCTTTTTTCACTCGCAATATGAATTTTTAAAATCCGATCCTGATCATACAAATCCAATCATCATCGTCACTACCTCCTGCTTTCTGGATTCCAGATATTCCTTATTACAAGAGAAATTACACAATCACGCAAGTGCTGTTTCTATTTCTACGGAAGTACTTTCCATATAATATAACGAACCAGCGATGAATTTGTGACGGGAATTCTATAAATTTTTTAAAATGCTGCAAATTGTGTCATTTCGTGCAGGAAATTGCTTCATAGTGATTCGGATTTAAAAAAAGATATAAAAATGAGCCCCATTATCTCCAGGAAATGTTGACAATTAAAAGCGATATGGATATATTGGGGATTAACAGAGTTAAGCTGAAAAAGCGTTTGACCTGCCGGAAGGTAAGAACCTGTAAAGCAGGAAATATTGTGTGAAAGGAGCTTGAAGGAAATGGAATTACAGACTGCGATCGAATCGAGAAGAAGTATTCGGAGCTATGACGAGACGAAGAAGGTAACCAAAGAGGAGCTGTGTGTTTTAATTGAGGCGGCGCAGCAAGCGCCTTCCTGGAAGAATACACAGACCGGCCGATACGCGGTGGTGTATTCGGAAGAAATGAAGAAGCAGGTGCTTGACAAATGCCTTCCTCCGTTTAATGCAAAAAATGCGGCCGGAGCCGCGGCGCTGCTGGTCACATCGTATGTAAAGAATTGTTCTGGTTTTGACAAGGAAAACGGCGTACCTTCGAATGAGCTCGGAAACTGCTGGGGCATGTATGACCTCGGGCTGCAGAATGAGAATCTGCTGCTGACGGCAAAGGAACTGGGGCTGGATACCCTCGTGATGGGAATCCGTGACGCGGCTGCGCTGCGCGAGCTTCTGAGCATCGATGAGTCTCAGGAGATCGCCGCTGTGATCGCGCTCGGGTATGCGGCCGGAGAGCCGCGGCCGAAGGTGCGGAAGCCGCTGGAGGAGATTGCCACATTTTATTGATTGGATGACAAAACAGCTGCCTGAATCAAAGGCCGGAGCAATCGGATAGGGGAGTCCTCTCGCCCTATCCGCGTGCCATTTTTACTTGTCCTTCTCATGAATCCGGCTTTCATGCTTCTCATAATACCCGATCAGCTCACCGCTTTTGTTCCGGAGCGCGACCATGTAGGCATCGCTGTCCGCACCATCCCAGTTTTTTGAATAAGTAAATACCTTGTTCAGATTCGGATTTTCGCGGAATCTTGCGACCACGGACTGAATGATTTCAACAGAATGTGCATTGTGGCAGTCAAAAATCGATTTGCCGACGAGCGCTTCGCCGCCCCGCTTTTCATACCGCTTGATGGCAGTCGTGTTCATATAAACGATCACATGCTCCACATCGCAGATCACAATCGGTTCGTCATCCGCATTGATCAGCGCTTCAAAAAATTCGTTGTTCATTGTTCTGTCTCCTTCTTCCTCTTTCATTTACTCATTTCTAATAAGGACTTGTTAAAGAATTAATCTTTACATCTGACTTGTCTAAATCTTTCTATACTGCGTCATCTGCAAAGTTAATTCTTAACAGTTCCTAAGCAATCAAATCAGGCCCGTCATCCAACCGTATACTCTTCAATTTTATCCCCCACCGTCTCCGCGATGCGTGTGCGGAATTTTGACATTTTCTTTGTCTCGATTCCGCCGTTTAAATCCAGATTCAGCGGGATCACCGGATAATTATGACCGTTGTATTCCGTGTAATTGTAGCAGGGAATATAATTGTTCTCCGCAAGAGAAATCGTTCCGTCCTCGTTTCTGGTCAGCCGGATCCGCAAAATCACGGAGTCGCGGTTGCCCGCCATCTGAAGAATACTGCTCTGGAAATCTCCCAGCGAATAGAAGCAGGGCACTGTGCGTCCGTCTGAGGTCTCCAGCTCATCATACTCCTGCAGCAGATGCGGATGAGAGCCAACGATGTAATCCACTCCGAGCTCAGCCAGCTCCTGTGCCTCCTCCTTCTGATAATCATACAGGGTCCAATTATTCTTTACACCCCAGTGCATATAGACAATAATGTATTCCGCTCCAGCCGCGCGCAGATCAGCAATATCGCTCTCTGCTTTTTCCTCTGCGTAGTAATTCAGCATTGTATCGATGGATTCCTGGCTCCAGTCGGCATCCTTTCCGTTAAATGCCGGGTTGCTGGATGTATAGGAAAGATAGCCCACCTTGATTCCGTTGATGTCTGCGAGAAGATATCTGCAATCCTCCGCACTCGCATAAAGACCGGTATGCCCCAGCTGATAGCGTTCCACCTGCTCTACCGTTTCGACAATGCCATTTTCTCCAGCATCGCAATTGTGATTATTCGACATCACAACTGCGTCAAATCCGCCGCTTTTCACTGCGTCCAGATACGTTGACGGCGCATTGCAGTTCGCCTTGTTGTCGATATACGCTTCATTGCACATATAAGGCCAGCTGGACGAAAGCATGGTTTCCAGATTGCCAATCGCAAAATCGGACTGCGAAATCAGGTCTGACACATATTCATAGCTGTCGTTGAAATTGTACGTGCCGTCATCTGTGGCAGCCAGCCGGGTCTGTTTGCCGGTGCACATCATGTCGCCTACCATCATAATCACCGCGTCCTGCGTCTCCTCTGCGTCCGGATTCTTCCAGATACCGGTCTCCTCCGACTGTGTATAGCGGGATGTGATTTCCGTCAGCGGCTCTTCCGCATCCCGATCCACAACCACCTTCGAAGTCAGCGAGGTCTGCAGACTCTCACTGGTGCAGGTCAGCGTACAGGTGCCCTTCGCGATTGCAGTAATCACGCCTTCTTCCGATATTGTGGCAACTTTCTCATCATCAGAGGACCAGACTGCATCCGATACATTCCCCCACCCATAATACGCCTGTATCGTCCGGGTGGTTCCGGACGGCATATAGGTCGTCTTGCGCTGCAGCTCCATGCTCTCGCGATAGGATGCTGCTTTCGCTGTGGAAAACTCACTGTAGCTTCTGGATCCGTCCTCGTTTTCTACATAACTGCGAACCTTGTACCAGATTTCCCGCTGATCCGGATCAAATGAGGCTTCCAGATGTGTACCAACGCTTTTCTTATTGTATTCAGCGATCCGCTCGTATTCTCCGTCCTCCTCATAACTGCGGAAGACCTCATATCCATCTACACCCTCTGGTCTCTTCCAGTAAAACTCGATTCCCTCATCCGAGATAGAAGAAATCTTCGTCCCATAAGGCGCCTCAGGAGTGTCCGCCTCCTCTGCGTTCTCCGCCTCTGAAAGGTTCTCCGTTTCGTCTGCATTTTCCGCCTGTGAAGCATTCTCCGTTTCGTCCGCATTCTCCGCATCCGCAGCCTCCGCCTGAAAAACCGTATACCGTGTTTCTTCCATATACTCCGGCACTGCAAGCAATATGGCAGCCCCTAATACAATACCAGCCAGGTATTTTTTCCTCATAAAGCCCTCCTGTTTTCGTTCCTGATCTGCTGACAGTACGTCCCGACAGTTTCTAGAGTAAACAACAAAATCAATTTATCGTTCACCATAATTTGATGCACACGACCCACTCAGCCACCCGTGTACTCTTCTATCTTATTTCCAACAGCCTCCGCAATTCGTGTGCGGAATTTTCCCATCTTTTTCGGTTCAATTCCACCATTTAAATCCGGGTTCAGCGGTATAACCGGATAATTATGATCCTGATAGTTCGTGTAATTATAGCATGGAATATAGGTGTTCTCTGTCAGCGCAATCGTTCCGTCCTCATTTCTGGACAATCGTATCCGCAAAATTACAGAATCCCGATTGCCGGCAATCTGAGAAATGCTGCTCTGAAAATCACCCAGAGAGTAAAAGCAGGGAACCGTGCGTCCGTCTGAAGTCGCAAGCTCGTCATATTCCTGCAGCAGATGCGGATTTGCTCCAACAATATAATCTGCCCCTGCCTCCGCTGCCTGCAACGCTTCCTCTTTTTGTATCTCATTTACTGTTCGATTGTTTTTCACACCCCAGTGCATATATACAATCACATATTCCGCTCCGGCCTCACGCAGAGCCTGAATATCCTGTTCCGCCTTTTCCTGAGTAAAATAATTCAGCATCGTATCAATGGACTCCCGGCTCCAGTCCGCGTCTTTCCCATTGTAACCGGTGCTTTCTGACATATACGCCAGGTATCCTACCTGAATGCCATTCACATCCACCAGCAGGTAACGGCAGTCGTCCTCACCAGTATAAAGTCCGGTATGCCCCAGCTGATAGCGTTCCACCTGCTCTACGGTCTCAAGAATTCCTCGCTCCCCGGTGTCGCAGTTGTGGTTATTCGCCATTACCACCGCGTCAAATCCGGCGCTTTTCACTGCGTCCAGATAACTCGACGGCGCATTGCAATTCGGCATATTATCGATATATGACTCGTTTGACATATATGGCCAGCTGGAAGAAAGCATCGTCTCCAGATTGCCAATTGCAAAATCAGACTGCGAGATCAGGTCGGACACATAATCAAAGCCATCGTTAAAATAATAATTTCCATCCTCATCCATACCCGCTTTGATCTGCTTGCTGGTGCACATCATATCGCCCACCATCATAATCACCGCATCCTGCGTCTCCTCTGCGTCCGGATTTTCCCAGATGCCGGTCTCCTCCGACTGCGTATAGCGGGAGGTGATTTCCGTCAGCGGCTCTTCCGCGTCCCGGTCCACGACCACCTTCGAAGTCAACGAGGTCTGCAGACTCTCACTGGTGCATGTCAGCGTACAGGTACCCTTTGCGATTGCAGTAATCACGCCTTCTTCCGATATCGTGGCAACTCCCTCATCATCCGAAGTCCACACCGCATCCGATCCGTTCCCCCACCCATACCAGGCCTCGATTGTCCGGGTGGTTCCGGATGGCATATACGTCGTTTTTCGCTGCAGCTTCATCTCTTCGCGATACTGCGCCTCCACAGGCTCCGTAAATTCGCTGTAGCTCCGGTTTCCGTCTTCATCCTCCAGATAGCTTCGTACCTTATACCAAACCGATTTCTTTTCCCGGTCAAATGTAGTATCCAGGTGTGTCGAATAGCTGACGGTATTGTTCCGATATTCCGCAACCTTCTCGTACTCCCCTTCTTCTTCATAACTCCGGAAAACCTCATACCCGTCCGCATATTCCGCCTGCTTCCAATAATACTCGATCCCCGCATCGGACAGCTTCGAAATTTTCGGACCGTACGGGGTCTCAACATCCTTTGCGCCTTCTGCCTGCGTGCTTTTTCCCGCATCCGCTGCTGTTTCCGTCTGCGAACCGGCAGTTTCCGTTTCCGCTGCTGTTTCTGTCTGCAAGCCGGTGTTTTCCATTTCCTCTTTTCCTGCACACCCGGCCGTACCAAAAGCCATGGTAGCAATAAGCGCGATACACAGGAAGCTGCCCGGCCAGTATATTCTTTTCCTCATGATTCTCTCCCGTATTCTTTACACATCTGCCGAATCCTCCGAATCTTCTGAATTTTCTGATTTTGTCCTTAATTAACCAAATTCTCGCCTGTCAAGCCTTTTTCGACAAAATCTGTGCCGATTTTTCTTTTTATCATAATCCACAAAACGGACGTTCTCCATAAAAAAATATGTAAACCAACTCATTTTGGGGGCAAAAATGTGGATAATGTGGATAAATCAGTGAATAAGTCCTATTTATCACGTTTTTTTATCCACCGGAATGTGGATAAACTGGGGATAAAAATTTCAAACTTCTTTTTTCCCATCCCCGGTTCAAGCCCCATTTTTGTGCATGATTACTTTCCATTTTTCGTATTTCGCATTCGCAAACTGGTACAGGATTTTGTTTTGTCAGATTTCTTTTGTTATTTTCTGTCTGTTTCACTCAACTGCCGTATTCAGATAGGAAATAAACCGGTTCCCCGCTGCCTCGAACAGCTCCAGGCTGTCGTTCGGCCCATAATAGTAGGTCTCCGTCTCGCCCGGGTTCAGCAAAATCAGGTTCCCATAATCATCGTACCCGGTGATGATCACACTGCCGGTCTCCGTGGCGGCAATGACCGCTTTCCCCTCGCTGACAAAGTAGAGCACCTGCTCCAGCGTACACCCGGTCAGATCAACGACATCCTGCTGCAGGACCTCCTCAATCGTGTCCACATCCATAATGCCGGTCTTGATAATATCCGGGATCTTGTCCAGGCTGATGGACGCCTCATCCTGCTGGTTGCCGCGCTCCCAGACATATTCCTTTGCGTCATTGATCACGACACCCACCATCTCATCCGCGCGGAGAATGGCCTCCGCCGCGGTCGGCCAGCAGCTGTCAAGGCTGCCGCCCGCATAGACGTAATAAAGCAGCTCTTTGTCTTCATTCACCGGAATTTCTACGGTAGCCGCCCCGCTCTCGGACGCGAATTTCCCGTTGACAACCTGCGGATTCTCATCCGTAATCGTCGTTCCGACACGCAGCAGAATCTCTGTCTGGCGAATGTCATCCGTCTGGGTCGCAATGCCATACTCCACGTTGTCCTCCGTGTCGGTGCTGACAATGGTATCCGAGGTGGTCTCCCGATATTCCCCGCTCACCTTCGTCACGCGGGTGAGTGTCAGCATGCTGTCCGACTGTTCAAAATCCGTCACATAGGCGCCGGTTGGAGTATACTGCTTGATGGTCTCGCCCTCTTCATCCACGATCAGGAGCGTGTACATCGGAAAGACCTCAGAGCCCTCGCTGGAGCTGTCGATATCAGAAAGAAGCGCAACGCCGTAAACGAGATTCTCGCCCATATAGCAAAGCTGCCGGATGCGCTCGTCCGGGCTGCAGGACACCTCCCTGGTTTCCCCGGTCTCAAAATCAATCGTACAAAGCGTCTGCGAATCATACCGCTCGCCTTCCGCGAGCCAGCTGAAATAGCGGTTCGAATCGGAGCTGGTATAGCAGCCATTGTGAACGCCGGTGATCATACTCTCATATTCCCCAGTCGCCATGTCAATGCGGTATACCGTATTTTCCAGCAAAATGTAGCAGTCCTGTCCGTCGTCCGTCAGATAGGCCAGCGAATCAATGTCAAGCTTCAGGCTGTCGTAGGATTCCATGGTGCGGACGAAGATCAGCTCCTCCGAGGTCGACGAAGCATCCTCGTAATGATAAATCGCGATGCCATTCTCCCCCTCGTGACTGCCGCGGTTCATATACCCCGACACGACATACCACACATCGCCGGAGTCATCCACGCTCAGGATTTTAATATTATTCTGATCATAAAAGTCCCGGTAATCCACGTTCTCATCCTGCGAGAACCCGAACACGCGCGTCAAAGTATCCCCGTTGATCTTATAGGTCCACAGCTCATTTTCCTGCACAAAGGCCACCACGTTCTTGTCATCGTCAAATGCGTATTCCACATCGCTGTCCGTAATGCCAAGGTTGATCCCGCCGGACTCCAGCACCTGGCTCTCGGAATTGAAGACCTGGTCCGTCGACCGCGTAAAGTCCAGCAGATAGACACGCGTATCCGTGTAGCGCAGCCGATAAAACTCCTTGACATTGTAAATATTCGTCACGCCGTCCTCATCTACCGCGGAAATACGGTAATACAGCACAAAGGAAGCGGTCGTACCGTTGATATCAACCAGGCTTGGCGTCGGCTTGTAAGCAATGCTCGGATTCAGATCACCCCACATCAGCTGCGCGACCGTATCATGAATGTCCATCGACGCCAGCGTCTGGCTCGTGCCGGTCGTATCGTCCGGCTCCACCACCACGCCAAGGGAATCCTGATCGGTCTTATTGACGCATTTTGCGTAAAAACCGGTCACGAAGTCCAGGTAATCGTCCAGATGCAGTCCGTCCTCCAGAAGCAGTCTGGTATAAAAATAGATTTCCCGTCCTCCCGCGGAGACCTGAATTTTCAGAATATATTCCTGATTCAGCAGCATCTGATTCTGAATCGTCAGAGTCGCCGTCAGGTTCCCATCGTCGTCCTGTTTCAGGCCGGTGACACTCGTATTCTCCAGCGACTCGCTGCCATCCAGAGTCAGCACCTCATACGAAACCGCTTCCACGTTCGAATCAAACGGCTGAACCAGAATATCCAGCTCATGGCTCGCGTCAAGAATCGTCACCGTATCACGGATATAATTCACATCCATCTCATAGGAATAACCGTGCAGACAGTTGTAGCTGACGCCGTCGTTCTGCATATAGACCAGCGGAAATGTCGCGTCCGCCATCGCGGCGGAGGTGTTCGGCGTCGTCTGGTTCAGCAGCCGCGCAAATACATAAACTGCTCCTACAAACACAAACAGCAGGATCAGAACGTGAATGATGGTATTTCTTAATCTCTTCAGTATTAGTTTCATATAAGAACGCTCCAGTTTCTATTCATTACAGGAATCGAGCGGCAGGATTCCATGCTCCATTCACTCTATTCTCCGATGACCGTCAATCTCTTTCAGTATACTATTTCAGGTCACTTTGAACAAGTCCTTTTCACATTGATTTTCACATCGACATGTCCTTTCCATGGCGGTTCTCACACCGATCTGCACATTCAGCATTCTCATTTGGTTCCTCCTCCAGAGTTCTCCGCGATCCTCTCAATGCTTCATTTACCGGCACGGCCGGCTTCGCTCCCGGCGGCGGTGCATTTACCGGCACGAACGTCTTCGCTCCCGGCGGCGGTGCATTTCCTGCAAAAGCATCACACGAATCAGATCCTCCTTGGGCACGGCATCTGTGTTTTCCCGTGCCTTTTTAAATCCAATCCCCGTGCTTTCCGGAGCGTCTCCATATGCAATCCCTGTATTTTGTTGGTCTTCTCCGGAAGGATTGACCGAATTTTGTTTCCCCGCTTCTAAAATTGTTTTCTGCACCCGATATACCGTCGTAAAATCCGGATACTCATCAAACATGGCGCTTCCGTCATACTCCATGCGGTCGCACTCCTCCTCAATATAGGGCAGCAGCTCCTTCGCCGCATTCGGATACATGGACTGAAGCATCCGGAAATCGCGCTCCGTCTGCATCTCATCACTCGGGTTGGAAAAATCAATCAACATTGCTGCCGACTGCCCCATACACCCGGCGCAGCTAATATCCATTTTTTTCGTGTACTTATCCGGCTTTCCCTCGCCTTCGGAAATGACCTTACTCGAATTTTCTGCGTAACTATCCAATTGCTCCCCGCGTCTGGCTGCACCAGTATCCGATTTCGGGTGTATCCGCTCCTGCGCCCGCCCCGCATTTCTTCTATTATTAAAATAGCCCATGATTCCTCCGGTAATTCACAGTCGTTTTTTTATCATATGCGGCTGTTTCCCGAAGGGTACACCGCAAAGCTTGACTCGTTGCTTCGCGGGAATAAAAACAGAGGATACTGGGTTCGATATAATCATATAAAATATTTCTGTACAAGAAAATCCGTCTGCGCTATACTATCTTCACAATTATCTCCTGAAAGAGAAAGGACCACGGAAATGGCAAAACAAAAGGATAGTAAGACAAATGCGATGCGGATTCTTGACCGCATGAAGATACCATATGAGTTTCAGACCTATGAATGTGAAGAGTTTATCGACGGACAGCACGCCGCCGACCTGCTCGGGATGCCGCATGAAATTGTGTTCAAGACACTGATCACCGTAAGCCCGGAGCATACTTACTTTGCGTTCGCAATTCCGATCGACGCGGAGCTCGACCTGAAAAAGGCTGCGAAAGCCGCCGGCTCCAAGTCTCTGTCCATGATTCATGTCAAAGACATCCAAAGCATCACGGGTTATATCCGCGGCGGCTGCACCGCCATTGGCATGAAGAAAAATTATCCTGTGTTTATGGACGAATCCGCCCTTGGATTTGAAAAAATCGCGGTCAGCGGCGGAAAAATCGGTGTGCAGCTCCTGCTCGCTCCGCGTGACTACGAAAAAGCCTGCCGGGCGGTATTCTGCGATCTGACGCGGGACTGAGTGTACAGAAAAAGCGGATCCGGTTTGTATTGCCGGACCCGCCAACGGTTCTGATAACAAAGCTGTTCTGATAAAAATCTGTTCTGATAAAAAAGCTTTTCTCACAGAAGCCCAGATTCTCCATGCAGAATGCCTCTGTCATATAAGCATCTCTTAAAGCATCTGATTGATCATTGCCAGCACCTGCTCTCCGAGTGCCGCCGACTTCGCGTCCGCGTCCTCCAGAGACGTGCCCTTGATACCATAGTAGAACTTCACCTTCGGCTCCGTGCCGGACGGGCGCACACACAGCCACGCATCATCCGTCAGATCATAATAGAGCACGTTTGAATTCGGAAGTCCGGTCGGCTTCACCTCGCCGGTCGCCAGATCGGTAATCGTGTCCGCCTTATAGTCGCGCACGGACGTCACCTGATACTCCCCGATCTGTGTCGGCGGGTTCTTGCGCAGCGTATCGAGAATCTCCTGAATCTTCTGCAGACCCTCAATGCCCTTCAGTGTGATAGACTTGATATCATCCTTATAGTAGCCATAGCGCTCGTACATATCGATCATCGCATCCCAGAGCGTCTTGCCCTGCGCCTTGTAGAACGCAGCCGCCTCTGCCAGCGCCATCACCGCCACGATCGCATCCTTGTCACGCGCATGTGTGCCGATCAGACAGCCGTAGCTCTCCTCGAAACCGAACAGATAGGTGCCTTTGCCGCCCTGCTCAAATCCAAGAATCTGTTGTCCGATGTATTTGAATCCGGTCAGCACCTCAACCAGCCCGGTCCCATAATATTTCGCGATCGCATCCGCCATGTTCGTCGTCACGATGGTCTTGATCAGAACGCCGTCCTCCGGCAGTCCCTGCAGCGCCTTCTTCTGGCTGATCTCATAGTCCGCCAGCAGGCAGCCCGACATATTGCCGGTCAGGGTGTGATATTCACCGGTCTTCGAATCCTTCACGCGCACACCAAGACGGTCCGCGTCCGGGTCCGTCGCCAGCACGAGATCGGCATCCAGCTCCTTCGCCATCTTCAGGCCAAGCTCAAACGCCTCATCCGCTTCCGGGTTCGGGTAGCTGACGGTCGGGAAGTCGCCGTCCGGCAGCTCCTGCTCCGGCACGACATAGACATTCTCAAATCCAAGCTCCTTCAACACACGCCGTGCCGGGATATTGCCCGTGCCGTGCAGCGGTGTGTAGACAATCTTAAGGTTCTTGCTCTCCTGCGCAATCGTCTCCGGATGAAGCACAAGCTTCTTAAGGCATCCGATAAACGCATCGTCAATCTTCTCACCAATCACCTCATAAAGCCCCGCGGCAATCGCGGCATCCTTATCCATCGTCTTTGCCGCCGTGTAGTCTGTGATCGCCTTTACCTCGTCCATGATACCGGTGTCATGCGGCGGTGTAATCTGCGCGCCGTCCTCCCAGTATACCTTATAGCCATTGTATTCCGGCGGATTGTGGCTCGCCGTGATATTGATACCCGCGATGCAGCCCAGCTCGCGCACCGCAAACGAAAGCTCCGGCGTCGGGCGCAGTGACTCAAACACATATGCCTTGATGCCGTTCGCTGCCAGTGTCAGCGCCGCAAAATCCGCGAATTCCGGCGACATATGGCGGGAGTCAAACGCGATTGCCACACCCTTACTCTGTCCGCCCGCCTTGATAATGTAATTCGCAAGACCCTGGGTCGCCTTCTGCACCACATACTGGTTCATGCGGTTCGTGCCCGCGCCGATAATTCCGCGCAGCCCGGCTGTACCGAATGCCAGTCCCGTGTAAAACCGCTCCTTAATCTCATTCTCATCGTTCTCGATCGCTTTCAGCTCCGCCTTCGTCGCCTCGTCAAAATACGGATTCGAAAGCCACTCTTCGTAAGCCTTTCTGTACGCTTCCATCTGATACCCTCCTGAATGTATATTCGGTATATATTCGGTATTGAGCCTGCCGCAAAATACCTACGCTATCCCTGCGCATTTTTCTGCGTATATTCCTGCGCATGTTCCTTCGCAGCAGTTCTCCCTCGCGCGCATTGCGCACTCTTTTCTGATTATAACAACTTTTCCCGGAAATGGGAACTGTTTTTCCTTATATTTTTCTAAGGACCTGTTAAAGAATTAATCTTTACATCTGACTTGTCTAAATCTTTCTATACTGCGTTGTCGTCAATCGACGTACCTCGGTACGCCTCTTTCCTCCGCCTTGCATAGAAAGATTTATCCTGCGTCATCTGCAAAGTTAATTCTTAACAGTTCCTAACAGTTCCTAACAGTTCCAAACAAGTTATCCCCTGCTGCAGACTTCATCCCAGGCATCCGCCGTATGCTTCCTGATTTTTGTGCTTTTTGGCATTTCAAATGTGTGCCCTCATTTTTCCAATGCCCGGATAAATTCCTGTCTGGCCGCCTCCTGCCGGTTCATTTTCCCCAGCTTGTCAGAATACTGCCGCGAAATCCAGGCCTTATTGCTGCCATAATAGGCACCTGCCAGCTTGCGGAGCTTTTCCGGATAGAGCATACGTACAGAAAGGAGCTTCCTCTCTGCGTAGGGAAGACTGCGCACCCGGCCATAGGCGTCAAGCATACGCATCCCAAGCCGCACATTCCAGTCATGCTTTTCCAGAATTTTTCTCATAAAACGATACAGGTCGTTCACCTGAAAATCAAAGCAGCAATGGTCGAAGTTCGTCGTGGCTGTCTCGTATCCGCACATCAAAACGTGATGATGGCTGTAATCGCCGTGGCAGAGGTGCCCATCGTGAGCCGCATGCAAGGCCTCCAGCCGGTCATTGATCAGGGACAGCTGCTCCCGCGCCTCCCGCGCCTGCTCATAGTACCGCTCATAATTCTCCAGAAAGAGTTGCTCAAACGGGCTTTTGCGGTGTCTCCCCCGGATGAACGTGCGAATCTTGCGAAGCTGCGCATTCCAGGCACACATCTCCTCAAGCGGAGGCTGTGCCGAGTAATCTCTCCGAAAATCCGTTCCGCCCGCGCGTGCTGCCCTGCCGCCCTCCCCGGAGAAGCTCTCTTCAGAAGCCGATGCCGGATTGCCCTCCACAAAAGGCTTCCCGCCTGAACCCGGCGTCAGAGGCCCTTCCACAGAAAGCTTCCCGCCTGAAACCGATGCCGGACTGCCCTCCACGGAAGGCCTCCCGCCTGAAACCGACGCCGGACTGCCCTCCACGGAGGGTTTCCCGCCGAAAGTCGGCATCAGAGGCCCTTCCACAGAGGACTTCCCGCCCGAATTCAACGATACATCCTTGCAGGCGGCTTCCGCCGAAGCAGAAGGGCTGACTTCGGTACTGTACACTTTGGAAAAATCCTCCGCGCTCAGATCCATCAGCCGGTGCAGGCGTGCCAGATTTTCTACCGCCGCCAGGATCTCCGGCTCGTTCGACGCGTCACACTCCCGGCCCGCATACCACTCCTTTACGACATACCGATTGCCTTCCCAGTCTCTGGAAACCAGCGCGCCTTCTTTATTCGGCAAAATCACATCGACATTCGGATATCCGCCGTCACGGATTTTCCTCATCACAAGATTCTGAAAAAAAGCGCGGTTCCCGGAAGCAGAATACTCACTCAGAATCCGGAAACCGCCGTCCGTGTCAAGATACCAGGACCCACGCCCTCTCCTCGTACCACGAACCTCCAGGTCATATTGCTCCAATACCCTCAAAGCCCTGTCATTCATTATGTACCCTCCCCCTATTGGACCCGCCCATCGCCGGAAGCAGAATCCGGCAAAGTCCGTTTCTGTTTCATTTCAGATAAGCTATCATATGAGAAGGGGTGTTAAAATATGCGCGGCTCTCACTGTATCACAAATGTCAGCTCCGCTTCTGTGCAGACCTTGTCGTCCACATACGCGGTCGCTTTCCCAACACCGACCGGTCCTTTGACCTTGATGACCTCCATCTCCAGGCGCAGCACATCGCCCGGTACGACCTTCCGGCGGAAGCGCGCTTTGTTGATGCCGCCGAACAGGACCAGCTTGCCTTTGTACTCTTCCAGCGACAGGATTGCCACCGCGCCCACCTGCGCGAGCGCCTCGCAGATAAGAACGCCCGGCATCACCGGCTCCTGCGGAAAATGTCCGGCAAAGAACGGCTCATTATAGGTCACCGCCTTGCGCCCGACCGCGCGTTTTCCCGGCTCCAGCTCGTCAATCCGGTCTACGAGCAGGAACGGGGAGCGATGAGGCAGTATTTCCATGATTTGCTTGGTATCCAGTACCATTTGTATCATCCCCCTGCTTTTACAACCGCCGGTTTTTGCAAATCAAAACGGCAAAATCCGACGGCTAAGACTTCGTTTCTGGTATTCTTCTGTTTTTGATCTGTAATCATCGCAGCCTTCCGATCAATCTGCATACCTTTTGATCTGCAACCGCCACAGTCTTCCAATCAATCTGCATACTTTTTGAAAAGCAGCGTTGCGTTGTGACCGCCGAAGCCGAGCGAATTGCTCAGGCATGCCGTGACTTCGCGCTCCACGCCCTCCGGCGTGTAGTTCAGATCCATCTCTTCCTCCGCTTCCCTGAAGCCCGCTGTCGCGTGGATATAATTTTCCTCGATGGTCTTTACGCAGGCTACCGCTTCCAGGCCGCCGGCCGCGCCGAGACAATGTCCGATCATGGACTTTGTTGAATTGATATTCAGCTGATACGCCGCATCGCCAAATGCGGCTTTGATCGCGCGAGTCTCGCAGAGATCGTTCAGGTGCGTCGCGGTTCCATGCGCGTTGATGTATTGAATTTCCTCCGGCGCGAGGTGTGCCTCCTCCATGGCAAGCTTCATCGCGCGGGCCGCGCCTTCGCCGGTCTCCACCGGAGAAGTAATGTGATATGCGTCACTGGTCGCGCCGTATCCGGCCACCTCTGCGTAAATCTTCGCGCCGCGGTTAAGCGCGTGAGTGAGTTCCTCAAGAACCAGAACTCCGGCGCCCTCGCCCATGACAAATCCACTTCGATCCTTATCGAACGGAAGAGACGCGCGCAGCGGGTCGCTCTCTTTGCTTAATGCCGTCAGCGCACAGAATCCGGCTATGCCGCTCGGACAAATTGCAGCCTCCGTGCCTCCTGCCACCATCACGTCCGCATCACCGACCTGAATGGATCGATAAGCCTCACCGATCGAATGCGTGCCGGACGCACATGCAGTCACCACGTTGATATTTTTCCCCTTCAGGCCAAAGTGAATTCCGATATTTCCCGCAGCCATATTCGAAATCAGCAGCGGGACAAACAGTGTCGGTACTCTGCCGGGCCCTTTCTCAAGCATTTTTGTATGTGCCTGTTCAAAGATCTGAAGGCTCCCGGTACCGCTGCCGACGGAAACTCCTGTCCGGCAGCGCTCCTCCTCTGTCAGGTCGGTAAGCCCCGCCTGCGCGAGCGCCTCCGCAGCAGCGCCCACCGCATACTGGCAGAACAGCTCCATACGTCTGACTTCCTTCGCATCCATCACCGTAAGCGGGTCAAAGTCTTTGACCTCTGCCGCCAGCGTTGCCTTGTAACTTTCTGTATCAAATCGAGTGATCGGTCCAATTCCCACCTTTTTTTCTTTCAGACTATTCCAGAAGGCATCCGTCGAATTACCGATCGGTGAGATGGTACCCATACCTGTCACTACAACTCTTCGCATCCTGTTTCCCTTCCTTATGTAATGATTTACAATATCAGATCCCCATGCCGCCGTCTACGGATATCACCTGACCGGTGATGTAGGCCGCCTTATCCGATGCCAGGAACGCAACGGTCTCCGCGATGTCCTGCGGCTGGCCGATTCTCCCAAGCGGAATCTGCTTTTGCATCGCTTCTTTCTGCGCGTCGGTAAGCGCCGCTGTCATATCCGTATCAATATAGCCGGGAGCGACCGCGTTGACGGTAATGCCGCGCCCTGCCAGCTCCTTTGCGAGACTCTTGGTCATGCCGATCACGCCCGCCTTTGCCGCGCTGTAATTGATCTGTCCGGCATTGCCGTGCAGGCCTACGATAGAGGAAAGGCTGATGATCCTTCCGTACCGCTTGCGCAGCATCTGTTTGCCCGCAAGCTTCATGCAGAAAAACGTTCCCTTCAGATTCGTGCTGATCACTTTGTTGAAATCGTCCTCACTCATCCGCAGCGTCAGGTTGTCGCGCGTGATGCCGGCGTTGTTGACCAGAATATCCGGTACGCCAAGCTGCTCCGACACTTCTTTAAACATCCGCTCACAATCCTCCTGCGAGGAAACATCCGCTTTCACTATAATGGCGCGTCTTCCCATCGCCCGGATTTCCTCCGCTGTTTCCTGCGCTTTTGCCTCCGAGCCGCAATAGTTTACGGCCACATCCGCGCCGTACCCGGCAAGCGTCAGCGCAATCGCGCGCCCGATTCCTCTTCCCGCGCCCGTTACGAGCGCGATTTTTCCACTTAGCATTGTCGTTCCCCTCTCTGTCCTTCCGTCCATAATAGGTATAGGTCCGTTCCCGCAAGGCACCCTGTTTCTCCTCACAGCGACTGCCGCAGCTTCTCCAGATCCTCCGGCGTCTCAACATGCAGCACCTTCACCGTGCGGTCGATTTTCTTTGCAAAATTTGTCAGCGTCTGTCCCGGTCCGATCTCGATAAACGTATCTGCCCCGGCCGCAATCATATGCTCCATGCTCTGCTGCCAGCGCACGGACGAGCTCACCTGACGTCCGAGCAATGCGCGGATCTCCTCTGAGTCGCTGACAAAGTCGCCGGTCACATTTGACAGGAAAGAGAGCTTCGGCTGTCGGATTTCCTGATGCTCCAGCAGTGCTGCAAGCTTCTCGCCCGCCCCTGCAAGCATCGGCGAGTGGAACGGCCCGCTCACCTTCAGCGGCACGGCTCTGGAAGCGCCCGCCTCGAGCAGCTTCGCAGCCGCCCGGTCTACCGCTTCCTTTTCCCCGGAAATCACCTGTTGCCCCGGGCAGTTGTAATTCGCTACGCTGACCTGTCCTTCGGTCGCCGCACAAATCTCCTCAATCGGCAGCGGCTTTCTGGAAAGGATTGCGGTCATCGCGCCGCCGGTCGGCACTGCCTCCTCCATATAAATCCCACGCTGGCAGACGATCTTCACCGCATCAGACACGGAAAACGACCCTGCCGCTGTCAGCGCACAGTACTCGCCAAGGCTTAAGCCCGCGGTCATGTCCGCCTGTATTCCCGCCTTCTGCACTGCCGCGAGAATCGCAAGGCTCGCGGTCAGAAGCACCGGCTGCGTATACCGGGTCTGATGGATTTTCGTGTTCGGAATTCCTTCGCCCGAACCTTCTGCCGAATCCTTCGATTGCACGCCGTCCGAATCTTTTGCCGGAAGCGTTTCCGAAAAACAGATCTCCTCAATCGAGTAGCCGGCCGCTTCGGAAGCGGTCTCAAAAACCGCGCGGCTCTCCTCGCAGGTATCGTAAAACTCCCGGGCCATGCCGATGCGCTGCGCGCCCTGACCGGGGAATATAAATGCAATTTTGCTCATTCGTATCTCCTTACATGTCCTGCATTGACTTTCATGCGGAAAATGTTACGATTTGCAGAACAAATCGTAAACCCTGACACAGACAATGTCCTAATTCCTATCATAAATGGAAGATGGTACCGCTTCCCTGAATGCAGACACGATTTTGGCCTAAAGCGTCTTTCCGCATAAAAATCAACTAAAGTTCTGCCTTATTTTCCGCCCAGCAGCGCCTCCGCCTGACTCATGATTTCCTCAATCATCTCCTGGCAGGTCTGCTCCTTGTTCACCATTCCGGCAATCTGGCCGGACATCATGGAACCGCCGGTCACATCGCCCTCCTGCACGGCCTTGCGCAGGGAGCCGACCGTCAGTGTCTCCAGTTCCTCAAAGGTGCAGCCCTCTTTTTCCATCTGCAGATATTTCCGCGTCATCTGGTTGCGGATCTGGCGGCACGGATGGCCGACCGAACGCGCCGTAACGACCGTATCAATGTCCTTTGCCTTGAGCACCTGATTCTTATAATTCTGGTGAATCACACATTCCTTTGCGACCAGGAACCGCGTTCCCATCTGTACGCCTGAAGCGCCAAGCATCATCGCTGCCGCGAAGCCTCTGCCATCGCCGATTCCGCCAGCCGCAATGACCGGCACTGAAACGCCGTCCACGACCTGCGGCACCAGCGTCATTGTCGTGCTCTCGCCGATATGTCCGCCCGATTCGCAGCCCTCCGCGATGACCGCATCCGCGCCGCCGCGCTGCATCATCTTCGCCAGAGCCACCGAAGCGACCACCGGAATCACCTTGATCCCGGCGCCCTTCCACTGCTCCATGTACGCACCCGGGTTGCCCGCACCGGTCGTCACTACCGCGACCTTCTCCTCTGTGACCACCTGTGCGACCTCCGCCGCATACGGGCTCAGCAGCATAATATTCACGCCAAACGGCTTATCTGTTTTTTCCTTTGTCAGGCGAATCTGCTCGCGCACATAATCCGCCGGGGCGTTGCCCGCAGCGATGATTCCCAGTCCGCCCGCGTTCGAAACTGCAGAAGCGAGGGAATTCTCTGCCACCCAGGCCATGCCGCCCTGAATAATCGGATACTGAATACCCAGTAAATCCGTAATCGCTGTCTTCATTACTCCTCAATTCCTTTCCCATTCAGATAGGTCATAACGGCCTGCACGGTCGTCAGCTGCTCCAGATCCTCCGTCGGGATCTCCAAGTCATACTCCTCCTCGAGAGCCATTACCAGTTCAAACAGGTCAAGGGAATCTGCGCTCAAATCCGCCTTGAAATCGGTATCCGGCTTTACTTCCTCCTCAGATACGTGAAGCTGCTCCGCTACGATTGAAATCAATTTCTCCAACATGATAAATTTTCTCCTTTTTCTTTTAATTTTTATGATACAAGTTCCATAATGGATAAGATGCTATCGATTATTTCGCGCTTCGCACGTTTCTCCTGTATCATTTATATAGTAAACGGCGGATTGCCGTTACTTAACTTAATTAAAATAACCGTCCCCATAATCTTTTTTTCGCTGCACTTCGAGTCCTATAGACAAGGTTCTGCAAGGATTTACCAATCATTCACCGTTGGGGCCTTTTTTACTTTACTTTTTACTTTACTTCGTCCCTATAGAGCCAAAGGAATGCCTCATACAGGCAAATACAATAACCCCGGTCACAGCGGCTGAACCGGCAGCGGCGACACCGGAAAACACATCCGTCTCCTTCTTTTCTGATTTTAGCGTGCTCATCGCTCTGCCTTCCTCACAATCATCATTTGTGCAATCACATTATAGGCGAAAATATACTGCAACGCAAGCACCTTTTTCAGGCTTGCCAAATCCGGCAGCTGGCAGAGGGAATACCGGCGGAACTCCGGGTTCTAAAGTTTTCATGCTTTTTATAAAAAACCAGAATTCGCCAAATCAAACAAAAGAGAGCCGCCAGGCGGCTCCCTCAAAAATGTTTTTTCTGTTTTTCTGTTTATCTGCCCAACAGCAGCGGCAGCGCATCGCCCAGAAGATCGTATTGACGCATACACAGCGAATCCATGCCGCTTGCGTGGATATTTCCTCCCCGGATTCCGACAGCAGCAAACCCTGCCAGACGGATGGACATAATCCCGGCCGAGGAATCCTCAAATCCCAGCACATGACATTTTTCATCCTCTGTAATACCCAGACCCACTTTCGCAGTCTCCGAGTACAGCCATGGATGCGGTTTTGGCGCCAGTTCTCCAATGGTGCCGCTCTGCCCTTTTTTGAACGTCTGTCCGGCAGTGATCACCGCATCATAAAACTCCAGAGGATCACCCATCTTTAATGTCTGAAATGCAGAGATTATCTCTGGCATTGCTTTTGTGTACAGGCCGGACGTGACCAGCCCAATCCGTATTCCATTTCCTTTCACTTCTTCCAGAAATTCCTTCAGACCGGGTGCAGGAGTAAATGCCCCCTGTTTTCCCCGTCCTTCAAGGATTTCCTTCATTTCATACTCTGTCGTTTCAAAATAAATTTTTCTCGCTTCCCGAATATCCTTGCCCGGGCAGTATTTGTCAATGCAATACTGCAGATGCTCCGAAACAGAATGACCAGACACATGCGGTTCGTCCGCGCTCTCCAGTTCAAAATGCGGATTTTTTATCAGCTTCGCCGTAGTCTGCTCGATTATCCACATCCAGAAGGATTCACTTTTTACACTGGTTCCGTCCAGATCCATCAGGATTGCTTTTGCCGGACCTTCATAGCAAACCTCCGGCACTTTGTACCAGGCCGGATAGCCCATGGCCGATTTCACATAACACATCATCTTATCTGAAAAGGCCACAAATTCTACCTTTCGATCCTGTGGGGTGAAGATTGTTTCCACTCCGTCCTTTCCGCACACAAAGCTTCCGTCAGAAGTTTGAGACAGTTCTATCATATTCTCTGTTTTCCCGATTCCCGGATATTTGTTTTTCACAGTCGATCTCCTCGCCGTTAACCTCGTTTATCGAAACGAAGCATATCGTTTGCATTTTTCTCAGACAGAAATCAATATATTTTTCATTGCCTGACATCCTGTCTGGAAATCACATGTTTTTTTCGCATTTTCCCTGCAAACGCCTTCCCCTGTAAACGCCTGCAATACAGCCGGACTCTAACTCACGAAAAAAACAGCTTCCATGTACAGATTTTACCAGCATCCATCGTCATCACTGCCGTCTTCCCCTGAATTTCCACTTTTTCCAGCACCTCTTCCTTCAAATCTGTCAGGAACACCGCCTTTGGTTCGCGGGCAAAGGTGACCGCGGCGTTTTCTTCCGTTTTGCCAGGATTATACAGGCGAAGGATTACCGCTTCGTCATTCTCTGCTTTTTTCAGGCAGGACAGTGAAACATTTCCCTTCACTTCATAGAAGGAATGCTTCAGGGACAGGTCCCATCGATTCCCGTCTGCCGCCTTATTCCGGGCTTCGCCGATTTCTTTTTTCATCGCATTCGGCACATTCGTCTGCACTGGCTTCAGCGGAACCCGGAACCACTCCGCGCGGTCTGCGAAATTCTCCTCCTCATAAGTCCCTGCCTGAAATGCCAAAGCGTAACGATACTCCAGTACCTGCTGCAGCTGGCCGCCGTTCTGATCCGGGAAATATCCTTCGCTTCGGAATTCTGTGCAGATAATGGTTCTCACAGCTCGGAACAGAGTCAGTGCCAGCGCTCCGGATTTTCTCAGCTCATACTCACCAAGGCAGTCCGTGAGAACGCCCATTCCCCGTTTTCCATCATAAACCGACACAAAACTCTGCATCGGCTGAGTGGTCAGCTCATTATAAAACATACCATTTGAATCCTTCAGCGGCTCCGCATTGCGGCGGTCTACTGTGAAATGTCCCTCCGCATCGGCCCATAATGTATCCGCCCCCACATCCATAATGACGCTCATCCGATGATCCTCGCAGTGATTATCCACCATTACCTCTACGTCTACCTGACTGCTCCCTTTTTGCAGTGTATAACAGGTCGTAATCGTCACCACGTCCGAAGCATCGCTTCGTCTGCTTTCTCCGTGTATATAGTTTTCCGGTCTGTACGCATGCTTCGGCAGCTCCATCCGGATTTCCGCCGCCACAGTCGCCGAAAGAGGGCCATTCTCTTTCATAGAAAGGATGGCCTGACATCCCTTGCTTGTGTACGTCTCATTATGATACGGCGGATAATACATCCAGTAATCGCCCACGTCTCCCGTGCTCTCATAATAATTTACCGGCCCATAGGTCTGACCGGTTCTTTTGTCATGAACTGTCAGGCTTCCATCCCCATTCACACGCACATCCAGAATGCCATTATCCATCCGGTCGCACCCCAGACCGATCTCGTTCCCTTTCGTCTTTCTTGTTTTTGCCCAGAATTTGGTTCTCCGGTCAAACGTATTGCACGCAGTCAGAGAGTACACCTGGTATCCTCCGGCGGGAATCACGCCGGTCTCAAACCACACGCCGTGCCGATCCGCATAAAACGGATAAGGTCTGGCGTGTAAATGCACCATCGGCGATACCACCTCTTTCCGTTCGATCTCCTGCAGCTCACAGCGCTCCCCTTCGCTGTCCATAATCTGGAAATCCCAGATATTTTTATCCTGCGGCGTATCAATATATGCTTTTATAATCCCGCTCCTCGGCTTTACTGATGGGTTAAACACCACCAGCAGAATGTCATCCGGGGTATACCCGGAGAAATTTATCCTGCCAATCAGCTTCTGCAGATTACGATTATAAACAACATCTGCAATCTCCTCCGCCTGAGCAAGCCGATACATCACATCCTCAACGGTCTTATCCTGCGTCACCCCATTTATGGAATCATGCGGATGTGAAAGCAGCATATAGTCCAGTGCCTTATCCAGAAACACTTCCTCATATTTCTCCCCAAGCAGCCACACAGCTACAGAAGACGGCTCTGCCTGAGAAAACAATTTGCTCTGCACCTTTTTGTTCCGCATTTTAATATGCGGTCTGGTCATCAGTGCGTTTCCGGATAATGAAGTCGTCGGCCCGTCACGCAGCTCCCCATGAATCTCACGCAGCCGATCGTGCGGCAGTTTTTCCTTTAAAACATCCACATATTCTGTGATGGAGGACGAGCGAAACTCGATTTCCCCGCTCTGTGCATTTATTTCTGCAAGCAGCTCCTGCAGCATCGGCTGAGAGGTCGTAGAATCCGTTCCGTCCATCATCGCCCGGTCATCGGTCAGCCAGGAGTCCCGCATCCCATTCCATGCTTTTTCAATCGCGTTTTTCATCCGGTTCCTGTGAATTCTCTCCGTGTTTTCCAGGCGGAAATAATCCTGAACACAGTTATCTCCGTCTGCCTGATGGAAAAACTGGCCGTCATTCCCGTACTGATATTCATATTCCCTTGTTTTATAAGCTTTTCCGGTCATGATTTCCAGGTAAGTATTCATAAAAAAGTTGGCCCGCGCGTCATCACCCAGTCGGGTGGCAAGCACTTCCGTGCCATCCGCGCCAATCCACCGGAATTCGCTTTCCGGCGCTCTGCTTTTGTCCACATTTTTGGAAATAATCACCGTATCAATTCCAAACCCCTTATAAATCTGCGGAAGCTGGGACGGCTGGCCCCAGCCAAAGGACTCATAACCGACCGTCAGACAGCCGCCGAGCTTCTCTGCCTCCGCTTTTCCCTTCAAAAGATTCCGGACAATCGCTTCTCCGGATACCGGGTACAGATCCGGCAGTGTATACCAGGGTCCTACCTGGATTCTTCCGGCCCGGATCAGCGCTTCCAGACGTTCTCTCTCCCACGGACAGATTTCCAGAAAATCCTGCGCAGCCACCGTCTGTCCATCCAGAAGGAACGTTTTATAATCCGTATGCTGTTCCAGATTATCCAGCAATTCTTCCATCATATCACGCAAATATATCCGATTCTCCCAGACCGGGTATCTCCATTCACGATCCCAGTGTGTGTGGGGAATCACATACCCCGTCTTTTTCTTCTCCACGAAACCTTTCCTCCGTCTATTCCTGTATCCCATCCCTCTATCATAATCCGGCCGGCAAAACTGATTTACAGATGATTCCACACTTCGCACATCTGCATTTTGGCTGCCGTTCCGGTCAGCGCCAGGCGTCCGCCGCCGGCAGTCATATTCTGGTCATCAGTGCTTCTACCCTTCCCTCGACCCGAAACGTTCCGCTCCCGGCCGGCAGCAGCACACTGTCGCCCTTTCGAATGGTCTGGATATCGTCCAGCGTAGAAATCATTCCTTCTCCATCCAAAATCAGGAAATGTACAAAGGAATCCTGACCCGCAAATCCGCTCATGGTTCTCATGTGGACTCCATCCAGAAAAAGCTTATCCACCGTAAAGTAATCGCAGACGGCCAGATGCGGACTGAACGAATCCGGCAAAACGACAGGATTCATCTTCAGAACTTTCTGTGCTTTTTCTATATCCAGGTTCCTCTGTTTTCCGTCCTTTCCCACCCGTCCATAGTCATAAATCCGATAGGTAACGTTCGAATTCTCCTGAATCTCCGCCACCAGAATATTTTCTCCGATCGCGTGGATGGTCCCTGCCTCAATCAGCAGCACATCACCCTTTCGCACCCGGATTTTGTTGAGCACTTCTGTCAGCGTGTTTTCTTTTATCCGCTTTTCAAACTCCTCCTGCGAAACCCGCTGAGAGAAACCATAGTACAGACAGGCATCCGGTCCGCAGTCTACGATATACCACATCTCTGTTTTGCCCTTCTGTCCTTCCAGCTCTCTGGCGTAATCGTCATCCGGATGCACCTGCACAGACAGCCTCTCCTTCGCGTCAATCAGCTTGATCAGGATGGGAAACTCCGACTCCTTGCTGCAGTTTGTTCCCAGAACATCCTTCCCATGCTCCCTGACATACTGCCCCAACGGCTTTTCGCAGTCGCTCCCGTTTCGGATCACCGACTGCCCATCCCGATGGCAGGAGAGCTCCCAGGATTCAGCAAGCTTTTCTCCGGAATAGTCCTTATGAAATTCCCGCATCAGCCTGGTTCCGCCCCAGATATACTCCTTATATGCCGGTTTCAATTTCAAGATTGCCATCGCAGCCTTCTCCCCTATCTGTCTTTTCTCGGTTTCTTTTCATCTTAATTCATTCAGATTTCCGGCATCCGTTTTCGGATGGCACTTTTGAACATTCAGCCTTTCAAAGCACCGGATGTCAATCCTGCCACAAAGCTCTTCTGCGCCAGAAGATACAGGATAACCACAGGCACGGCAGCAAATAAAACATACGCGAACACGACTCCCCAATTGGCCGAATATGGACCGACAGCCGTGTAAATGCCGACGGTAATCGTCTGTACATTACCCATTAAAAGCGGTGTCTGAAAATCGTTCCAGATTCCAAGCCCGACAAAAATCATTACAGTAGCTGTCGTTGGCTTCAAAAGAGGAAATAAAATCATCCAGAAGCGCTGAAAGGCTGTCGCGCCATCAAGGGAAGCAGATTCCTCCAATTCGACCGGAAGCGCACGGATGAAGTTGGTATACATATAAGTGGAAAACGAAATATTTCCTGAGACAAAAATGAAGATCAGGCTCGTAACATTAAAGGGAATTCCGGTTTTTCTCATAAAGATGCAGAGCGGCAAATATACGATCACGTACGGCACCATCAGACCAACCAGAAAATAAATACGCAGCATCTGTGAAAACCTGGTCCGCACCCTGGCCAGATAATAGGACGCCAGAGAGGATACTGCGATAGTGATGGCGGTTCCCGCCACAACAAGAATCAGGGAGTTTTTATACAGCTCCAGCAAATCTGTGTTTGAATTTTCCAGCACCGCCCGGATATTATCCAGAATCGGCGGAATCGGGATGGAAAGCGGATCACTAAGAATGATGTCTGAATCCTTAAAGGTATTTACCAGCGCGATGTAAATCGGCAAAAGTACGAAAAGACCGACGATTACAAGTATTCCTTTCTGGATGGCATTCGCGCATCTCTCATTTTTCTCCTTTGACCGCATTACATTTCCACCTCCCTCTTCCCCATCTGAGTCACAACGAATACAGAAAGGGTTCCGATTGCCAGGAAAAGTACTACCGCAATTGCGGATGAGTAGCCTACAATATTATTGCTGAAGCCCTGCGCCACAATATTGTACACGATGGTCTCCGTCGCGTATCCGGGGCCTCCGTCCGTCATAATTTTGACGACATCGTAGATTCTCAGCTCGTTGATAATACTCATCAGAATGCTGACCGACATACCCGGCACAATCAACGGCAATGTTACATTTCGGAATTTATCCCACCGGTTTCCTCCGTCCATGGTGCAGGCCTCATAAAGCTCTTCCGGAATCGCCTGCAGCGCCGCAAGGTAAAGCATCATATGATATCCAAGCGTTCGCCAGATTTCGATGATAATGATGCAGATCAGAGCAGAACCTCTTTTCCCCAGCCAGTTTCCGACCAGATTACTCAGTCCAACCGTTTTCAGAAACCCGTTAAGCACTCCATTATAGGAAAGAATACTCTTCCAGACAAAGGACAGTGCGACCGCGCTGAGCACAAAAGGAATAAAGAAAATGGTGCGGAAAAAATTGTTTACTCTTGAAGAGCGGTTCACCAGCATTGCGAGCACAAGCCCCAGTACATTCACAATAATAATGACGCTTCCCGCAATAATCACGGTATTGATTACCGCATTCCCGAGTCTAGCGTCCTGAAACAGGCTCACATAATTATCGATCCCCACAAATGTCATCTCGTTAAAGCCATTCCATTTGAAAAAGCTGATGCCAAGCGCCATGATAATTGGAATGACCAGAAGAGCCGTATAGATGGCAAAAGCGGGCAGGGCAAAAACAAAAGATACCTTATTTTTTTTCATAGTGTTCATCCTTCGTTCTGAAACAGATTTTGAAAACATCCGGACCGCCGGTACAGACCCGCAGGGTTTCTTTAAAAAGGAGATTGCCATCAGTCTCTTTGGGAAACTACAGCAATCTCCGTTGCCGCTCGCTTCAGCGACTATTCAAGGATTGCAGACCGCTGTTTCAAACGGCTGCCTCCTGTTTTACTGCGCGTCCAGCAGTCTCTGATACTCGGTATCCCAGCTGTCAAGCTCATCCGATACGTCCGCTCCGCTGAAAATATTCTGGAAAGACTTCTCCATAAAAGAGGACATTCCTGACGGGAAGGAATAATCGCCGATGATCGCATTCAGTTCAGAATAAATCGTGTATCCTTCAATATTCTCCAGGAATTTCGTGGTAACCGGTCCCATTTCGTAAGTAACAGACTCTACTGTCGTAGAGAACAGACCATCACTCTCCAGCCAGCCCCGATATCCTGTGGTGTCCTCTCCAAAGACATATTTGATGAACTCCCAGGCAGCATCCTGATTCTTGCTGTCTTTATATACTGCCCAGGATGATGCGTTACCGATTGCCACATCCGTTCCATCCATCGTCGGAACTACGAATACGCCAAAATCCTCGTTTTCCGCGCTGTCCAGGGTTGCATTCATCCAGGACCCGTCAATCAGCATCACCGCATCGCCCTTCAGGAAGGCATCCGCGCACTGGCTATAGCTTAAGGAAAGACCGCCCTCATAATAGTAACCTGCCTCAACCATCTCCTGATAGGTGGTCAGAATGTTCTGGATTAACTCATTGTTCCAGGAATAGGTTCCCTCTGCCAGACCTTCCAGAAAATCAGAATATGCGTTCTGTACCTGCGTATCGCCTTCCGCGACCCAATACATGCCGCCCGTCGCCCAGGTATCTCCAGTACCTCCGCACATCAGAGGAACCAGCCCTGCCTCCTTTATCGTCTCGCAGATATTGATGAAATCATCCCATGTCTCCGGTTCTTCCAGTCCAAGCTCCTCAAAGGCCGCCTTGTTGTAATAGCACTGACCCTTGTACTGAATGCTGGCAGGGATCTGAACGACCTTTCCGCCATATTCTGTCAGAAGGTCTTCATTAAACAAAGCCTGAACATCCTCCGGCACTTCCGCAAAAATGTCCATGGTCACCAGCTTGTCAGATTCTACCACAATATCCGGGAACTCCCCGCTGTTCAGCTTTGTTCTCCAGAAGGAAGTCCGGTCATCACCACTTGCCATCACCAGTTCGACATCAATCTCCGGATGTGCCTCCTCAAATGGTTCGATGATTGCTTCCCAGATGTCCATTGTGATGTTGTCTGTCACAAAAACACCAAAGGTAAGTGTGGTTTGCTCGGTTTCTGCCTGCACCCCAATCCCCGAAAAGGCAGATGCAATCAGGCTGGCGCTAAGTTCAAGCGCTGTCATTTTTGTTCTTTTCACTGTTTTTTCCTCCTTGTTTTGTGTTTTGTTGGTGTAATTATACAATCCATGAGCCGATACCTCAATTTTAAAAATTGCATTTTTTATTCAAAATTCATATCTCGCATTGCAATTTTTCTACATTTGTTATAAAATTTGCAGAAGCTCAGGGCAAACGTTTTTCTAACAACCGTATCAATGGGTAAAACAGACGAATTCCCAGAACGCCATCCAGATGAAAAGGATTCTATTTTTATGAAGGCAAAAAAGCTGTTTCAAAGCGCAAGCATTTTTACAAAAATATCCTTTATGACCTCTGTGATTATTATCCTGTTCTCAGTGGTCTCCACCGCCTTTCTGTCCCGCTCGTATTCAAGGGAAATCCAGAGCAGGGATAAGCTGATTATTCAGGAGGCGGCAGGAGCTCTCTTTGATTTTTTTCAATCCAGCTATAATAATATGTACAATCAGCGAACCCTGCTTCATTCCACCGGATACATTTCCGATCTCATTACAGAGACACGGGATAACCCTTCGGAGCTGTATGATACGGACAATCTTCATACCATCACAGAGTACCTGGCCGCGTTGGTCTATTCAGGTTCCTCCATTGAATCGGCAATCCTTTTTACCACGGACGGCTATAACACATTTTCCTACTATGCGCAGAGCGATCAGAAAATTTATTCCGGATATTCTTTTAATGAGCTTTCTTTTATTAAAGAATTTAAAGAATCCTCTGCTTCCATTACTGTCGTATACGATGACTCTCCCGATTATCTTACCTTAAGCTCTTCCCCAAACGCGGAGCCGGTCATTACCTTTATCATAAAAATATACGCGCAGCTCGGGAAGGATCCGGAAAACCCACTGGGCTATCTGATGGTCAACTATTCCATCGAAGCAGCAGAAGACGCCTATGACACACTCGGCCAGGCCTCTGACGGAGACTATTACGTGCTGAACCGTGATTCGCAGGTCATCTATACAAACAATGCGGAACACATTGGAGAAATCTGGGATGAAGCGTGGGTTCTGGAACCAGATATTCTGTTCAACAAGTCTATCAGTCTCTCCGGAATCGCCGTAATCGGCTCTCTGGATACGCAGAAGCTGCGGAAGACCACTCTGCTCATCAGCCGCGATGCTGTCCTGATTGCCGGATTTGGAGTGATCGTTATGGTTGTCGCCATCTTCGTTCTGCCTCTGCATTACGGGCGAAAATTCCACAATCTGGCTAATGCAATGAGCGACATCAGTACCGGTGATTTCTCCGTACAGCTCCCAGTCAGCTCACAGGATGAGATCGGAACGCTGAGCGCAGCTTTCAATCAGATGAGTACGACGCTGAATGAATATATCAACAAGACTTATCTCGCACAGACGCAGCGGCGCACTGCGGAGCTGTACGCGCTGCAGGCGCAGATCAACCCGCATTTTCTCGCTAATACGATCGAGAGCATCCGGATGAACGCACTTGAAAACGATGATTTTGAAACCTCGGAGATGTTAAAAGAGCTCGGAAATCTGTTTCGATGGATGGTCCAATTTGACCAGGATATCATTTATGTGGAGGATGAAATCGAATATATCGAAACATATCTTGACCTGATGAAATTCCGATTTGAGGAGCGTTTATCCTTTCATCTGGACGCCCCGCCCGAAATTTATCTTTTCGGTATTCCAAGGTTCACCCTTCAGCCAATTCTCGAAAATGCTCTGTCGCACGGAACACCCAACATCAGGCCGATGGAGATTTCCGTTCGTTTTTCCGTGGATCGCAGTACGCTGACCATTATCGTCTGTGACAACGGTCCCGGGCTTACTGATGAGGATGTAAAACGCCTGAACGATCATATTCATGGTATTCGTACATATGAGGATTTCGGAGTCGCTCTCCGCAATATCCACACCCGGATTACTCTGCTGTTTGGAAAAGCCTACGGACTTGTTATTGACAGCCGTTACTGTCTGGGCACCACCGTTACTGTCACTTTACCTGCAAAAGAAAAAAAGGAGCTGGAGACTTATGTACAAACTGTTGATTGTAGATGATGAGGCCCGGATCCGAAATGGTCTTTCCACCCTCATCGAGTGGGAGGTATATGGTATTGAGCTTGCCGGGCTCGCGGAGGATGGCGTAAAGGCCTGGCTAAGAATTCGCTCCTCGCATCCGGATATTGTACTGGTAGACATTTCCATGCCAAATATGGGCGGGCTGGAGCTGATTGAACTGTGCTCGCATCTGGAAGCGCCGCCAAAGTTTATTATCCTGAGCGGATACAACGATTTTGAATATGTGCAAAAAGCCATTCAGCTTGGCGCGGTCAATTATCTTCTTAAGCCTGTTGATCAGAACGAGCTGATTCATGCAGTCAGCTCCTGTGTACAGCAGCTGGATAAAACGCATGCCCATCAGCAGCAGGTTCAGGAGAGCATGCTGGTTCTGCGAAATGATTTGCTGCGGCGTGTTCTTCATAACCAGATTGATACACACGAATTCCGGGAGAAAGCGCGGATGTTTCATGTTTCTCTGCATTGCCTAAGCATGCGGGTCGGTGTTATCACCCTTCCCATCGGAAAAGAGAAATCCGTCTCTCCCATTTCTGAGGCAATAAAGCTGTGTGAGGATATCTGCTCCAGCCTTTGCCCGAGCTATGTCATCACGGATATTCACACCAACATCGGAATTATTTTTAAGGACAGCTCTCAGACAATTCGCGAAGAACAGTATTCTGGAACTCTGTCTGCATGTTCTGATGCGATAGCAAAGAATCTCAGCTGCGCCAGTTATTATGCGCTGGGCCGCGAAGTCAGCCGTTCCGGAGACCTCTGTGATTCTTATACGGACTGCATTTCCAAAATGGAAAAAAAGCTGCTTCTGGGGGACGAGGTCGAGGCAGAGATTTCGAAAACAGCTTCTCCCTTCTCCTTAAACTATCAGGCATTTGTCAATTACGTAGAGGTCTCTGACCGGGAAAAAATCGCGGAAGCTCTCCATCAGTGTTTCCGCAGATTTCTGCAGGATAACAGGCAGGAGGACATCCGCTTTCTCAAGTATCAGATGATCGATCTCGTCTCGTATGTGCTGCGTGCCATCTATCTGAACGCATATTTCACGCCCGAACTGGAGCGTAAAAAACTGCGGGCATTTTCCATCATTGGCGACACAGACTCGATCCGGAAGCTGGAGGATAGCCTGATCGTGTTTTTCTCCTCTCTTACCGAAGATTACGGGCTGTCTGAAGAGAGCGGATATCCGCCTCTGATACAACGTGTACTTGCCATCATTCGCACGGATTATTCGGACAGCAGCCTGTCACTCAAAACAATCGCCGGGCAGTTGGATGTCAACCCCGCATACCTTGGGAGAGAATTTTCGCTGGCTACCGGCGAATATTTCAATGACTTTTTAAATCGGCACCGGATTGCAAAAGCTACTCAGCTGCTTACCGCTACTTCGCAAAAAACTGCAGGGATTGCAGAGGCTGTAGGATTCAATAATAGCAGCTATTTCTTTACCGTGTTTAAAAAAATTACCGGACAAAGTCCGAAGGATTACCGGGCTACTCACTCCTGACTGCACACCGTTTTCGCGGCAATTCATAAATATCCGTTTCTCCATTTTCACATCAATCGAGTAGGAGGCGACCTGTCGACTCCTGCTCGCCTGCGCGGCGCTGCGCATATAACCACCTTTTTCATTATTTTCATTTGTCACTTTCCAAAACCATCATTATGCGTTAAAATAGCGGCATAAATTTAAACACCAGAAGTTCTAACCGGGCTTACGGTATTTTTTGAAAGGGCTTTCCCATGAACGAAAAAGCTTTAAAGGTTTTGGAATATCATAAAATCATTCAACGGCTGGCAGATATGGCCGGGTCGCAGCCCGGGCGGGAGCGCTGCCTTGCGCTTGTTCCGTCCAATGATTTATCTGAAATACAGCGGATGCAGCAGGAGACGACAGATGCGGTGAGCCGCATCCTGCGGAAGGGACGCGTCTCCTTTGGAGGGCTGAGCGACATCCGCGGCTCTCTGCGGAGGCTTGAAATCGGAAGCGCGCTGAATGCGGTCGAGCTACTGCGCATCTGCGATGTGATGGAGACCACCGCCCACGTCAAAAGCTGGGCGAAATCGGATGGACGAAGAAGCGAGATTCCGGTTCCCGCAAGACGGTATACGGGCGCAAATAGCGTTCCGAATGGCTCGCGCGGCGGCGCACAGATGAGCAATGTCTCTAACAGACACCGTTCCGACGAGCCTCTCCTGGCAGATGAGATTCCGGAGGATTCGCTCGCGCAGATGTTTGCGGATCTGCAGCCGCTGACGCAGGTCGCGAATGAAATCCGCCGCTGTATTCTTTCGGAGGATGAGATCAGTGACGACGCCAGCTCCGGGCTGCGCCAGGTGCGCCGACAGATGAAATCGGTCAATGAGCGCATCCGCTCCCAGCTGGCCTCTTATCTGAACGGCCCGGCGCGGAGCTACCTGCAGGACGGCGTCATCACCCAGAGAGACGGCCGGTACTGCATTCCCGTGAAGGCCGAGCACCGCGGACAGGTACCCGGCATGATTCATGACCAGTCATCGAGCGGCTCCACACTCTTTGTGGAACCGATGGCGGTCGTCCGTCTGAATAACGATCTGCGCGAGCTGGAGATCCGTGAGCAGAAGGAAATTGAGATTGTACTGGCCTCCTTAAGCGCCTCCGTCGGCGAACACGCAGAAGCGCTGAATTATGACGTACTGCTTCTGACCGAGCTGGATTTTATCTTTGCCCGCGCACAGCTCTCCCTTTCCTATAAAGGTTCCGAGCCGGATTTCAATACAGAGGGACGCATCAACATCAAAAAGGGCCGGCACCCGCTGCTGGATTCCAAAAAAGTCGTCCCGGTCGATATCCGGCTCGGCGATGAGTTTACCCTGCTGGTCATCTCGGGACCGAACACCGGCGGCAAGACGGTCTCATTGAAAACGGTCGGGCTGTTTACGCTGCTCGGCCAGTCCGGACTCCATATTCCGGCACTCGATCACTCGGAGCTCTCGGTCTTTGACGAGGTGTACGCGGATATCGGCGACGAGCAGAGCATTGAGCAGAGCCTGAGTACGTTTTCCTCGCATATGACAAATATTGTATCTTTTTTGAATGCAATGGATGAGCAGGATGCGCAGGTCTGGGCGAATATGGATTCCTCGATTCCGGCAGCAAACGGAAAGCGAGCCTCATCTGAAAAAGGAACTTTCTCGAACGAGCAGACTTCCGGTTTCGAATCCGGAAAAGTCGATGCCGGATCTAAAAAAACTCCGTCGGAGCGAAAACCCGCTGTGCGCACGTCCCTGCACGGGCGGACGGTCTCCTGGGGCAGTGGTGATACCCGCTCTGCTGCAGAGCGCTCCCTGGTTCTCTTCGATGAGCTCGGCGCCGGGACGGATCCGACGGAAGGTGCGGCGCTTGCCATCGCGATTCTCTCGAACCTGCACAGCCGCGGCGTCCGCACCATCGCGACCACGCATTACAGCGAGCTGAAGGTGTATGCGCTCTCTACGCCAGGCGTCGAGAACGGCTGCTGTGAGTTTGATGTGGAAACGCTGCGGCCGACCTACCGGCTGCTGATCGGCGTCCCCGGCAAGAGCAATGCCTTCGCGATCTCCGAAAAGCTCGGTCTGCCGGACTATATTATCGATGAGGCGAAGGAGCACCTCACCACCCAGGATGAGGATTTTGAGGACGTAATCGCCAGCCTGGAGCAGAGCCGCAAGACAGTCGAGCAGGAGCAGGAGGAAATTTCCCGCTACAAACAGGAGGTCGAGGAGCTGAAGCAGCGCCTGTCCCGCAAGGAGGGAAGCCTGGACGAGAGCAGGGATGCCATCCTGCAGAAGGCCCGTGAGGAGGCCCGCGATATTCTGCGCGACGCAAAGGAATACGCGGACGAGACCATCCGCAAATACAATAAGTTGGGTAAGGAATCCGACGCTTCCCGCAAGATGGAGCAGGAGCGCGCGAAGCTGCGCGAAAAAATCTCCGACAACGACAAGAATATCCGTCTTTCCGGAGGCAAAAAGCCAAAAAAGGAGCTTACGGCAAAGGATCTTCATATCGGGGACGGCGTGCGCGTGACGATACTGAATCTGAGCGGTACCGTCAGCACGCTGCCCGACGCAAAGGGAAATCTTTTCGTCCAGATGGGCATCCTCCGCTCGCAGGTGAACATCAAGGATCTGGAAATGCGAAACGACGAATCACTCACCTCGTTCTCAGGGCAAGGATTTTCCGGCGCTTCCGGCGCCGGTAAACGCTCCGGCGGCGGGACATCCTCCGGCAAATCCGGTCGCAGCGGTCAAAATGGCTATTCTGCCTCGTTCGGCCAAACCGGTGGCAGAACCTCTGGCAACCCCGGACGTTCCGGAGGATCCAGGGGCAGTGTGTCCAATGGTTCCGGCCGTTCCGGAGGCGGAGGAGCCGGTGTGAGCCATGCTAAAAGCTACAGTATCCGCTCAGAGATCAACCTGATCGGAAAGACGACCGATGAAGCCATCGCAGAGCTGGACAAGTATCTGGACGATGCCTGTCTCGCCCACCTTTCCCCGGTGCGGATCGTTCATGGCAAAGGAAGCGGCGCTTTGCGCAAGGCAGTCCACCAGTACCTGCGCCGCCAGAGCTGCATCGCCTCCTTCCGCCTTGGCGAGTTCGGCGAGGGAGACTCCGGCGTCACAATTGCGGAGTTAAAATGACCATGCCCGAATGATTGGCCGTGGCTGAAAGGGATGATTTTGATGACAGAACCGCAGCAGAAAATTCTTATTGCGGACAGTGATGAGGCAGCCGCACAGCTGACCATGTTTTATCTGACTCAGGCGCTTTATGAGACAAAAATTGCCTCAGCTGCCGATCAGGTGCTCGCAGAATGCGGAGCTCTTTTCCCGGATCTTGTTTTGCTCGAAGCGGTTTTTCCGGGCAGGGAAAAATTTCAGGTCCTGAAGGAGGTGCGTCGGCTGACAGATATCCCGGTCATTCTTCTTTCTGCCGAATGCGAAGTGACTGACCGCGTGTGCGCCCTCGATCTGGGTGCGGACGATTATCTGGCGAAGCCCTTTGACGAGCGTGAGCTGATCTCCCGCATCCGCGCCGTTCTGCGGCGCTATCATCCGGCCGCAGACGCAGACATACCGGAAACACAGATCGGCGAATGTGTCAAATATCCCGAGCTGATCATCAACCTGACCAATTATTCTGTCCTTTACCGGGGCGAGAGCGTAGAAATGCCGCCCAAGGAGCTTGAGCTGCTCTATTTTCTGGCTTCTTCCCCCAATCAGGTCTTTTCCAGAGAACAGCTTCTGGACCGGCTGTGGGGCTTTGACTATATGGGTGATACGCGCACGGTAGACGTGCACATCAAGCGCCTGCGCGAAAAATTTAAAGAAAACAAATACTGGGCCATCAAGACCGTATGGGGCGTCGGATATAAATTTGAAGTGAAGGAATTGTAGTCGCCATCTCCAGTATCAAGAAGCGAATTCTGATACCCTATATCCGAATCAGCAACACCGGCGCTGCGAAAACCGACGCAACTCAATGTTTCATAAAAAATGCTTACTTCAGGCACAAACGGCAAAGAATTTTTAAAAACTCAGAAAAACCCGCGAAAGAAATAAGAATACTTTCATTTTTTCAAACGTCTCTTATGGTAAAATATGGTATATTAACAGCAGGAAAGGAAGGGGTTTTATGAAGAAGAATCATTTTTTACACACGCTGCTGCTTCTGCTGGCCATCAGCCTGACCGGAGTGTTTTCCGTGACGGCCATGGCTGCAACGGAGCGCTGGGAGGCAACGACCTCCCGGGATGACGACAACAACATCTGCATCGACTTCGAAGAGATACAGGTCGTGCTCCCGTCTGACTGGGGCGGCAAGGTCCAGATGAACATTTCCACGGACAGCGTAAGCTTTTACCACATCAGTTCCCGCGAAAAATGGACAGAAGAACTCGGCTACGATAACGGCGGCCATCTGTTTACCATCTGCTTTACTGAAGAGGACGACTATACCGACCTCCCGGATTACATGGTGATCGGAACCGTCGACGACGGAACCTATTACGCATGGTTCCCGACCGACGTCCAGGCTTACACCGATGATGCCGAAATCAACGCCGAATACGCTTCGCTCTATGACAGCATCGAATGGGTGAAGGCAAATATGACCCTGACGACAGATACCATCGTCATCATTGATTCGGGCTATATCTTTCCGGAAAGCTCCTACGCTTACCTGACCACCTCCGACCTGACCGGGATGACCTATGACGAGGTGCAGATGGCGATCAATGAGATTTACGCGCGGCATCACCGTCTGTTCGACAAAGACAGTGTCCAGGAATACTTTGATTCCAAATCCTGGTACAGCGGCTGGATTGAGCCGGAGGATTTCGATACCAGTGTGATGAATGTCTATGAATCCGCGAACCTTGCGCTCCTCGTAGACTATCGGGACACGCATGATTTTGATTCCGACGGTACTGCGGATTCCGAGTATATTCTTCCGAACAGTTCCTCCAGCTATCTGTCCGCAAGCGACATTTCCGGGATGACCGCTGACGAGCTCCAGCTGGCGATCAATGAAATCTACGCACGGCACGGACGCAAATTCAACACCGCCAGCATTCAGGACTATTTCAACACCAAGTCCTGGTACTACGGCACCATCGAGCCGGAGGACTTCGATTCCAGCGTGCTGAACAGCTATGAAAACGCGAACATCGCGCTGCTGCTTGAGGCGAAAGAAGCGTTGTCATGAGGACGGCACCAAAAAATCACCATTTCACGGCAGAATAGCTGCCATCTGTATGCAGACAGAGCAGGGGATTTTCTCTCCTGCTCTGTTTTCGTTTCCTTTATAAAAGTCCCGATAAATCCAGATTATAGTTCCAGCACATCATATGCCTCTTCCAGCCGGGCTTCAAACTGTGTATAAAAATCCTCCTGCGCATCGTATTCCTTCAAGAAGAACCATTTGAGCAAATAGAGATTTATATCTCTTATTTTTCCCTCGTCCGATTCCCGTGCCACGAGCGCCTCTGCCCGTTCCAGAAAATTATGCCACTTCAGAATGTAGTCTTCATACCGGGCAAGCTCTGGCTGATCCAGCCACTTCTCTACCCGCACCTTTGTCTTATTCGGCGCCGGACACTCATGAATCTGCAGAAAGTATTTGAAGGAAATCGCTGCCGGGGAACTTTCCGGGGTCTCCTCTAAAGCAGCTGCTGCAGGTTCCCTGGTTTCCTTCTCATAATATAACTTATCGGAAGGAGAGGACGCTTGCGTACTCTCACCCGATAAGTTAACGACAGAATCGCCAGATTCTGGAGCATTATGAGAAGCGCTTTTCTTCTCATAATATCTCCCCAAAGGAAACAGCCGACAGACCCCCGGGCGATGCGGGTGAATCGAGCAGCGTCCATCCCCGTCCAAAAATCCGCAGGCTTCATCTATTCCATTCATTTTCAGATTCGGCAGAATAATCCCATCCACCACATTCAGCTCCAGCTTCCCCGCCAGAAGCTCTCCGGCAGGCGTCCCCGTCCCCTGCGTCAGCCGATGTACATCCAACGGGTCTAAAATCGCCGAGCTGCCCATCCCATGGCAGCAGGACGAACAGCCGCGGCAGCCGCCACAGCCAGCCCGAACCATATCATGCCGGCCGTAAAGACGGCCGTCCGAAATCTCCTCAAGGCTTCCCTGTCGTTTCATACCTTCCCCCTCGCTTTATCATATTTCCTGTTCCCTTGTTTTGCTATCCGGTACAGGATTTACAAATCCGCATTATCCCTCAATAAATCTACTTACAAAAATCGAGAAGAGCACCTTATTTTTCTCTTCCCGATTTTGCTGTAATGCATCACGCATTCATCTCCACCGCCCAACTGTCATTGGACGGCTTGTTATGCAAAACTGAACTATCAGTTAAAGTACACCGTATCCTCTTCAGGCGGGCCCGTCAGCTCATACCCAACCCCATACAGAACCGGGCCTTCCTCACCGTATTCCTTCTGGTATTCATAACGAATCTCGGCGGTCAGCCAGATCCACTGTCTGGATTTCAGCAGGCCGGCAAAATCCGCCTTGCAGATATAACCGACGAACCGGATGTCCTCCACACAGCAGGTCATGACATTTCGCCCCGGGACGAACTGGTTCGATGCCAGCCTGCGGGACTTCATAATCTTCGCGCGGAAACGCACTTTTCTGCCGTCATAGCGCTCTTTCGACTCAAACGCGTCCAGATACCAGAGACCATAATCAAGATCGTCCACCTGAATCACGTCCGCGCTGAAATCAAACGGCGGCACATCCTTTCCCGGATCAATCGGATTCCCGTCCTTATCCTCAAAATAAACCATCGCCCGCGGATTCAGCCCGCGCACAGTGCGCCGATAGGACAGCAGATCCATCTCCGGTGTGCAGCGGTTAAAAATGGCCATCTCCGTATACTGGAACAGATTGCTCAGAATGCTCCGCATATTGTTCAAATAAACAGGGAATGTGCTGCCATCTACCACCGTAATGACCTGCGCAATCGCCATATCAATCGGAAGTTCCGGACCATACATCCACGTGCAATCCCACATTCCGTTCATCTCAACAAAAATCCGTTTCGGACGGTAATGCTTCACGCAGGTGCGCAGGAAATCCACGTTAAACTCCTCCTGCTCATCCGCCGTCACGACGGAGATATTCATATTGGCAAGCGCTTTTTCATCATACTCGACCTCGCCTTCCTCGCAGAGAATCAGAAGCCCCCTCTGCCCGTCCGCGAAATCTCCGCCATCCAGAACATCCTGCAGAAACGAGGTCTTTCCCGCTTCCAGAAAACCAGTTATCAAATAAATCGGTATTTGCCGCATACTATATCACACTCTCTATCTAAGATGAAAAAGCTCTTCGAGCTTCTGCTCCTTCAGCTTCGCACCAATCACGCAGAACCGTCCGGTATAATCAGCCGCTCCCGTTCGGATCTCATATTCTTCCGGAACAAAATCAAAATGAATCCATGTGCCATCCGTCGCAGGCAGCATTCCCTTTGCCCGCAGGATCGTCCCGTAGGTCTCCTCATCTCCAAGCGCTTTCAGAATCTCCTCTACCTCGTCCTTTGTATACTTGCGCGGAGTCTCCTTCCCCCAGGAAGTGAAAACATCATCTGCGTGGTGATGGTGGTGATGATGACCGTCATGGTCATGGCAGCACCCATCTTCGTGGTCGTGATGATGTTCATGATCGTGATCCCCGTGGCAGCACTCGTCGTGGTCATGGTGATGCTCATGGTCGTGATCTCCGTGGCAGCACTCGTCGTGGTCATGGTGATGCTCATGGTCGTGATCTCCGTGGCAGCACTCGTCGTGGTCATGGTGATGCTCATGGTCGTGATCTCCGTGGCAGCATTCATCGCCGTGGTCGTGATGATGCTCGTGATCGTGCTCCTCATCTTCCCCATGCTCACCATGACAACATTCGTCGTCATGATCATGGTGATGATGCTCATGGCAGCAGCATTCCTCATCATCCTCATCATGCTCCTCAACTTCCTTCAGAAGCATCTGCGCGAGCGCGTCCGTTCCTTCCATCGCCTGCAGAATCTGCTCGCCGGTCAGGTCATCCCACGGGGTTGTGATAATCGTCGCAGTCGGATTCTTCTCGCGGATCATCGCCGCAGCCGCCAGCTGCTTTTCTTCCGAAAGCTTCTGCGTCCGGCTCAGAATCACCGTCGCCGCACTCTCAATCTGGTTGTTATAAAACTCACCGAAATTTTTCATATACATCTTAATCTTCGACGCGTCCGCCACCGTCGTCAGCGCATTCAGCTCCAGACCAGCATCTTCCGCAGCATCCTCGACTGCCTTCCGCACATCCGAAAGCTTGCCGACGCCGGACGGCTCAATAATGATACGGTCCGGCGAGAACTGCTCCGCCACTTCCTTCAGCGCTTTTCCAAAATCGCCCACCAGAGAACAGCAAATACAGCCGGAATTCATCTCCGTAATGTTAATCCCTGCGTCCTTCAGGAAACCTCCGTCAATGCCGATCTCCCCGAATTCATTCTCAATCAGCACAATCTTCTTGCCCGCAAATACTTCCGCGATCAGTTTCTTGATCAGCGTTGTCTTGCCTGCGCCAAGAAATCCCGAAATAATATCTACCTTAATCATGTACATCCTTCTTTCTGTAAAACTACCTGCTTCTTAAACGTCCTTTTGCGTCCGGCAGAAAAATCCGTATCACCGCCGGATATCATTCCGAACCGGCTGCGATGACCCGGCTGTATCCGCAACCGGCCGCGATGACCCGGCTGTATCCGCGCCGTGATGCGCTTTCATCCTGCAAACCAGTCATCAAAATTTCTGTACGACAAAAGGCAGCGGTCTTCTCGCTGCCTTGTTATAGTACACCAAACGCGCAAAGTTTACAAGTGCGGATTTTCTGCTTTTATGTTTCTTTTGTTTCCAGAAGAAAGCGGATTGCGTTTTTGTGAATGATTCCATCCCTCGAAAAATCCATTTTGTCAAATGAGATGACATATTTGGGATAATTATCCGGAATATCGCGGAATGCCTGAAATTCACGGTCAATCACTTTCTGGTCATAAAGATAATAGGCGACCTGATAGTATTCTTTCTGCTGTCCTTTCACAGCGACAAAATCAACCTCGCCCTTTCTGGTCTTTCCCACATAAACATCATAACCGCGCACCAGAAGTTCATTATAAATCACATTCTCCAGCATGGCGCCCATTTCAAGCTTAAACCCGGAATTGCGAATTCTCCCAAGCCCCATATCTGTCAGATAAAACTTATCCATTTTCGTCAGAATTCGCTTGCCGCGAATATCGTATCGGCTGGCGCGTTCCATAATCAGAGAAGATATAATATACTCCAGATAATTATAAATCGTCTCCTTTGACACCTTCCGGTTCACACTAAGGAAATAATCCGACACCGCCTGAATAGAAAAGCTCTGCGATGGATTGCACACCAGATACTCCACCAGCCGATTAAACAGGTCGATATCTTTAATCCCGCCGCGCTGTACAATATCGCGCAGAACAATCGTATCAAACAGGTCGCGCAGAAACGTTTTTGTCTGTTCCTCATTTTCCATCTGAAAGCGCTGCGGCATCCCGCCCCAGTTCATATAATCCAGCAAACTCTCATCCGTGACAGAATCTTTTTCCAGCCCTCGGATTTCACAAACCTCGGAAAATGAAAAAGGATACATGCGAAAGCTCACCGTTCTGCCGGAAAGATAAGTCGCCAGCTCTCCGGACAACAGCTTTCCATTTGAACCGGTAATAAAAATACTGGAATCATATTTCATTCGAATCGAATTGATCACCCGCTCAAACTCAGGCACTGCCTGAATCTCATCAAAAAAAAGATAATACTTGTTCTCTGTAACAAGCTTTGCCTTTATATATTCATGCAGGTCCTCCCCTGAGCGAATGAAAGAATAATCATAATCTTCGAAATTCAAATATACTATTTGTTCTTCCGAAATCCCCTGCTCCCGCAATTCTTCCATAATCTGAGTCAGCAGAACCGATTTCCCACATCTGCGAATTCCTGTAATTACCTTGATAAGATCCAAATGATAAAAATCCCGAATCCGCGACAAATAATAGTCCCTTTTAATCAATTTACACACCCTCGCTTCCCCATCACGCTGATATTCTTCACAAATATCCCCGATGTGACAGCTTTTAAATGATTAATGTACGTTCATTTTATCATTTCAGTTCGATTTTGTAAAGATAGTTCGGTTCAGTCGAACTTAATTTCATAATTTTACTTTTCGTTCGGTATATCCTCATCATCCTTGCCCAGTGGCATACTGAAGCTGCACCTTCAGACGCATAATCTCAGCCTGCATTTCTTTCATTAACCGTTCTGCAGTATCAGCCCTTTGACGTTCACGTTCTGTATTGGCTCGTTCTTCTTTTATTCCTTCTCTTATGCCTTCTTTTTTACTGTCTTCCATCATTTCCGTTAACGCCTGACACATATCGTATGTCACCTCACTTTCAAAATCATCGGTCGGAATTCTCTTTAATTCCGGGGAATGGGTCAGCTCCGCTATTGCGGCTATTACCGTTCCGGGCAAATCAGCAAACTCATCGCTGTTCTCTTCTATGAAGCCCTGTAAACCTTCTTTATCGCCTGCATATTTCACAAAGCCAAATACCGCTCTTAATTTCGGACCATAAGCGCGAATCTGTTCGTCTGTCATCCGATTTACTTCCAGAAGGTGCATCTCATAATCGGACGCAATCGACGCCCAGGGACTCTCCACAAACATATCTGAAAGCCTCCTCGGTCCCCGCATCGGTGCCTTCGTCCTGTTCCGCAGCTATACCTTGCTTTTCTTTTCGTTCCATCTCATGCCTGTCCGAGATCTCCTGAATCTGACGAGCATAATTGACAAAATCAAATTCAAATACCCGAAACGGCATCTGATAATTGGATTCCGATTGATTCTCAATTCCAAGAATAGCCAACGGCTGACCATGGTTCAGCGTCTTTACCACATCGCGATATTGCGTAAGGGTCGTATGGGTATCCTTCGTCACACGAAGCAGCGCCGACTCCTTCGTATCCTCCGCAGAGAGATCCTCCGCCTTCACCGGAATACCTGCGAACAGAGTCCGGTTAAAAACCTCGGCAAAACAACTGCTGTCCCTGAAAAGAACCGATGTCGTGGAATCCTTCTTTTTCCCCTGACCGGGAATCTTTCCTCTCTTTCGATGCGATCCCCTTCTCCTCCGCCTGATATCAGTATTCCCTGCGTCTGAAGCAGATGCAGTCTCTGATGCGTACACCGGTGTTAACTCAGGCTTCGATGCAAGAGCAGGTCCAAGTGCTGGCTCAACCACCGTCACAAGTGCGAGGGCAGGCTCAGGTGCTGGTTCAGCCACAGATGCAAGGGCAGGCCCAAGTGCTGGTTCAGCCACAGACACAGATGCAAGGGCAGGCCCAGGTGCTAGTTCAGCCGCAGACACAGATACAGAGGGAGATGCCGCTACTATCGGTAATACCGACTTCTCTTGTCTATCGCCTGATTTCGTATTAGTTCCCTTCATATTTCGTCACTGCAGAAAACCCCGGGATGGTCATTCTACAACACGCAACAAGCACACACAAATTCTTAAAGATACTGTATCACGCTTGTTATACAATGTCAATTGTTTTTATTTAAATAATATATTTGTAAATCGAGTAGGAGGCGGCTTGTCGGCTCCTGCTCGCCTGCGCGGTTGCTGTGTGCCAGTGGCACACGTTTAGCAGCGACCGAAGCGAAGCGTAGGCGCGTGTGGCGCAAGTCACAATACTCCTTACGCGCCCCTGTGCATAAAAAACAGCACCGCCAGAATTGCTCCCAGCGGTGCCGCGGTACTGTTCTTATGCTGTTATTTAACTATTGTTCTACTCTACTGTGCTACGGTTTTCTTCCGTTTCCAGGCAATCAGGACTAAGCCTGCCATCACCATCGCCATCGCGAGATACAGCCAGAGCAGGTCTGTCGTGCTGCCGGAGGTCGGCATCGTCAGGTTCGCCTGATTGACCACGTGATAGGTCAGATTGTAAAAATAATATTTCCCGTCCTTTTCCACGGCCTGCGTCAGGTCGATATCGTCGCCGTAGCTATCAACCTCTTCTTTCGTCAGTTCCAGCGGAATCGTCACCTCGATCGGCTCCGCCAGAAGCTGCATGCCGCTCGCTGACGCTGTCTCTGTGATTGTATAGTTCCCAGCCGGGAGGTCCGAAAATTCCACCTTACCGTCGACATCTGTCGTCTGAGACTCGGAGTACGTGGTCCCGTCTGCCGACTCACACAGGAAGGTCACGCCCGAAAGCGGCGTAGTCCCATCGGTTTTGTACTTGACAAGGGTAATGGAACCGTACCGAACCGTGATCTCATTCAGGCATTTCAGGCGCTGATTCTGCGCGCTGGTGTACGTAAACGTGTAGCGGTTCGTGGTGGTCGTTGTATTCCAGGACACAAACGAGGAATCGTTATCTTCCAGTTCGGAAACCGTATAGGAATCTCCGGCCGTCCATGTCCATACATATGCCGTCACCACACCCTTCTGCCATACATAAGCGTCCTTGAGGCTCACCGCTTCGGATAATGTTTCTCCGGCCTTCACCGTCACTTCCGCGATGGTATAATCAACGCTATCATCATTCAGGGCTGTGACAAGTGCATCACCAGTGAGGCTCTCATAACCCGTGTAAGTCGAGGAGTCGTAGATCACAAACTGAAACTTCTTATCTTCCGTAAGTGCCGTGTCCATCTCCTTTTGAAGAACCGGGTAACCAGGTACACGCACACCGACATTCATCGTTCCTGCTTCCAGAACCGCTGAATCACCCACCACGGAAACCGCATAGCCAAAGCTGTTCCACGCGATACTGCCCGGATCGATGTTCTGGCCGTCTGCGATCTCGGCGTTAAACGTCACCTGCACCGTTGCGCCGGCAGGAATGTAAGTCACCGCCGGACTATCAAAGTTGAAGATAATGCGGAAGGACCGCGTCGAGGCAGATGGGTTCGAAGACCACTTTGTATTATCTGCCACTCCGTTCCAGTCATCCGATGTAAACGTGGTCTGATCCGTGAATTCCACTGTGTAATCCCGATCTTCTATTAAATTAATCCTCTGTTTAACATTATACGTATCCGTATAGGTAATCTGGATGGTAAAGTTCGGATCATCCGCAAGTTTTACCGTAAATGCGCTATCGCGGTCGGTCAATCCGTACGAGTCCGTATCACCGGACTCCGGCAGCCGGTCGATTATCAGCAGACTGTCCATTTGCTTCCCGGACGTTTCATCGCCATTCGTGACCTCCAGAGTGTAATAAAAATCTGTGTCCTCACTGCCCAACGAAATATACGTTCCGGCGTAGGTCGCGGCATCCGATACACCCGTGTTAGAAGTATTGTTAGTTTCCGTCACACGCTTTCTGGACGTCGTCGCATAGCCATAGGATACCGTCGTTGCAGCTGTAAATTTCACTGCAGGCTCTGATGTATATTCGTCTGACGTTCCGTCCACATAGGTGCCGGAGTCGATGCTGTACTCATCAAATTCCTGATCCGGCACGATATATGCAGTATTATAATACACCTTGTTTTCATGCGTACTCACATCCGGCGAGGTGGTCAGAGTCAGCGTGCCAGAGCAGTTCGGCTGAAGGGCGGTATATTGACCACTGAAATAAATAGACAAAACGTAATTGTCGGCGGAATCCGTCTACCATCGAACTGTTATTGGTATAGTTCCACTTGATTGATAAAGTTCTATTGTCGATGAAGCACCATTTAGCTGCAAAGTAAAGTCTTTATGTTCACTATTCGTTCGAGTGCCAGGTACCAGAGCATTAAGTGTGAGCTCTGTATCAGTCGCATCTTTTATCGTAAACAATGTGTACGTTGTAGTACTGGTGCCGGTGCCGCCATTGGTTTTCGCTTTCACCGTGTATGAAACGGTACCGGAAAAACTATAGGGCGACTGCATCACATCGATAAGTGTATAGCCATCCATCGTCGCATTTCCGGAATTCGTCACCGTGACGCTCCAGTCGATATCCTCTGTATCCGTTGCCGTCACCTGATCCGTCGATTTCACAATATTGGGCACAATCGAATCCCGATACACTGTCACAGCAGACACCAGCCAGATATCCGAATCACCGGATAGACCTAGATTCTCAATATAGGAGGTCCCTTCGACAGAACAGGTACCTTCATTCTGTTCCGCACTCGTTTTATAAACCGAATGTACATTTGCGACATCCACACCAGCACCGTTATCATCAAATTGCATGGTAATCGTATTGGTGCTCACATCTTCTGTATCAGCGGAATACTGCGGTATTGCGCAATATTGGAATGCAATCGCTTCTCCCGGTGCCAGATAATACTCGTCGCCATTCTGAGACAGATTGCCACCGGACAGTGAAAACGTCACAATATTATTAGTTTCATCGTAAGAAGACTCAATGTCAAAGGTCTTATAGACGACATCCTCAATTGCCATTTCATCAGAACCATATAGTTCCAGCCCAGATGTCAGATATTTTGTCAATGATGTATAACTTGACGAGGTATAAATATAAGAGTAAGCTACATACCTGAATCCTGCCGGAAGCACATCATAAAGATCCGACAAATAAAGGTTCGTCCGCCCATCATTATATAAAACCGTATAATATGTCACCAGGCTTTCATTATAATAAGAACGATTCAGATACTGCAGGTTACTTCCCAGACTCCACGAAGATAGGGCACCATCTATTGTGTAATAATATAGACCATTATATTTTCCAGAGCTAAAGGATGTTCTTGGACTACTGGAATATAACTCCTTGATCGATGCTACGCCCTTCTGCAGATACACGGATGATTTAATCGGCATATCGTGATAGACCGTATCATACAACTGCAAGACATGCAGTGTATTCTCCAGATCTGCGTATGCCTCTACATACTCTAACCAATCGCTGCCATCAGGGAATGTCAGTGTCACGTAAACATAAAGCATTCCTTCATATGCAATGCTTAAGCCAGTATTCCATCTCAGATACTGTTGTGTATCTGGATCGCTTGCTCCCAGCGTTGCCTCATCGGGGTTTTCTCCTGTTACATACCAGCCGGATGCCCAGGCACTTAGTGTATCAGGAGTAACATCGTCATCATCCGTTACCAGACGGACGGTAATATCACTCGCTGTCCAGGCATTTCCAGAAACAGTTTCCGGAAGCACATCATAAATATCTGATCCCGTGAGTGTGACCGGTCCGGTCGCATTCAGCGTAAACCGATACGTCACTGTCTCCCCTTCAGAGAGCGTCGTCCTGGACTCCAGCTCATCATCGGACGGATCATTGTTATCGGCACCGGATGTCACGATATCCTTGCTGACCTTCAAAATTGCGCCATCTTTAAACGCTGCGTCGTAAAGCCGGTGGGTCTCATGATCATTCAGCCAGGCTTCATTCGAAAGTGTGTAGGAATAGCTTTCATCCAGATCCCCATTCACAGGACGGACAATCGACATATAGTCAAATGTCAAAGTCTGACTCCCTGAGATTGACAGATACCAGTAAATCATCGTCTCAACAGAGCCATCACCATTTACAGTAACTGTTACTGTATCCGCAATCCTGCCCGTACTGTCAACCACAACATTGGAATATGTTCCTGCCTGATTCAGGATGTAATAATCCGTGCCGTCGACCGTGACAGTCTCCAGACTTTGCGTGGGCAATGAAGTATTTGTGGCATTCGCACTTACCGGAATCAAGAGAATCTGTCCGCCAGACATCTTATCTACCAATGGAAGACCGTCATAAGACGCGCTCCCCAAATGGGTAACTTTTGTCTGATAGGATATAATATCCCCATACTCGATTGTGTCGTCATCTACGGATTCATAACTCGATGAATCGGAAGAATACCGCTTAACGTCCGTGTCGTCTTTATCCAGGACGAAATCACGATAAAGACGCATCGTAGAGGGTGTATATGCATATGTTATTTGCGTATTATTTTCATCCTTCGCATATATATAATTATAGTTACCACCATATGTATAAGTGCTGTTATCTTTAATGTACCAGTATTGGTCACCCGTAAGCAGCATAAACGTATCCTTGGCAGTCAGCACATAGGACTTTGTAAGCGTTGTACCTCCGCGAAGCACATAGTCATCTCCCAGATCCCAGGTCATGGAATACTGCACGGCATAGGTCACAATATAGCCAATTGCGCTCAGCGCATCGCTGATGGAGTCATAATTTCCGCCGCTGCCAATCGTATAACTTGTTTCACTTCCACCATCGCTTACAGTCATAACGAGCAAATCCGAATTATCATCCACCCATGTGATTGTGATCGTCGCTGATGATGTGATCAGGGAAGAATCCGTTTTCTCTAATCCACTGTAGTCCGTACCGGCAGCCTGCACGTTCTGCTGATCAAGCGTAACAGAGTTATTACCACTCATATTTGTCACCGTCTTGGAATTAGGCGCAGTCAGAGTAGCATTTGTCATCTGGATGGTCAGCGTATGGTCGTCGCTATCATCATCAAACATATCCTGCATATCATCCGCCTTAATATACAGATAGCGTGAAGGCACGTCATATAGATATTGCAGCTCATGATAAGAAAACGCCGATGGGTTCTTGGCAGTTATAGTATAAGTACCGCTGTCGCCCAAATAGGAATTAGAGCCGGACTTTTTTAGAGTTATCTCCGGCGTTCCCCACGCAATCGTCTTCGTCGCCGTTGCAGTATCCACCTGATCTTCCGTGGAATAATGAAAATGCTCTGTCGATGTCAGATTGTTTACAATATCAATGCTGTCTGATTTCGGCTCCGCATCCGGATCTGTGACTTTAATAACAGAGTCGCCGAAATACAGATACGCAGTAGACGTCGTCCACTCACTTGTTGCACTTGCATTCATGTACGAATAAGAAAGTGCGATTTTGTTGTCACTCGTGATTTCCATATTGCAGGATTGGAACGTCACCACATTTGTGGAAGGCATATCAATCGAGCAGAACAAATAATCTTCCCCGCCAATTGTGACATAAACATCACAATCAACGTAGGTAAGTGTTGTATACCATTCTCCATTCTTAATAGCATCGATTAACCCATCACGCCATTCCAATTCCTCCGGCAGATCCAGGATATCTGTAAAATCGACAGATGAGATATAATCCTTTCCCACTTCCAGGTAGGAAGCCGTCGTGTCACGATTAAGATTGAATGAATATGCCAGATCTAACATATAGATATCATCGTCTTCCGCCGCAAAGGAAACCGTATTCCAATTCGATTTCGTCAGTTCATACTCATCAACCTTCGTTCCCCAGTCTACACGCAAAGCATTATCCATATTATCTTCTATCCAAACATACATAGAACCGCCGGCCGAGGACGGGCTTTCATATGTTGTATTAAAATTAAACGACAATGTACCAGAAGTCAGATTATCGCCATTAATCGAAATTTTATATGCATCCGGCCATCCTCCGACATACGAGATTGTAACTTCCACCTCGGTTCCATCCGACATGGTATAATTATGGGTACCGACCGCCAGGGTCATATCGGCATTTAAACCAGTAAAGCCTACATAAAAATCCAGTGTTTCGCCGGTTAAATCCACTCCCTGCGGAGATAACGACACTTCCACTGTAGCATTTTGCCCGGTATACAAATAAGGGATTGTTTCATACGCATCTGACCACATCGTTGCGCTGTTCTGTGTGCTTGAAATAGACACTGTCAGCACATCACTAACACCGCCTATTGCAACAGAAAATGATTCATTTCCGTCGGTTACTGTCAACTGGCTCACCTTAGTGCGGTCAAGGGCGGTATTTGCAAACACAGTGGTATCAATCGTGGCATTTTCAAACAAAGAAAGTACATCTTCCAGCGTAGTATAAGTATTCACAGATCCAAGCATCTTGCAATTTTCAAATACACTTGAACCCATCGAAGTAATTGCTGTTGGATCTTCAAACGTAGCTTCTGCAAGAGATGTGCATTCATAAAAAGCATAGCTTCCGATGCTCGTCACGCTGTCTGGGATTGTGATTTCCTCTAGCGAGATGCAGCCATTAAAAGCATAGCTTCCAATACTCGTCACACCATCACCAATCGTTGCCTCTGTAAGCGAGGTGCAGCCGTCGAAAGCATAGCTTCC
>JAJQHZ010000022.1 GCA_021199475.1 Lachnospiraceae bacterium
TATGAAAATTCATCCTGCGTCTAAAGTCGAGCTATTTGGAAGACGATGTACTAGTAGGGAGACTTGTCCCCTGTGCATAGAAAAACGGTATTTTCTATAATCAAAGATAGAAAATACCGTTTTATTCTTTTGGCCTATGGTTCGCTGGCTCACCGGAATAAACAGCCCGGATCACCGTGTTGTGCTAAGTAATGCTTCCCCATCAATCACAGCAGTCTCTTATTCCTCATCGCCTGCCGGCACTTCTGCCTCAGCAGGAGCCTCTTCCGCTTCCGGCTCCTCATCTACCTCAGGAATGTCTCTGACCGGAGTCCGATTCTCAATCGCCTTCATGCTGAGGCTGATCTTGTGGTCCTCACCATTGAAATCGACAACCTTCGCTTCGATCATCTGACCAACCTTGAGAATATCCGACGGCTTGTCTACATGTGTACGGGAAATCTGCGATACATGAAGCAGCGCATCAATCCCCGGCTCCAGCTCGATAAATGCACCAAAGTCCGTCATTCTCGCAACACGGCCTTCTACGATGCTGTCCTTCGCATACTTCTCTTCTGCGTTAATCCACGGATTCTGATCCGCAAACTTCAGGCTCAGGGCAATCTTGCTGCCATTGATATCCTTGATCAGGACGGTCAGCTTCTGGCCTACCTTGAATACCTTCTTCGGGTTCTCTACATGCCCCCAGGACATCTCAGAAATATGAAGCAGTCCGTCAGCGCCGCCGAGATCAACAAACGCGCCAAAGTCAGTCACGTTCTTTACAACGCCGTCCACGACATCGCCCGGCTGAATGCGCTCAAAGAGCTCCTTCTGCATCTGAGCCTTTCTCGCGACAAGAATCTGCTTGCGGTCGCCGATGATGCGTCTTCTTCTCGGATTGAACTCTGTGATGACAAACTCAATCTCCTGTCCGTTGTACTTCTCAAGATTCTTCTCATAAGTATCGGAAACCAGGCTGGCCGGGATGAAGACACGCGTCCCTTCCACAACCGCGCTCAGTCCGCCCTTCAGCACCTGCACCACCGGAGCGGTAAGTATTTCCTGAGAGTTGAACGCTTCCTCAAGTCTCTTGTTCCCCTTCTCTGCCGCAAGACGCTTGTAGGTAAGAACTACCTGACCGTCTCCGTCATTCACCTTCAGAACCTTCGCATCCATTTTGTCATTCACATGGACCAGTTCACGAAGGTCTACGCCAGAGTCATTTGTATATTCGCTTCTGGTGATAATGCCGTCAGCTTTATATCCGATGTTAAGGATAATTTCGTCTTCCTTGACGTCAATAACAGTCCCTTCGACTACCTCCCCATTATGAATTGTCTTGAATGATTCATCCAGCATTTGTTCAAAACTTAAATCTGACATGTTTTGAAACCTCCTCAATCAATTTATTTGGGGTCGATGCCCCTGCTGTAATGCCTACGCAGCCCCTGGATGGCAATAGTCGAATATCCAAATCTTTTATTGTTTGTATATAGTAAGTATTTGCACATTCTGTTCTGCATATCTCAAACAGCTTGCGCGTGTTCGAGCTGTGGGTGCCTCCAATCACGATCATGCAGTCAGCCTTGCGGGCAATCTCCCGGGCTTCCGACTGGCGTTCCTCCGTCGCACTGCAAATCGTGCATATGACATCTATAGCATCATAACGCATTTTCAAAATAATTTCAACTAATTTATCAAATTTCTTGTAATTAAATGTCGTTTGCGAAACGATAGTGATGGGCTGCCCCGTCTTTGGAACAAACTGCTCCGCCTCTTCTTCAGAGCTGATAACGGTCACCGGACCGCTGGACAATCCTTTGATTCCCTCTACCTCCGGATGTCCGTCGTTTCCGATAATCACGATCTCCTGCCCCGCCTGGCTTCGCTCCTCCACGATCCGATGAATCTTTTTGACAAACGGGCAGGTGGCATCTACCATGTGCAGCCCATTTTCCTCGATCAGACTGTAAATGCGTCTGGGTACTCCGTGAGAACGAATGACTACGGTCCCTTTCTTTATCTGGGAAAGCTCTTCTTCACTCGAAATGACACGGACTCCTTTTTCCTCCAGCTCCTTCACCACCTCTTCATTGTGAATGATCGGACCGTAGGTGTAGATAGGCTTTACGCCCTCTTCGATCTGGCGGTAGACCTGATCGACCGCACGCCGGACACCGAAGCAGAAGCCGGCGGTTTTTGCGATGAGTACGTCCATATGCATTTAACCTCGCATTACATTCTGGCACGAGCCAGTTTGATAATTTCAGATACGACGTCTTCAATCCCCATGTCGGAGGAGTCGATCAAAATAGCATCTTCGGCCTGACGAAGCGGAGCCGTCTCCCGGTGCATGTCACGGTAATCCCGCTCGCGGATGTCCTCTGTGATCTCTTCCAGTGTACACGCGGCTCCTTTTTCTGTCTGTTCCAGATAACGGCGGCGGGCACGGGTCTCAACGCTGGCGGTCAGATAGATTTTAAGGTCGGCGCCAGGCAAAATCTCTGTGCCGATGTCTCTGCCGTCCATCAGGACGTTTTCCCGCGCAGCGAGATCCCGCTGCAGCCGGGTCAGCTTCGCACGCACCCGCGGCTTCGCAGACGAACGGCTGGTCATGTCGCTGACCTGTTCGGTGCGGATCAGCGGAGATACGTCTTCTCCATTCAGGTAGACGAGCTGCTCTCCTTCTTCATAACGGATGCCGACTTCGATCGTATCCAGTGCCGACTGGAGTTCTTCTTCGTTTTCGATGTCCGTGTGTCTGCGAAGCAGTCCGAGTGCAATGGCGCGGTACATGGCGCCTGTATCCACATAAATAAAGGACAGCTTTTTCGCGGCCAGCCTGGCGATGGTGCTTTTGCCCGCACCAGCCGGGCCGTCGATGGCTATATTAAAACTCATAAATTTCCTCCAAGAATCATGATTACCGTTTATTATCATCACGAGTTTCCGACATTCCTGCTTCCAAAGCTTTATCTGTCATTGTACTTAAACAAATGGAATGGATGAACCGGCCGCATATCCGGTGGACCAGGCTATCTGCAGGTTGAATCCGCCGGTGACCGCGTCTACATCGAGCACCTCTCCGGCAAAGCAGAGTCCCTTTACCTTTTTTGACTCCATGGTTGTTGGATTGATCTCCTTTACGCTAACACCGCCCCGCGTGATGATTGCCTCATTATAATCTCTGAGGCGAACCAATGTCAATGGAAAATGTTTTGTAGCCTGAATCAGATTTTTTCGCTCCTCGCGTGTGATTTCATGGACCGGCCGCTCTCCCGGGATACCGCAGATATGAATCATCACCGGTATCATTTTAGATGGGAACAGGGTGCCGAGGACATTTTTAAACTGCTTATTTTTTGCCATGTCAAATTCGCGCAGAATCCGCCGGTCAAGCTGTTCTTCGGTCAGAGCCGGCTTGCAGTCAATAAACATGGAAAGCGGATGCTCCTTCAGACGCTTCTGTATGACACTGCTGGCTGTCAGAACCAGCGGACCGGTCACGCCAAAATGGGTGAACATCATCTCGCCAAATTCCCGAAATAACTCCTTTTTCCCGTCATAAATCGATACCTCCACATTGCGCAGGGAAAGCCCCTGCATCTGCTGCGCTTCCGTTCCTTCTGTCTCCATCGGCACGAGAGACGGTGAGCGCTCGCTCAGCCGATGTCCCGTTTTTTCTGCAAACCGATACCCATCGCCGGTCGAACCGGTGCCCGGGTAGGAAAGCCCGCCGGTAGCGACAATTACAGCATCCGCAGCCACCTGTTGACCGTTCGTAAGCTGCAGGCCGACGATATGCGTGGCAGTACCTGATTTCCCCGACTGCCGGGCGCAATTCTTTTGTGCGGAATCCTTTTGTTCTGAATTCCTTTGCTCTGAAATACCCGAATCGGCTGCATCCACACCTGAACCAGCATCGCCATCTTCCTCCGTCAGGATGCGCTTCACCTCATGGTTCAGATAAATTGCCACCCCGGATTGATGCAGCTTTCGGGTCAGTGCCGCGATCACATCGGAGGAATGGTCGGAGACCGGAAACACCCGCTGGCCGCGCTCGGTCTTTACCTGCATTCCCTCCTCTTCAAAGAATCGAATCGTGCTCTGGCTGTCAAAACCATAAAAAGCGCTGTAGAGGAACCTGGCGTTCACACATACCGCCTGAAGAAGCTCCTCTACACCGCAGTTATTTGTCAGATTGCACCGGCCCTTGCCGGTAATAAAAAGCTTTTTCCCCAGCTTTTCATTTTTCTCGTAAAGAGAAACGGTGTGCCCGTTCTGCGCGGCGGCGATGGCGGCCATCATACCGGCCGCACCGCCGCCAATCACTGCTACTCTGCTCATTTTCCTCTTGTCTCCATAGGTCTGAATTTTTGTATCTCTCCCACAGCAGGGCATCCTGTGTATTATGACATGGTTCGCGGTACCATCTGGTCAGGAGCAATGCTGATTATTATCCCACAATCTCAGCCCGGTCTCCACTCTCCGTCGCAGACATCCTCATCCGCATCCGTCACAGGAAGCACCGCGTCGGAGGAACTCTTTTTTTGTTCCGCCGCCGGATCGGAACCATGACGCGCGACATCTCCGTATTGCAGCTCAAACCAGAACGCTACGCCATTCTCGCGATTTTCCACCCCGTAGCCCTGATGGAACGATTCCATAATCGCTTTCACGATCGACAGCCCGACTCCGCTGCCTCCATAAGCGCGGGTTCTTGCCTTGTCCACCTTATAAAACTTATCCCAGATCTGCCCGATATCCTTTTCCGGAATCGGGTCGCCGGTGTTAAATACCGTCACACGAACCTTCTGATCCTCCGGCTTTGCCCCCTGGTGAATCAGAGCGGTTACTTCAATGTTTCCCTCGCCGCTCACATGATTGAGTGCATTGCTCAGATAGTTCGTGATGACCTCCTCTACCTTGAATTCATCTCCCCAGGCAAAGATCGAATCGTCGCCGTAATACGCAATCTTTGCTTCCTTTTGCTGCGCGAGAATAGTCACTGCCTGAATTTTATTCTGGATGAGAAGTGCCAGATCAAACCGCTCCATCGTCACTTCATCCTTACCGAACTCCAGCTGGTTCAGCGTGAGAAGCTTCTGCACAAGGGTATTCATCTTCGAAGCCTCGTCCATAATAACGTCACAGTAAAACTCACGGCTCTCCGCGTCGTCATTGATGCATTCCTGCAGCCCCTCCGCATAGCCCTGAATCAGCGCGATCGGCGTCTTCAGCTCATGCGACACATTGGAGAGAAACTCCTTGCGCATATCGTCAATCTGCTCTTTTTTCTCAATATCCCGCTGCAGCTCGTTGTTCGCGGTCATCAGCTGTGCGTAAGCCTGCTCCAGCTTCTCTGACATCTCATTGAAATATTCACCGAGCTGGCCGATCTCATCCGTGCCTCCGCTCGTATATTTGACATTAAAATCCAGATCTGCCATCCGCTTCGACAGCTCCGTCAGCTCGTTCAGAGGCTGCGTCACCCGCTTTGTCACAAACCAGACTATAATTGCCGTGAGAACAACGCCCAGGATGCAAATGTATTTCATAAACTCATTTGAGATGCGCACGCTGTCCCGGATGCCTTCAATGTTGATGCGCATGATAAAATAAAATCCCGCATCCAGGCTTCCCCACATTTCCAGATAATTCAGTCCGATCTCCGAGTCATATTTTTTCTGTACGGTATAGCTTTCATTCGAATCCAGGACCGTGACATCTTCTTTGTCTACGCCAATGCCGTAACCGTTCAGCCGCCCCTTCATAATGCTGGCATAAAAGTTCGACTGCGAGCCGAGGACCTCATTGTAGCTCAGATCGGTCACCAGATAAGAAATCCCGTTTTCGTTGCTTAAGTCATCCAGCTCCTCCTGCACATCATCCCCCAGATTCCCCAGAGAGTCAATGTTCCCATTCAGAAGCCGGTAAGCCTCGACAAGCACCTCCTGTTTCTTCGTATAATAGAAGCTCTCCAGAAAAAAAGTATTGATCAGGAAGTTTGCCACGAGCATGGCCGCCATCAGTGCGCCAAAGATAACGGTCAGCTGCCTTCTCAAAGAATGCTTCATCTGTTATTCCACCTCAAACTTATAACCCATTCCCCAGATGGTACGGATGTAATCCCCCTTGTCGCCGAGCTTGCTGCGCAGTTTCTTCACATGGGTGTCGATCGTTCTCGCATCGCCAAAATAATCGTAATTCCAGACACTGTTCAAAATCTTCTCTCTGGAAAGCGCAATGCCCTGATTTTCCACAAAATAGGTCAGCAGTTCAAACTCCTTAAAGGAAAGCTCCACGCTCTTGCCATCAATGGTGACCTCATGCGCAGCCTTATTGATCTCAATGCTGCCTGCGCGGAGAATGTCGTCCGCCGAGAAATTACTCGTTCTGCGCAGGATCGCCTCTACGCGCGCCACCAGAATCTTCGGACTGAACGGCTTGGAAATATATTCATCCACGCCGAGGTCAAATCCGAGCAGCTCGTCCCGCTCATCTCCCTTTGCCGTCAGCATAATAATCGGCACGTTCGAGTACGCGCGGATCTCGCGGCATACCTGCCAGCCGTCCATCTTCGGCATCATCACGTCCAGAATAACCAGTGCAATGTCTTTTTGCTCAAAAAAGATATCGATGGCCTGTGCACCGTCCTCCGCCTCAACCACGTCAAACTCTTTCTTCACAAGGAAATCACGAACCAGCTTGCGCATCCTGCTCTCATCATCCACCACCAGTATTTTTAAGCGTTCCATAAAGATTCTCCTTTCTCCCGTACCACATCTGACACATCCCGCTGTCAGACAGGCGCATCACTTACATTTTTATAGCGATAGTAACATCAAAATATGATAATCCTGTGAATGCACCCATCTTAAAATATGTATTTTTTGTGTAATCGCAGGGAACCGCATCGAACGGAATGCAGACCCGTTTCCAGCTGTTTTCGGATCGATATTTTTGTGTAAAAAAAACGCCGCTTCAACAAGAGTGAAACCGCGTTTGGATGGAGCAGACGGGAATCGAACCCGTGTCCGAAAGCCGATCCACTGTACTTCTACTATCATAGTCAGTTATTTGACATTCCCTCCGGCAGGCGACAGCTGACAGCCTTCTGCTTTCAGTAGCTTCATGATACGCCCATATGTGCAAAGCTTAGCATATGTCGTTTCCCGCATAGTCGATGCCTGGGTCACAAGGTACGGGTGCCCTGTGTCAGACAGCTGCCGTCAGGCAGCGTATGCTAAATTATCTTCAGCGTTTAATTTTAATTTTGTGATTTGACGCATCACCTGCGGATAGCTTCTCCAGATTCACAGCCCCCGTCGAAACCTTTACTACCCCGGGGTTATCGCACTCCAGATTCTTCTGCGTACCGTATACAAAAAACGGATCACAGGAAATAAGAAATGCGAACTTTGTGCGTATATATTAATCTGCAAACAATCATTTGTCAATAGGTCTGTGAAAAAAATTTTAAACACAGACTCTAAAATACAACCTGATTGCGGCCCCGCTCTTTCCCGATGTACAGCTTCTCATCCGCCTTTTTGATCAATGCGTCCATTTCCGAGTGAAAATCATATTCCTCCACGCCAAAGGTCATCGAAACCGGGATCATCTCTTCCCTCCAGCAAAACGGGCTGCGCTCCAGTTCAAGAAGGAACACCATGAGAAGCTGCTGTGTCTCATCCCCGTTCATTTTCGGAAAATACATCAGGAACTCCTCGCCGCCCCACCGGCAGATCTGTCCTTTTCCCTCCACCCTGCTTTTCATACGCTCCGAGAGCCATTTCAGCACAGCATCGCCGCAATCGTGCCCATAGGTGTCATTGACGTGTTTAAAAAGATCAATATCCCCCATGCAGATGGAAAACGCCATTTTGGGGTCCTGTTCCCTGTTCGAATTCAGGTAGATCCGCATCGTGCGCCGGTTCCAGAGGCCGGTCAGCGGGTCGGTAGATGCCTGCTCCCGAAGGCGCTGGTTGTAAAGCACAAGCTTTTTGTCCGCAGATTCAATATTGGAACTGAAAAATCCGCAGATAATCCCCATCAGTGTGAAAAAGGACATGGAACTCCAGACCTGCAGAACCAGCGAAAGCGTATCCGGAAGGCGGGAAAATGGATCATGCTGCTTCGTATACGCGAACAGAGCAAAGCGAAACAGAAACAGCAGGACCGTAAAGGCAGCCTTTTGCAAAAGCGCATCGTAAAAAGAAAAATAAACAAGCACCAGAAGCACAAACATAATCTGCTGTGCCCCGCACTCCCAGCCAAACAGATAGACAAAGCCTGCCAGCCAAAGAAGCTCAGCTGCCACATACAGCTTCAGATTTGTGCTGATCCGCTGGCGGTAGGAGAGCCAGAACAGAGCAAACGTGCAGATCTCAGAGATAATGGCCACCCATGAAATATAAAAGCTCTGCTCGTACATCCGGCAATAAATTCCCAGTGCGAAGAAAAAAAAGATATAATATCCCATCAGTACCAGATACACGCACCGCAGCAAAACGACCGTTCGCTGTGATTCGTTGTCAAATGGCGGCTGCTGATTGATTTTCGCCCAGATTCTGTTCCATATCCGCACGGTTCTGTTCCCTAAAGACCGGATGGCCACCCTTCTGCTTAGTATGGATACAGTATATCGTTTTTTTACAAAATTCTCAACTATATTTTAGAAATATTTCACAGACATAATCCTCTGTAATTCTTCCAAACTTACGAAGTCATCCTTCCTTCCTGCCGGTGTCCGCCCGCTCCCGATTCATCAGCTCCTCAAGTGCCTCATCGCTCTCACTGATCCAGATGTCCTCCTCCTCCGCCGTCAGTCCAAGATACTCCCGCAGCGTGCACTCCTCATCACTGAAGTTCCACTCATCGGTCCGATCAAAGATCTCTTCAAAATCAGCCTCGCCATTCATAAACCGCTCCCGAAATTTCATATAGAATCTCCTTCCGTCCATAAAGGGCTCCTGCCCTTTGCATTCAATTTACATTCGATTTGCATTCGATTTGCATTCGATTGGATAACATGGTCTTTCGTATCATCACCTTACAACTTTGAACGGATAATGTCAACTGAAACGAAGGAACTGTCGTGAAATAACTTACCCGTACTGCCCACATGAATGCCTGCAGTGATATCCGCAGCGATGCCCGCGGCGAACATTCTCAATTGACATTATTCCTGTTAAATAGTAGAATGATAGCGATTCAGAGCATCACACTTACTATTCCAATGGATTCGGAAAGGACCTGTTTATGGAGCTTCGTACATTTGGATTTATCGGGCTGGGCCTGATAGGCGGATCGCTCGCCAAAGCGCTTCGGCGCGCGGATCCCGGCTGCCGGATTATGGCTTATACACGCACGGCAAAGACCGTGCAGGACGCACTTGCGCAGGGAACGATTGATCAGATCTGTTCCTCCCCTTCGGATACACAGTTTTCCGAATGTGACTGTATTTTTTTATGCGCTCCGGTTGGCAGCAATGTCACCGCCCTCGAACAGTTAAAGGACATTGCCCGCGCCGACTGCATTCTCACAGATGTGGGCAGTGTAAAGACTGACATTCATGAGGCCGTAGAACATATGGGGCTGAATGGCCGTTTTATCGGCGGACATCCCATGACCGGTTCGGAAAAGTCCGGGCTGGCCTATTCGCAGGCGCATCTGTTTGAAAATTCGTATTATATTCTTACTCCCTCGCCGGGGACGCCCGAAGAATGGGTGGAAAGCTACCGGTCTCTGGCGGCATCCACCGGGGCACTTCCGATCGTGCTCGATTACCGTCAGCATGATTTTGCGACCGCCGCGGTCAGTCACCTGCCGCACCTGATTGCAGCTTCCCTCGTGAACACGGTGCATGACCTGGATTCCCGTGATGAGCTGATGAAAATGCTCGCGGCAGGCGGTTTTAAGGACATTACACGCATCGCTTCGTCCTCCCCGGAAATGTGGGAGCAGATCTGTATGACCAACAGCGATAATATTATTTCCGTCATGGATACCTTTATTCAGCTGCTGACGGATTCACGCGAGGCCATGTGCTGCGGCGATGGGCAGGCGATCTACCGGGCCTTCGAAAAATCCCGCGATTACCGGGATTCATTCCCATCGAGCGGACTTGGCAGCATCAAAAAAACATACCGGCTTTTCTGCGATATCATCGACGAATCCGGCGCGATTTCTACGATCGCCACGGTGCTCGCCGAGCACGGGATCAGCATCAAAAATATCGGCATCGTACATAACCGGGAGTTTGAAGAGGGCGTCCTGCAGATTGAATTTTATGAGGAAGCTCCGTCAAAGGCCGCTGCGAACCTGCTGAGAGAAAAACAGTATCAGATCTGGGAGCGGTAGTCAAATCAGAGCTTCACTTAATCAGGCCGCCGCTCATTTGATTTTTGAGTGTGCCGGAAAGGAACATAAACCATCATGAAGATCAAATATACCGCTCCCCTGCGCGGGGATCTTTCGATACCGGGAGATAAGTCCATTTCGCACCGCAGTGTCATGTTTGGCGCCCTTGCGGAGGGCACCACGGAGGTCACGAACTTCCTGACCGGCGCGGATTGTCTCTCGACCATCGCCTGTTTCCGCCGGATGGGAATCGACATTTCCCTGAAAATGGATGCTGCAGAAACCGTTTCCGGATCTGCAAATTCTCATGCAGCCAACAGACAGACGGGCGGACACGTAAGAATCCACGGAAAAGGGCTGCATGGACTCTCTGCCCCGGCGGAGCAGCTTGATGCCGGCAACAGCGGCACGACCGTCCGGCTGCTCTCCGGCATCCTGGCCGGGCAGACCTTTGACTCCTGCCTGACCGGAGATGCATCGATTCAGAAGCGCCCAATGAAGCGCATCATGACTCCGTTGGAAGCCATGGGCGCAGATATCGTTTCCATGCGCGGCAATGGCTGCGCCCCTCTGGCCATTCACGGGAAGCAGCTGCACGGCGCACATTATGATTCTCCAGTAGCCTCCGCTCAGGTAAAATCCTGTATCCTGCTTGCCGGTCTTTACGCGGACGGCATAACCAGCGTCTCAGAGCCGGCGCTTTCCAGAAACCATTCCGAGCTGATGCTGCGCTACTTCGGAGCGGACGTGCGGACCGATTCGGACGATTTATCAGCGGACGGCGCTATACCGTGGAAGAAATCTCCTACTGTTTATATTGCTCCGGAGCCGACGCTCACGGCCCGATCGATCCATGTACCCGGGGATATCTCTTCGGCCGCCTATTTTATCGCCGCCGCGCTGCTTGTGCCCGGTTCCGAGCTTCTGCTCAGAAATGTCGGCATCAATCCGACCCGCGACGGAATGCTGCGCGTCTGCCGCGCGATGGGCGCGGATCTCACACTTCTCAATAAAGATTACAGCGGCCCGGAGCCGTGCGCGGATCTGCTCGTGCGCAGCAGCGCACTCAAAGCCGTGGAGATTGGCGGCGATCTGATCCCAACCCTGATTGACGAGCTTCCCATTCTGGCCGTTCTGGCTGCATTTGCGGATGGTACGACCGTAATCCGGGATGCTGCTGAGCTGCGTGTCAAGGAGTCTGACCGCATCGCTGTCATGACAGAGAACCTCTCCCGCATTGGCTGCGCAGTCGAAGCCACGCCGGACGGCATGATCATCACAGGCACAGGCGGCCGCCCGCTGCACGGAGCCGTGATCGACCCGCACAAGGATCACCGCGTCGCCATGAGCTTTGCCGTGGCCGCGCTCGCAAGCGAAGGGGAAACGGAGATTCAGGATGCTGACTGTGTAACGATCAGTTACCCGGGATTTTTTAAAGACTTAAATGAAGTATGCAGATAATGCCCGTACCATTCAAATTTCATATTGTGTGCGCTTTTACTGCAGCATGTATCGGATGGCAAAGCTTTTGTTATCATGACCGGTTATGTTCAGCTGCAGCCATCAGCTCTTATCCAATTGGCGAAGTGAATAGAAGGCTTCGCCTTTTTTGACTCCGATTATCGTTCCTCCATGTACGGCACAGAGCGGCTCACTTTTCAAGGCAAGCTTCTTGTAAAAGCCGATTTTCATTTCTTTTAATATCTGGTACACATCCTGAACATATTTGCTTTGTAATATTTTTACCATGATTTTAAACCAGGCAGGGAGAAATTATAACAAATGACCAGTGAAGAATATTATGAATTGATATTGCCTTATCAGGATGCTATGAATCTTCTGCTGTCCAGACTTGATGTTCTGAACCATTCCATCTATCAAAACGCTTCCTGTAAACCGGTTCACACCGTATATTCCAGAATCAAAAAGCACAAGAGCCTGGACGGAAAGCTCAACCGTCTGAATCGTGATCCAACTCCGGCAAATGCCCGGGAATACCTGCAGGATATTGCGGGAGTACGTGTTATCTGTTATTTTGAACAGGATGCCTACCAGATGATTGATGCGCTGAAACGTCAGAACGACCTGATTGTAGTAAATGAGAAGGACTATATCCTTCATCCAAAGCCAAATGGTTACCGCAGCTATCATATCATCCTCGGGATTCCCGTTCGGTATATGGATGTCACCGAATATTATCCGGTCGAAATCCAGGTCCGCACGCTCAGCATGGACTTCTGGGCCAGTATGGAGCATCGCATCAATTATAAGCAAAACCGTCCGGACAAGGAACAGATACAGGCTCAATTGCTCAAATACGCGGATATCCTTAAAGATATGGAACAAAGCTTCGAGACATATAATGAAAACCGGCCCAAATAAACAGGCCGGTTTTTAACGGATATTATTTTAAATATTTTTTACGGTTCGCAGCCGTATTTTTCCGGAATTTCGGCGTAGTCAGCTTTTTCGACCCAATGAGCGATTTGAGCTGGCTGTTAAAAGCAGATTTTGAAATCACAGTTCCGGTAGAATCGGTGGCATCCGCAAAGCGTTTATATACCAACGAATATTCTCCATCTCCATTGATATCGTAGTAGCTAACGGTCTCATCCGTTACCGAAAACCTTCGCACAGCAGTGGCGGATGAAAAAGTATAATAGTAACCATTCCACCTGTGACTGGTCAGATACACACCCTTTTTCTTATAGTAGGAAAAGCTTTCCCAGGCTCTGGCAACAAAGGTCACTCTTCCGTTTTTATAAGTATAAATCAGATAAGAACCGTCCGAGCCATCAACGGAATTGCTCCCCGCATACAGAATCAGCTCCGGCACTGAATTTTTATCCAGATAGACAACTGCAAATCTGCATTTGGAAAGCGTTACCGTTGTCGAGCTGCCTTCTCCCCAGGTCATTGTAGATTGAGCAAGAAATTTTTTATAAGCTTTTAGTGCTTTCGTTTTGGAGGACGCTGCTTCTGCCCTGACGGGCAAAAAAAGCAGCAACGCACAGAAAAGCACGCACAGTGTACCGAATCTCAGAATTCCTGTTCTTGTATTATTTCTGCTCATTCATAACCTCCCCGGGATTCCCTTATCTCTGCTTTACATCCTTCATGCTGAAGCTCATGCGGCCCATCTTGTCCTTGCCGAGGCAAACGACCTTCACCTTGTCGCCCAATGTCAGGACATCCTCCACACGGTTGATGCGGTGCTTTGCGATCCGGGAAATGTGTACCATTCCCTCTTTACCCGGAGCGAACTCCACGAAGCAGCCGAAGTCTTTGATGCTGACTACGACGCCATCGAATACCTGACCGGCCTCAAAGTCAGTCACGATGATGCGGATCATCTCAGCCGCCTTGTCCATCATTGCCTGATCTGTGCCGCAGATGGATACGAAGCCATCCTCATTGATGTCGATCTTCACGCCGGTGCGCTCAATGATGGTATTGATGGTCTTACCTCTCTGACCGACCACATCGCCGATCTTCTGCGGGTCAATGCTCATCTGCATGATCTTCGGCGCATATTCGTTTACCGTAGGTCTCGGCTCGGCGATGCACGGCATCATAATCTCTTTGAGAATATACTCTCTCGCCTGATGCGTACGGGAAATCGCTTCCTCTACGATCGGACGGGTCAGACCGTGAATCTTGATATCCATCTGGATCGCGGTGATACCATCCAGCGTACCTGCCACCTTGAAATCCATATCTCCGAAGAAATCCTCAAGTCCCTGGATATCCGTCAGAACAATGTAATCATCATCGGTCTCTCCGGTCACCAGACCGCAGGAGATTCCGGCTACCGGCTTTTTAATCGGAACACCGGCTGCCATCAGAGACATCGTAGACGCGCAGACACTCGCCTGTGAGGTCGAACCGTTGGACTCAAAGGTCTCGGAAACCGTGCGGATTGCGTACGGGAACTCTTCCTCAGACGGGAGCACAGGCATCAGAGCCTTTTCCGCCAGAGCGCCATGACCGATCTCGCGGCGTCCCGGTCCTCTGCTGACCTTCGTCTCGCCCACCGAGTAGGACGGGAAATTGTAATGGTGCATATAGCGTTTGCAATTAATATTTTCGTCAAGGCCATCGATTTTCTGTACTTCAGAGAGCGGCGCAAGGGTCGTCACCGTACAGATCTGTGTCTGGCCGCGCGTGAACATTGCAGAGCCGTGCACTCTCGGAATGATATCGACCTCTGCAGCAAGCGGACGGATCTGCGTGATCGCACGGCCGTCCGGACGCTTGTGATCCTTCAGGATCATCTTGCGCACGGTCTTCTTCTGATACTGATAAACTGCCTCCGAGAGAACAGCAAGCCACTCCTCATTGTCCGCAAACGCTTCTTCCAGCTTCGCGGTAATCTCGCGGATATTTGCCTCACGCACCTGCTTCACGTCGGTAAATACCGCCTTCTCCATCTCCTCCGGCGGAACGATTTTCTTAATCGCCTCGAACAGCTCTTCCGGAACCGCGCAGCTCTCATACGCATGCTTCGGCTTGCCAACCTCCGCTACGATCTTATCGATGAAAGCAATGAGTTCCAGGTTCACTGCATGGCATTTATAGATGGCGTCGATCATCACATCGTCCTTCACCTCATTGGCTCCGGCCTCGATCATGATGACCTTCTCTCTCGTAGAAGCTACGGTCAGCTGCAGATCTCCATTATCCCACTGCGACTGGGACGGATTTACAATCAGCTCCCCGTCAACAAGTCCCATCTGTGTCATCGCACACGGACCGTCAAATGGGATATCAGAAATGCAGGTCGCGATCGCGGTACCGATCATCGCGGTCAGCTCCGGACGGCACTCAGGATCCACCGACATCACCATATTGTCAAGGGTCACGTCATTGCGGTAATCCTTCGGAAATAGCGGGCGCATCGGACGGTCAATCACACGGTCCGTCAGCACCGCGTTCTCAGACGCCTTGCCCTCTCTTTTGTTAAAACCACCCGGAATCTTTCCTACTGCGTAATACTTCTCTTCGTATTCTACGCTGAGCGGGAAGAAGTCAATCCCGTCCCTCGGCTTCTCAGAAGCCGTCGCCGTGCAGAGCACAGTCGTATCACCATAATGCATAAACGCACAGCCGTTTGCCTGAGCACCCACACGTCCGATATCTACGGTAAGCGTTCTGCCGGCCAGTTCCATTGAATAACTCTTGTACATGTCTTTCTCCTTTATTGTAGTAAAATGATTTTCAGGAGCATCCTCCGCGACTCCAGAAATGCGGGAACGCCCTGATTCATGCACAATGGGAATCCTTCATGAGCAAGAGCTCCGAAACTACTGAAAAACAGACATCCGAAAGCTTCCGGTTTCCATTATCTGCTTTTCAGTGGTCTCGGCTGCCGCCGCATAAAAGATTATATTGTGCAGAAAAAGGACGGATATGATAGTCCGCCCTTTCTGAATCATTATTTACGAATGCCAAGCTTCGCAATCAGAGCACGGTATCCCTCCAGATCCGTCTTCTTCAGATAAGCGAGCAGTCCACGTCTCTTACCAACCATCTTCAGAAGTCCTCTTCTGGAATGATGATCCTTCGGATTCGCCTGCAGATGTGCGGTCAGCTCCTGAATCCGCTCAGTAAGAATCGCGATCTGAACCTCCGGTGAGCCTGTGTCCCCCGGCGTTCTCGCATATTCATTGATAATCGCTGTCTTTTTTTCCTTTGAAATCATTGGTATCTCCTCCTGATAAATATTTTCCGGATGATTAAAGCAATCCCGGACTCCGACTTTTCCAGATTATAGAAAAATCGGAACTATGACCGCCAGATACCAGGAAACCGGCTGGAGTCTCCGCGAACCCGGGCATCGGCTGCAAATCACACTCGACTACTATAGCACAAGATAAAAACCTCGTCAATCAAAAATTCAAGATTTCAGAGCAAGAAATCCTGCCAGATTTCCGCGCTTCCCATGCGACGCCCTGTGTGAAAAGAAAATGGTCGGATTGCAGCAGGTACACAGATCCGTTACCACAATATTCTTTTCCGGTACACCCGCTCTTAGAAGATTCTGCCGGCAGGCCTCCCATAAATTCAGCTGGTATTTCTTTCCTGACTTCCCCGGCTCATCCCCTGCCCCAGGCCCTGTCTGACCGGTGGTTTTAGGTGTAAACAGCACAGACCAGACACTCTCCGGATAATGGGCACGGAACTGGTCGATCACGTCCTCGCTGACCTCATAGCAGTCCTGACAGATGGATGGACCAACAGCGGCAAGCAAATCCGATGGAACGGTTCCAAACGCCTGCTGCATGCTGCGCACGGTAACTCTCGCAATGTCATTCACCGTGCCGCGCCACCCGGAGTGCGACAGGCCAATCGCCCGGCGCACCGGATCGACAAAATAGAGCGGTACACAGTCCGCATAAAACGTGCCAAGAACCACGCCCGGCTCATTCGTGATCAGACCATCCACGTCCTGATAGTCGCGCCTGCGAAGATATCCCTTGCCGCAGTCTTCCCTGGTAACGACCCGTACATTCGTTGTGTGCGTCTGATGAGAAAAAACCATATCTTCATACGGAAAGCCGACAGCCGCCGCGATCCGGTGAAAATTCTCATCCACACGCTCCGGCTTATCTCCACGCGTAAAGCTCAGATTCATGCTGGAAAATTCGTTCTCACTGACTCCGCCGAGCCGGCTGCTGAACCCGTGGATGAGAAATGGCATCGCATCCAATGCCGGAAACGTAAAATAAAGCACACCATCCTTCTGGTGCGCACACATATGTTCCATCCTGTTTTTCCGCAGCAATGACTCCATTCTTCCATCTCCTGTTCTAGTAACCCGGAAGCATCTGATTCACCGATTTCATAACCAGAATGCATCCCGCACCAGATGAACATTTGCTCCGTCAATCGCTACCACATCAAAGCGAACCGGCTGATTCTCCGGGACATGATGCTCCATCAGATACCACCTTGCCACGCGGATAATCCGCTGCTGTTTTCTGCCATCTACTGCCTCCAGTGCGCTGCCGCTGCTTTCACCGCTGCGGAATTTTACCTCCACAAAAACCAGATACCCCTGCTCTCTGGCAACCAGATCAATCTCGCCCATCCGGCAGCGATAATTGCGGCAGACGATAGAAAAGCCTTCCTTTTCCAGATACGAGGCAGCAAGTCCCTCATACTCCGTGCCGACTGCGCGTTTATTCAACCGATGCCCCTCCGTGTATACAAATTCCTGCCCGACAGGGACGTTCGAAGAGCCGTTCGAAGAACCTTCCCGCTCGGATAAAAATCACTCTGTCATCCTGATAAAACGGTCTCACACAAAATGTCCGATAAACGTTTTTCTGTGAATTGGCGACGGACCATATGTTTTCAAAGCCTCTATGTGTGCGGCTGACCCGTAGCCTTTGTGCGACGCGAATCCATACTCCGGAAAAGCTTTATCATATTCCAGCATCAGATGATCCCTGGTCACTTTTGCGAGCACACTCGCTGCCGCAATGGACAGGCTTTTCCCATCTCCTCCGATAATCGGCACCTGTCGGATGGAAACCTCCGGAATCCTGACCGCGTCATTTAAAAGCACCTGCGGCTGCGGATTCAGCTGTGAGATGGCATCCCGCATCGCCTCATAGGTAGCCTGGAGGATATTAATCTCATCAATCCGCTCCGGGGACGCCATCCCGATCCCATACGCAATCGCCGTTTCTCTGATCTCACTAAACAGTTCTTCTCTCCTGGCAGGAGTCAGCTTTTTGGAATCATTCAGGTATAAAATCTCACAGTCCTTCGGCAGAATGACCGCACCGGCGACAACAGGACCGGCAAGAGGACCACGCCCCGCCTCATCAATCCCGCAGACCAGACCCAGATCCTCATATTTATGCTCGTATATCCGCATGCGCTCCAGACGCTGCCGTTCCAGCTCCAGGCGCTCCAGCTTTTTTCGATACTGTGTGATCAATCCCTGCACTCCGCTCCGGCTGTCATTTTCATACTCTGCAAACAGCTGCGGAAGGTCGGATTGGGAAGCCCCGGCAAATTCCTGTTTTATCTCGCTGATTTTTTTCATATCACTCCTGCTTTTATCTATCTGACTAACACATAAAATTTTGTGTGCATGAAAACACGGTCTTCCGATCTCATTGAATGAATCCGACTGCGTCAAACGGCCAGACCCGAAACACTGCCTTGCCAATAATCTGCTCACGTGAGATATTGCCCACGCTCGGCTCTCTGCTGTCGGTACTGTCATTGCGGTTATCGCCGAGCACGAAATATTCCTGCTCACCGAGGGTGATACCCGCAGACGCAAGGCCGGGATTTTTGATCTCCTCATAGCCGTAAGATTCTTCGAGCACCTCTCCGTTGATATAAATCACTCCGTCTTCAATCTGAACCGTCTCGCCCGGAAGGCCAATAATCCGCTTAATATAGTAGGTATCCTCCTGATACTGGAACGGAAAGACAATCACATCAAAACGCTTCGGATCCGAAAACTGGTAGGAAATCATATCGATAATCAGCTGGTCTCCATCATTTAAGGCCGGATACATCGAATCACCGCGAACCTCTGTGCTCTCGCCGACATAGTTCACCACGAAATAAACCAGTCCGAAAATAAGCGCAACATACACAATCCAGCTCAGAGCCTCGCGGATAATGCTCTTTTTCTTTTTTTCACCCTTTTTCAACAATTTTTCCCTTCAAATACACCTTCGCACGCATCCTGCCAGCCAGGCAATCTGCGTCTCCCCCAATTTACAAAAGGCTGATTTCTAAATAGTCGGACGTACCTTATTGATGCGTTAAAAATCCGATACTCGAAAGCGGCCAGATACGAACCCAGGCCTTGCCGACAATCGAGCTGCGGCTCACATTGCCCACCTTTTCCGTGCGGCTGTCTGTGCTGTTATTGCGGTTGTCGCCCAGCACAAAATACTCGTCCTCACCAAGTGTGATTTCCTCAGATGCCCGCCCGGGGTTCTGGATCGTTTCCTTCCCGTAATCCTCCTCCAACAACTCCCCATTGATATAAATGTTTCCATCCTCATCAATACGAACAGTCTCACCCGGCAGACCGATAATCCGTTTGATGTAGTACTCGTTGGAATCCTCATAAGGGCGGAACACAATAATATCGAATCGCTGCGGGTCTCCAAACCGATAGGACAGCTTTTCCACAATCAGGTTGTCGCCGTCAATCAGCGTATTATTCATGGAACTGCCGTCTACAACCGTCCGCTGTCCGACAAAATGGAGAATCAGCCATGTCGCCACAATCACAAACGCAATGTAAAAAATCCAGCTGAGTATTTCCTTCTTCGGATCCACCTTATTCTCCTCGTTTTCCATCGTCCCCTGTTCCTTTTCCCTGCTCATTTTTGTTCATCTTCTTTCTTCTAAATACACTGCGCAGATTCCTCACAGCCGCCAAACTGCTGCAAGCAGTTTCACAATGATTCTAACAGGCTTTTCCCATGCGTGCCGTCTTCCGTCAACGGCCTGTCACTGGCTCGTCCGATACGCATTCCAGCGTAATCCGGCCAATCCGACCGCTTCGGAAATCGTCCAGGACAATCGCGGCCGCCTTCTCATAATCCGGCTCACCGCCCGTTTTCAGGCATCCTCTGACAAACGCAATATCACCCAGCAGAGCGGCCGCCTTCTGCTCCTCTGAGACCTGGTACCGCGCGGCCAGAAGCCCCGGATACTGTTTCTCTATATACTCCAGCAGCCAGATAGAAAGCTCCTCTGCCTGTATGATCTCGTCGCGAATCGACCCCAGAGCCGCAAGTCTGCGCCCGACCAGCGGATCGCCGATCTTCGGCCAGAGAATCCCGGGAGTATCCAGAAGCTCCACATTTTTGTTCAGCCGGATCCACTGCTTCCCGCGTGTCACACCGGGCTTATTTCCGGTCTTCGCACAGGCTTTTCCGGCAAACGAATTGATAAATGTGGATTTCCCGACATTCGGGATCCCGGCAACCATCGCCCGAACCGGGCGGCTCAGAATGCCTCTTCTGCGGTCCCGCTCGATCTTTTCCCGGCATGCTGCCATGATCACGTTCTGAATCTGCTTCATGCCCGCGCCGGTTCTGGAATTCACAGCCACGGTTTGAAACTTCCGTTCGCGAAAGTATGCCTCCCACCCGCGATTCTGATTCTCATCCGCCAGATCCGCCTTATTCAGCAAAATCACGCGAGCCTTGTTTTTCCCAAGCTCATCAATATCCGGATTGCGGCTGGACATCGGCGCTCTTGCATCCGTCAGCTCAATCACCAGGTCGACCAGCTTAATGTCTTCCTGCATCATGCGCTTCGCCTTCGTCATATGTCCCGGATACCATTGGTAATCCATTCATTACCTCCTGTTACTCCACAAATCCTCTATGCTCCGAAGGAGATATCACAAACCAGACCTTTCCCTCAATCGAATCGCCCGTCACGACCCCGACATCAGCAAACCGGCTGTCTTCACTGTTATTCCGATTATCCCCCAGCACAAAATACTCTCTGTCCCCCAGAGTCACACCCTCCTCGGCCATACCTCCGTTCGTCATCGCCGGGTAGCTTTGCTCCTCCAGGTAGACCTCCCCGTCAATGTAAATCATGCCATCCTTAATCTGAATGGTCTCGCCCGGAAGGCCGATCACCCGCTTAATGCTTGTATATGCGGTGCTGCTGCCGTTCGGCTTAAACGCGATCACATCGCCGCGCTGCGGAGTACCAAACTGGTAGGCAAGTGTGTTCAGAAGAACCGTATCCCCTCCTGAAAGGGTCGTATCCATTGACTGACCGATATTCGTCCTGGTCTGACCGAAATAATAGACCACCACATAGGCGAACAAAATGACAACCAGAAGCTCAAATATCCATAATAACGTTTTCCGAAATATGGAACTTATCTTTGTATGCATTCGGAAATCTCCGTCTTTCTGTCTTGCTATCAGTTCCACACAGCAGGCCGCAGACCGCCTGCCTTGCAGGCTATATGCCGCTTCGCGTCATATGTCTGCGGCTGTATGGGCGTTCCGCCCATCGCAAAATAGAAATACTGACGATTGCGGATAAATCCGCATCGTCCGTCTTTCTATTTCGCTGCTGTGTGAACTGGTGTTGCAAAAAAGGGAGAATACATAATGTAATCTCCCTGATTCGTCCTTATTTCACCAGTTCTTTGACTTTGGCTCTCTTTCCTACGCGTCCTCTCAGGTAATTCAGCTTCGCGCGTCTCACTTTACCACGGCGAACCACTTCCACCTTCTCAACAGCCGGTGAATGTAGCGGCCAGGTCTTCTCGACTCCTACGCCATTTGAATTCTTGCGAACCGTAAAGGTAGCTCTGACGCTGCCGCCCTGCTTCTTCATCACGATTCCCTCGAACACCTGAATTCTCTCGCGGTTGCCCTCTTTGATTTTCCCGTATACACGAACGGTATCGCCTACGGAAAACTGCGGAACCTCAGCCTTCAGCTGGGCATCCTCAATGTTTTTGATAATGTCGTTCATTGTGTGCCTCCTTCATCTATTGGACGTTCGTAATACGCGCGCCTTTCTGTTATCTGAACCACGTCCGGCTAGTCAGAAGCTACACAGCTGTAACCCATCCATCCCTTTACGTACTCATAATACTCATCCGGTCTCTTTGAAACCGGAAAACAGCGCCCATCGTAACAGAGGACCGTCTCTTTCTCACAACGCAAATGAGTGTAGCATGATTCCCCCCAAAATGCAAGAGGTTTTTTGTTTTAAACGCTTAAGTTCCCGATGCCTGTGTCTTTTAGAACTGCATCCTGTGTGACGCGGTCTTACAACAGAGCTTCCACGAGCGTTCGCTGGGCATCTGTCAGCTCATATTCCGTATCTCCTTCAAGCACCTTACGCAGAAATTTCCGGTCCGCCTTATCCAGAATGACATCGTCCAGAAGATCCGGACGGCTCTTCAGTGTCCGCATCAGCGACTGATCGCGCCGCCAGCGGTCCACATTCCCATGATGACCGGACAAAAGGACCGGGGGCACCGGCTGTCCTCTCCAGATCTCCGGACGGCTGTACTGCGGATACTCCAGAAGATGATCGGAAAAACTCTCTGACTGTCCGGATTCCGCGTTGCTGAGCACCCCTGGTACCATACGGGAAATCGCGTCCATCATCACCATCGCAGGCAGCTCCCCGCCGGTCAGCACATAGTCCCCGATAGACACCTGATCTGTGACGATGGTATCAAGCACGCGCTCATCCACGCCCTCGTAATGGCCGCAGAGAAAAATCAGGTTCTCCTCCTGTGCGAATTCCTGTGCCATTTCCTGATGAAAAACACGGCCCTGCGGTGTCAGGTAAATAACGCGGACTTTTTGGGAGATGCTGCCTGAATCATCCGTCTGAATACCATTTGCGGCTTCCGTATCACCGGGCGTCTGCAAAGGAAACTGGTCCATCGACTGCTCTGTCATCGGTCTCTCACTGGCTTCAGGTTCCGTTTCCATTCGTGGCTTTTGCCTCTGTGAAATTCGCTCCGCCAGTGCCTCGTATGCCCGGCAGACCGGTTCTGCCTGCATCACCATTCCGGCGCCGCCACCATAAGGATAGTCATCGATCCGTCCATTCCCGGTGACGGAATAGTCACGGATATTGACCGTTTCCAGGGAAATCAGTCCTTTCGCGATCGCGCGTCCGGTGATACTCGTATTCATCCCCTGCTCAATCATTTCCGGGAACAGCGTCATTACATAAAAATTCATTCCAGCAGCCCCTCCAGTAAATGCACGTGCATGGTGCCTTTCTCTATATCAACGTCCAGAATGCACTGTTTGATTGCGGGAATCAGTACCTTGCGCCCATCACTCAGGGACACTTCATATACATCATTCGCGCCGGTCTGGAGTACATCCGTGAGAATACCGAGGAAGACCCGCTCTTCGCCGACCGTTCTCCCATCTTCCGTTCGGTCTTCTTTTGGATCTGGATTGTTTCCATTATCTTCCGGTTTTCTATCCGCTGATGATTCCCACGGCTCGTCCGTGTATACATTCAAATCAATCAGATCTGCGATAAAATACTCGCCCTCTTCCAGCTTTACCGCATTCGCGCGGGTTACATACAGCGGGCAGCCCTTCATCCCCTCGACATCCTCAATCCGATCGAGACCGCGAAACTTTACAATCACAAGATTCTTAAAAAACCGTACCCGTTCCACCTCAAGCTCCCGCATGGAAGCCGCGTCACCGTCAGCTGACGAATCCTTTTGGTTGTCTCTATTTTTAACGGAGCCGGTGTTTCCGGCCCCCAGCAGCACCGATTTCAGCTTCTTAAATCTTGCCGGGTCATCCGTGGTCGGAAAGACCTTGACCTCACCGCCAAGTCCGTGTGTAGACGTCACAGCACCTACCTGCAATAGTTCCTGCATATTAATTTTCTCCTGATGATAGAAAACAAGGAGCTGTTTGCAATCCCAACAGCTCCTCTTCCTTCCAATGTTGTGAAAAATCCATATTGCGCTTTTACTGCAAAATGTCGACAACGACCTTTTTGTCTTCCTTGGTCGCGGCGGCTTTTACAACCGAGCGGATGGCCTTCGCAATCCTGCCCTGCTTTCCAATCACCTTTCCCATATCGGAAGCGGCAACCTTCAGCTCCAGCACAAGTGTTTTCCCTCTTTCCTTTTCCGTAACCTCTACCTCGTCCGGATGCTCAACCAGAGATTTCGCAATGATTTCCAATAATTCTTTCATATCTGCTCACCTCTTAGTCCTATTTCTCAATGCCGGCCAGCTTGAAAAGCTTTCCAACCGTCTCAGTCGGCTGCGCACCGCTCTCAAGCCACTTCTTCGCCAGCTCCTCGTCAATCTTGAACTCGCTCGGGTTCGCGTTCGGATTGTAAGTGCCGATTTCCTCGATGCATCTGCCATCTCTCGGAGATCTTGCATCTGCCACGACGATTCTATAGAAAGGATTCTTCTTCTTACCCATTCTTCTTAATCTGATTTTTACTGCCATCTCATTCCCCTCCTGTGTCAAAATAATATATGATCGGACCAGGGGATTCCCTTTGTCCGGGCGCGCACCGCAGGCCGCATCAGCTGCTCACCTTTTGCCGTGCTGCTCCTCTAAAAAGGTAATTTAAATTTACCTCTTTTAGCACCTTTGCCTCCGAGCATTCCGGAGTACTGCTTCATCATCTTGCGGCTCTGATCAAACTGCTTCACCAGACGGTTTACCTCGCTGATATCGACGCCCGCGCCCGCCGCAATCCTGCGCTTGCGCGACATATTCAGAATGTCCGGATTCGAGCGCTCCTTCGGCGTCATGGAAAGAATAATCGCCTCGGTCTGCGCCATCTTCTTCTCATCGACCGCATCCTCAAGCTGCTTCATCTGCGCTCCGCCGATGCCCGGCATCATTCCCAGCACGCTGGAAATGCCGCCCATATTCTTCATCTGGTTCATGCTCTCAAGGTAATCGTCAAACCCAAACTGTGCCTTTCGCAGGCGCTGTTCCATGGATCTGGCTTTTTCCTCGTCGATGTTCTCCTGCGCCTTCTCAATCAGTGAAAGCACATCGCCCATACCAAGAATCCGGGATGCCATACGATCCGGGTAAAACTGCTCCAGATCAGAGAGCTTCTCTCCCATACCCGCATAGAGAATTGGCTTCCCGCAGGTTGCTTTGATGGAAAGTGCCGCGCCGCCTCTTGTATCGCCATCCAGCTTTGTGACAATCACACCGTCAATACCGATTTTCTCCTCGAACATCGAGGCAACATTCACAGCATCCTGACCGGTCATCGCATCCACGACCAGGATGGTCTGATCAACCGAAATCGTATTCTTGATCTGTTGCAGCTCGCGCATCATATCCTCATCGATGTGAAGCCGGCCCGCCGTGTCCAGAAAGACAAGGTTCAGATTGTGCTCCTTCGCGTAGCGGACAGATTCCTCCGCGATATGCACCGGATTCTCCTTGTCACCAAGTGAAAACACCTCAACGCCTTGCTTCTCGCCATTGATCTGAAGCTGTTTAATCGCAGCCGGACGATACACATCGCATGCCACCAGCAGAGGTCTGCGGCCTTTGGACTTGAACTTGCCTGCCAGCTTCGCGGCTGTCGTTGTTTTACCGGCGCCCTGAAGACCGGCCATCATGATGACCGTTACCTCATTCGCAGGACGCAGCGCAATCTCCGTGGTTTCTGAACCCATCAGAGCGGTCAGCTCGTCATTGACGATCTTGATCACCATCTGCCCCGGATTCAGACCATTCATAACATCCTGCCCGATGGCCTTCGCCTCGACAGACTTAATAAATTGTTTAACCACCTTAAAGCTGACGTCCGCCTCCAGCAGAGCCATCTTGACCTCTTTGAGCGCGGTCTTGACATCCGCCTCCGTCAGCCGACCCTTGCCGCGCAGGTTCTTAAACACATTCTGCAGCTTCTCTGATAAGCTCTCAAAAGCCATTCAAAAACTCCTCTAATCCCAAAAAACGTCCAGACAAAAGCAGTTCCAAGATAAAAACCGACGAATCCAGCGCAGCAAACCTGCCGCATAACTGGTTCGGCAGACACTCACCAGTCCAATCCTACAGTTCTTCCAGAATTTGCCCGGAAAGCTCTGCAACCTGTTCGGCAAATACTTCCCTGTCTATCTCTTCTCAGTGATGGGATAACTCCTGGATCTGCTCCACCTTCGCGCGAATATTCAGAAAACGCTCCACCAGATGCAGCTTCGACTCATACTGCTCCAGACTCTTCTCACAACGCTTCACCAGATCATGCACACCCTGCCGGCTGACACCAAATTCCTCAGCCGCCTCCGAATACGAAAGGTCATTCTGAACAACCGCCTCGTATACTTCACGCTGATGCGCAGTGAGCAGCTCTCCATAAAAGTCATAAAGGAACGCGCGTCGCAATACCTCGTCCATATCCATCACCGTTTTCTATCATACACAGAAACCGCCGGGCTGTCAAGTATTTTTTCTTTACAGTCAGAAATTTATTTATACGGTTAATTTTTTCAGACAATTTTTTTCAGATAAGGATTTATTTTTCCTTACAGATTGAAAATCATTTTATCCTCAGCGTTTTCAGATACGCCTTTTGCTCCGGTGTGATCCGGTAGCTCTCCACCGCTTTCTGGATTGTTTTATTGTGTATCCACGGATCCAGCCGGTTCTCTTCTATAAAAGGAAGAATCCGGTCATACTGCTTCGCCAGTGCGGTGGCAAAATACCAGGCAATCATCATACGGATATAGTAAGGACAGCCATCCGCCACAGGCTCTTCGACATACACTTGATCTGTTGTTTCCGTTGGTACAGACGTTAACGGCACGGGCGATTGCTTCTTGTCGGAAGGCGCAGGCAAGGTCCTGCAGCAAAAATACGCTCTGTCAGCCGGAATAGAGGCTACTTTTTCCGCGTAAGTCATATCAAATGCATCATCCAGGAAATACCGCATCAGCATTCCAATCCCAAATCGCACGGTATAAATATGAGAAGAGGCAAGCCAGCGTTCGATATAGGGAAGCAGCATTTTTGAATTGTTTTTAAAAACCCCGGGAGAAAGCTGATCGCAGGTCGCCCAGTTGTCGATATAAGGCAGAAATCGCTCCAGCTGTTCCATACATACCGAAAAATCCTTCTCGCCGGAAATCAGAAATGCATGCAGCTGGTTTTCCTCAAAATAAGAATGTGGAAGCTCACTCATAAAAGCGGAGATGTCATCAAATGTTCCCGCAAGCATTTCCTTTGCGAGCCTGCGAAGCTCCGGCGTCCGCACTCCGATGAACCGTTCCCGGGAAAGAGTCGGTGTCAGACCGCTCTGAAAATCCGCGTATTTTGTGTCCTGCAGTTCTAACAGCCGCTCCAGTATCGCCTTCATACTTCACTCCCTGTCCTCTGTCTGTATTCCTCTCTCTTTCCTTCCATCTGAAGTGGAACAAAAGAGTATTTTCTCTCATCATACATACAAGTCAAAGACCCCGATGCATGCATACGAGGCATCAAATGATTGTAAACAGTAAGAAACCGCAATTCCCTGCTTTCACAGGAAATTGCGGTACCTTTATTAAGCTAACTATTCAAATCTGCCTGCTTGATTACTCGATAATCGTAGCAACACGACCTGATCCTACTGTACGGCCACCCTCACGGATAGCGAATGTAAGACCCTGCTCCATAGCGATCGGATGGATCAGCTCGATGGTCATCTCTACATTGTCACCAGGCATGCACATCTCAGTGCCTTCCGGAAGGTTGATAACGCCGGTAACGTCAGTTGTTCTGAAATAGAATTGCGGACGATAGTTGTTGAAGAACGGCGTATGACGGCCACCCTCGTCCTTGGTCAGAACGTATACCTGAGCGGTAAATTTGGTGTGGCACTTGATGGTGCCCGGCTTTACCAGAACCTGACCACGCTCGATGTCTGTTCTTCTGATACCACGAAGAAGAGCACCGATGTTATCGCCTGCCTGTGCATAGTCAAGCAACTTACGGAACATCTCGATACCAGTAACGGTCGTCTTCTGGATCTCTTCCTTGATACCAACGATCTCAACTTCCTCGTTCAGCTTCAGAGTACCACGCTCTACACGACCGGTAGCAACGGTACCACGGCCTGTGATGGTGAATACGTCCTCAACCGGCATCAGGAACGGCTGATCAGTCGCACGCTGCGGATCCGGAACCCAGCTGTCAACAGCATCCATGAGCTCCATAACCTTGTCGCCCCACTCTCCGTCCGGATCTTCCAGAGCCTTCAGAGCGGAACCCTGAATAATCGGTGTGTCATCGCCCGGGAACTCATACTCGTTCAGCAGCTCACGGATCTCCATGTCTACCAGCTCAAGCAGTTCCTCGTCGTCTACCATATCGCACTTGTTCATGAACACTACGATATACGGAACGCCTACCTGACGGGACAGAAGGATGTGCTCCTTTGTCTGCGCCATAACACCATCCGTAGCAGCTACTACAAGGATCGCGCCATCCATCTGAGCAGCACCGGTGATCATGTTCTTTACATAGTCTGCGTGACCTGGGCAGTCAACGTGAGCATAGTGTCTTTTCTCTGTCTCATACTCAACATGAGCAGTAGAAATCGTGATACCACGCTCTCTCTCTTCCGGAGCCTTGTCGATGTTATCAAAGCTTGTCTCTACGTTTCCTGCTACTCTGTGGGAAAGAACCTTCGTGATTGCCGCAGTCAGAGTGGTCTTGCCATGGTCTACGTGACCGATGGTACCGATATTACAATGCGGTTTCGTTCTTTCAAATTTAGCCTTTGCCATTGTGATTTTCCTCCTTCAATTCAATGAATCCTTTTGAATACAGGCTGTCATGATTATATTTCAAAACGAGCCAGTTTTCAAGCACTTTTTTGCCCAATATCGGACAAAATGAATTTTATAGCTTCTGTTTCACCTGTCCGCGCCAAAACCTTTGTCTTTCTGACCAGAAGCACGGACAGGAAATACCTCTTCAAATACGACTACTTATTTAGATTTCGCGCTCAGTACCTTCTCCTGCACAGACTTCGGAACCTGCTCATAGCGTTCAAAGAACATCGAGTAGTTGCCGCGGCCCTGTGTCTTCGAACGAAGGTCTGTGGAATAACCAAACATCTCCGCGAGCGGTACATAGCCTCTGACGATCTTACCTCCGCCGAGGTCATCCATACCCTCAATACGTCCGCGGCGGGAGTTTATGTCGCCGATGACATCGCCCATATACTCCTCCGGCATCGTGACCTCGACCTTCATGATCGGCTCAAGCAGTACCGGATTGCCCTGCTTCATCGCATCCTTGAATGCCAGGGAACCCGCGATGTGGAACGCCATCTCACTGGAGTCTACCTCATGGTAGGAACCGTCATATACGTTCGCATGAACGCCCAGTACCGGGAATCCGCCAAGAACGCCTGCCTTTGCTGCCTCCTCGATACCTTCGCCGACTGCCGGGATATATTCCTTCGGAATCGCACCGCCGACAACCGTAGATTCGAACTGGAAGGTCTCCTCGCCATTCGGATCCATCGGCGTGAAGATAACCTTGCAGTGTCCATACTGTCCACGTCCACCGGACTGCTTCGCGTATTTGCTGTCAACCGTAACCTCTTTGGTGAAGGTCTCTTTGTAAGCAACCTGCGGTGCACCTACATTTGCCTCTACCTTGAACTCACGGAGCAGACGGTCAACTATGATTTCCAGATGCAGCTCGCCCATACCGGCAATGATGGTCTGGCCGGTCTCCGGATCCGTGTGTGCACGGAAGGTCGGATCCTCTTCTGCCAGCTTCGCCAGTGCCTCGCCCATCTTACCCTGACCAGCCTTCGTCTTCGGCTCGATCGCCAACTCAATAACCGGCTCCGGGAACTCCATGGACTCCAGGATCACCGGATGCTGCTCATCGCAGATCGTGTCACCGGTCGTTGTCAGCTTAAAACCAACCGCAGCCGCAATATCTCCGGAATATACCTTCGTCAGCTCTGCTCTCTTGTTTGCATGCATCTGCAGGATACGTCCGACACGCTCCTTCTTGCCCTTCGTCGCATTTAATACATACGAACCGGCGTTCATAGTGCCAGAGTAAACGCGGAAGAAGGCAAGCTTTCCTACAAACGGGTCAGCCATAATCTTGAACGCCAGCGCAGCGAACGGTTCATCATCCGATGAGTGCCGCTCTACTTCATTGCCGTCCAGATCCGTGCCCTTGATGGACGGGATATCGGTCGGCGCCGGCATATACTCAATCACAGCGTCCAGCATCTTCTGAACGCCCTTGTTGCGATAGGCACTGCCGCAGCACACCGGAACCGCGGTGCACTCGCAGGTAGCCTTTCTAAGTGCGGCTTTCATCTGCTCAACGGACGGCTCCTCGCCCTCCAGGTACATCATCGTGAGATCATCATCCAGCTCGCAGACCTTCTCAACCAGCTCCATGCGGTACAAATCTGCGTCTTCCTTCATCTCATCCGGAATATCTGTGATTGAAATGTCCTCGCCCTTATCGTCATTGTAGATGTAAGCCTTCATCTCAAACAGGTCAATAATGCCTTTGAAATCATCCTCCTTGCCGATCGGCAGCTGAAGAATAATCGCATTCTTGCCAAGTCTGTTGCGGATCTGGTCCACAGCACCGTAGAAATCCGCACCCATGATATCCATCTTATTAATAAATGCCATACGAGGAACATTGTAGGTGTCCGCCTGCCGCCATACATTCTCAGACTGCGGCTCTACACCGCCCTTCGCACAGAAAACGCCGACAGCGCCGTCCAGTACGCGAAGAGAACGCTCTACCTCCACGGTAAAATCCACATGACCCGGAGTATCAATGATATTGATACGGTGCTCGAGAGCCCCCGGCTTCGGTCTGCAGTTCTCCTGCAGAGTCCAGTGGCAAGTGGTCGCGGCGGAAGTAATCGTAATGCCTCTTTCCTGTTCCTGCTCCATCCAGTCCATCGTAGCGGTACCTTCGTGCGTATCACCAATCTTGTAGTTCACGCCGGTATAGTACAGGATACGCTCTGTCAACGTGGTCTTACCCGCATCGATATGCGCCATGATACCGATATTTCTGGTTCTCTCTAATGGATATTCTCTCCCAGCCAAAATTTTTTCCTCCTCATCAGACAGACTGCACCTTCTTCGCAGCCATCTGTTTTAGAACCTGTAATGTGCAAATGCCTTGTTAGCCTCTGCCATCTTATGCATATCTTCTTTTCTCTTAACGGATGCGCCGGTATTGTTCGCCGCGTCCATGAGTTCATTCGCCAGACGATCCTTCATCGTCTTCTCGCCTCTCTTGCGGGAAAACATGGTAATCCAGCGAAGTGCCAGAGCCTGACGGCGGTCTGGTCTTACTTCGATCGGCACCTGATAGGTGGCGCCGCCGACACGTCTCGCCTTTACCTCGAGAACCGGCATAACATTGTTCATTGCCGCTTCGAAGGTCTCAATGGCCGGCTTTCCGGTCTTGGCCTCGATTGTCTCGAATGCTCCGTACACAATTTTCTGGGCAACACCCTTTTTGCCGTCCAGCATGATATTATTGATCAGCTTGGTAACGACCTTGCTTCCATAAATCGGGTCTGCCAATACGTCCCTCTTCTGAATATGTCCTTTCCGTGGCACGCTTCTTCCCTCCTTAATTAGAAATTAAATCACAGGTACTCACGATTGTTTCTCTCCGTGTTCATGCTTGGACTTCTATATTAACCTGCAACCACCTGGTAATACGAACTCCGCATAAGGTGAAACAACTATCTGTTTTCATGTGATACTCAGGATACGCTTCCTTAAGCCGCAGAACTCAATCTGCTGATTCTAAAAAGCTTCCGTCCTGTTATTTCTTTGCTTCCTTCGGTCTCTTGGCTCCGTACTTGGAACGTGCCTGACGTCTCTTGGCAACACCGGCGGTATCCAGTGTTCCTCTGACGATGTGATATCTGGTACCCGGAAGGTCCTTGACTCTTCCTCCACGGATCAGCACCACGCTGTGCTCCTGAAGGTTGTGTCCCTCGCCCGGAATGTAGCTCGTTACCTCGATCCCATTGGACAGACGTACTCTGGCAATCTTACGAAGCGCCGAGTTCGGCTTCTTCGGCGTAGCGGTCTTCACTGCTGTGCACACGCCTCTCTTCTGCGGGGACGAAGCGTCCGTCTGCTTCTTATGAAGAGAATTGTATCCTTTCTGGAGTGCCGGTGCAGTCGATTTCTTGACTGAAGTCTGTCTGCCTTTTCTTACTAACTGGTTGAATGTTGGCATTCTTCTTTCACCTCCTGATAGTATTGAGTTCTTACCTTGGTTGCCTGAAAATATGCGCAAAAAAACAATATGCATTCACGCACTTGTCCATTATACGGAAGTGATATTTTCTTGTCAAGCAATTTTTTTGAGTTTGAAGACGATTTTCGATAAATTTGCCCGGGATTTGGATGAAAATTACTATGTTTTTACTCTGGACGATTTAAGGTCAGTATAAAAAATATGCATCAGACACTCATACAGCCCCGGCATGAAAAAGGACTGCCGGAGCTGTATTATACTTGTTTACTTATGTGATTTTCCCTGCAAAAACGGCTGTGCCACCCTTCGATTGAAAAAGTCAATCAGCGGCCCCATGAAAAAGGCCGTGATGATCGTGCCCACACCTGCCACTGCCCCAATCCCGGAGAGGCTCCCTCCGGATAGTAAATACAGGGAAATGCCGGCCAGCACACAGACCAGATCCGTCACGATGCGCACCCAGCGGAACTGTCCTCTGTGCCAGGTGCCGGTGATGATCAGAGCCACCGCGTCGTAAGTAGATACCCCGAGATCCGCGGTAAAATAAAAGGAGGACGCCAGGCACATGATCACAATGGCGATCAGCAGGCAAAGGATTCTGCCCGGCATGCCGATGTCGGGAAGCAGCCAGCGCAGAACGCGGTGAGAGTAATCTACGATATAGCCCACCAGAAACAGATTCACTACCGTAGCCAGACCAATGTAATGCCGGTCCGCCACCAGGGCAAACAGCAGAAGAATCACGTTCGCAATTACATACAGCGTGCCAAACGGGATCGGGATAACTGAGCTCAGGCCCGCCATAAACGCCTGAAACGGATCCACACCAAACGCAGCCATTTTGAAAAAGCCGACGCTGACGGCACAGATAACCACGCCCAGCACACACATCAGCAGGCGCTTCTGAAAATTATCAATTTCCGTGATTTTCTGCATCCTACCACACCATATCCTTCAGGATGTCACTGAAATCAAAGGTCGCAAAATAATCCCGCGGGGTCTCTGCCCGGCGGATCAGCTTCGCGGTGCCGTCGGACTGAAGCAGCACCTCTGCGGAGCGCAGCCGTCCATTGTAATTATATCCCATGGAAAAGCCGTGCGCACCAGTATCGTGAATCACCAGCAGGTCGCCCATATCGATTTTCGGCAGCTTGCGGTCAATCGCAAATTTATCATTGTTCTCACACAAGGAACCGGTCACATCATAAATATGGTCGCAGGGCTCATTTTCCTTGCCCATCACCGTGATATGGTGATATGCACCGTACATGGCCGGGCGCATCAGGTTCGCCGCGCAGGCATCCACACCGATGTATTCCTTGTGCGTGTGCTTCTCATTGATGGCGCGCGTCACCAGCACGCCGTACGGTCCGAGCATGTAACGGCCGAGCTCAGTATAAAGCGCCACATCTCCCATACCGGCCGGAACCAGTACTTCCTCATAAACCTTTTTCACACCGCGCGCGATTTTATAAATATCATTTTTCTCCTGATCCGGGCGGTAAGGGATGCCAATACCGCCGGAGAGGTTGATGAATGTGATTTTCGCCCCTGTTTTTTCGTGCAGCTTCACAGCCAGCTCAAACAGCACCTTCGCCAGAAGCGGATAATAATCATTGGTCACAGTATTGCTCGCAAGGAACGCGTGAATGCCAAACTCCTCCACACCCTTGCTTTTCAGGATCCGGAACGCCTCTTCGATCTGCTCTGTTGTCATCCCATACTTCGCGTCCCCGGGGTTGTCCATAATATCGTTGCTGATCTTAAACAGCCCGCCCGGATTGTACCGGCAGCACATCGTCTTCGGAAGTGTCCCGACCGCCTGCTCCACCTTCTCAATGTGCGTGATGTCATCCAGATTGATGATCCCGCCCAGATCCGCCGCTTTTTTAAACTCATCCAGCGGCGTATCATTAGAAGAAAACATAATGTCATGCCCTTTTATGCCGATCGCCTCGGAAAGCATCAGCTCGGTCATAGAAGAGCAGTCTGTCCCGCAGCCATATTCGTGCAGAATGTTGATCAGGTACGGATTCGGTGTCGCCTTGACCGCGAAAAACTCCTTATAGCCTTTGTTCCAGGAAAACGCATCGTAAAGCTCCTTTACATTTTCCCGGATGCCCGCCTCGTCATAAAGGTGAAACGGGGTCGGAAACTGTTGTGTAATCTCCTCCAGCTGTTCTTTGGTCACAAATGTTTTTTTCATAACAGTTTTCTCCTCTTGTATGTGTATTTTTATGCTTTCAGCGGCAAAAGCCGAATCCAGATCACGAACGACCTTATGGCGCCGCACCTGCGCCGATCAGCTCAGCCCGAAAAACCAGTTCAGCCGATTCTTCGTATCAATCAGATGGTTGTACGCCAACATCTGGTATTCATTCAGAATATCAGAATAGGTATCATCCGTATCCCATGCGTAAAACGTTCCGCTGCTGTCGCGGTATGCGTTCGCGTTGATGATCGGCAGCGTCTCCATCAGTTCGCTTAAATAGGTCTGATAATCCGTCAGTGGTACACCGGCCGCCTCGAGCAGAATGCTGCTCAGATAGTTTACGCTGATGCCTTCGTAATACGCCGAATCTATGTCAAAGTTCGCCCAGATCACAAATGGCACGCGGTATCCCTGCTGAAGCTCCTCCACTGTCTCCGCCTCATCAACCCCGCAGATCCTCTGAATCTGGTTCGTAATATAATCAGAAGGCTGATGATCCCCGAGGAACAGAATGATGGTCGGCTCCTCCTCCTGCTCATAGTATTCCACCAGAGACTGCAGCGCCTGATCTGTCTCATTCATGAGCGTCAGGTATTTCTCAACCGCAAGCACCTGTGTCGTCTTATTTGTCACATCGGTCAGCTCTATATACGCATTGAACCCAGGATAATCCTTGCTGTAGCCGCTGTGATTCTGCATAGTCACTTCAAATATGAAAAGTCTGTCATCCTCCTCTTTAGCCTCATACTGCTCAATAATCTTGTCAAACGCCGACTGGTCGCTGATGTAGCTTCGGATATAGGTTGGATTCACGAAATCTGTCTTATCCAGGAACTCATCAAATCCAAAATACGTATATACGTCATCCCTGTCCCAGCCGGAAGCATTATAAGGATGAATGGCCAGTGTCCCATATCCGAGCGTCTTTAAATAAGAAGCAAGTGACGGCGTCTCGCTTTTTATGTACTGCTGATAGGGAACGCTGCCCGCCGGCAAAAATCCCATCGTGTCGCCGGTCAGAAGCTCAAACTCCGTATTCGCAGTGTTGCCGCCCTTCACAGACACATAAACCTCACCGCCGATGGCTTCCTCCTGAAGGGATTTGAAAAACGGCATCACTTCCTCGCTTGTCTCAAAATCTCCCCAGACAGACAAATCCGAGAAGGCTTCGTCCAGAATCACAATGATATTCGGATACTGCGTGACATCATCACTGTCTGTCGAAACCACATCCGTAACTGCCGAAGCTTCGTCATCGTCTTCGTCCGCTCCTGCTCCTGTTTCACTCTCGTCCGCTTCCGCCTCCGCCGTCGATTCCACGGCCTCTGAGGCTTCCTCTGCGGAATCCTCCGTCTCATCCCCGCCTGAACTGCCCGAATAATTCTCCGCGATCTCCTCCACGGCGCTCACAGAGTAGCCATCCGGCTCCTCCACATTCAGGAAACGCAGATTCCCAAGGAATGCCGCCGCGATTCCATTGTTCCGGTAAAAGACATTGATCGTAAACAGCGTCGTATCCATTCCAAAAAAGCTCTGGAAGCTGCTGTTCTGGATGCCTGAAACGTACAGCACCATGCAGGCCACAAAAGCTGCCGCCAGCGGAATACGCACGGCCTTTCTTTCAAAACGCACCCGGGACTTTGAGGCGATCAAAATCATCCACACAAACGTAAGAACGGAAAAACAGCTTTTCCATGTCAGTGTAAAAGAAAAATTGTTCGCAACCGACGCCGCCGTTCCGACAGACAGGAAATCCCAGGGCACGATCGGAGTCCCGCGGAAATTTACCACAAAATAATTCGCCAGGCCGAAGATCATCGGAATCAGCGTGGCAACAATAAATCCGCGCTTCACACTCCCCAGCACGAACGTCATCATCCCGTACAGCGCATAGAAAAACATCAGATTCAGGATAAAAATCAATACCGACAGATCCGAAATCACATGCGTATAGTTCTCAAGAGCCACCAGCGTCACAATCGGCATCGCCACGCCAAAAACTGCACTGACAACCCGTCCATAGCTGATATCCATCAGCACAAACACAACCGCCAGCGCACACAGTCCGATGCAAAGAGCTACGTACGCGGTATTGACACCGGATTCCTGGATGGCGAGCACCATCGCGGTCAGAATCACAATTGCAGCGAAAATGGCAGCGATGATTTTTCCTTTTCTCAGGTCAAAAATTTTCTTTGGAGCACTTCCATTCATATTTGTATGTTTTTTCTTGCCCATGTTTCATAATCCCTGATTTCTTCTATACTACATAATCAACACGATATCATTCTGTTTGTAAAAGACACCTGCGGCATATTTTTGCTTCCGTACAGTCAGCTCTCCAGACAAACTCCAGACTTCTTTGCACTCATAGCTTCTTTCTGTGCTGGTGCGTGAACAGATGGTCCTGACAATATTCATAATTGCCCTCGCACTTGGAGCAGTAGCGGAACTCCAGATGATCGCCGTCCTTCTCTGTCCGTCCGCAGATAGCACACTTGTGGCGGGTATCTCCCCTGCCCGGCTGCACCTTTTTCACCTGACGCTTAAACTCACTGCGGCGGTGAACCTCATGCGGCGTGTAACGTTTTATATTCCGTGTCATCAGGAAGTAAATGATAAAGTTCAGCATAGACGCAAAAATTACAATGCGTGTCGCCCAGCTTCCGGTAATCGCAGAAACCACCAGCAGAGCCCCATACACGATCCCCAGCCACTTCATCTTTATGGGGATAATAAACATCAAAAGCACCTGCATATCCGGATAAGTCACCGCAAATGCGAGGAAAATGGACATGCAGACATAATACGTACTAAAATAATAATAGCCGTCAATCCCGCCAATAAAATAAAGCAGAAACGCCCCGATGACAGTAAATAAAATACCGGAAAAGATATATACATTAAACTGGAATGATCCCCAGGTCTGCTCCAGCGTCCGGCCGATGGAAAAGTAAAAATACAGCGTAATGATGGTAAAAACATCCAGACTGTAGGGCGGAATGATGATCCAGGTGATCAGTCTCCAGATCTGCCCCCTCAGTATCATCGTGGGAGAAAGATACAGATACCATACCAGCGATGGACACAGATACTCAATCAGATAACCCGCGACATAAAGCGCGATAATAATGGCCGGCAGATTGCGTATCGCATACCTCCCATATTTTTGCTCCCATTTATTTAGAAAATTCATAAATCATCCTCTTCTCCGTGATAGGATCCTGCCGGACTCGCTTATCGTCACAACAAATCCTGTGCCAATCAATTACCTCTGCCATTACATGTCTGTACTCGCGAAGCGGGTATAGACGAAGGCCGCGCCAATCGCTAAACGATTTTCTATTGCGCGGCTTCCATTATAGAATTGCAAATTTCGTTTGTCAATCAGGCGAGGCTTTCTTTTTATTTTTTAATATTTTTTTCACAGTTCAAAATAGCAAAAAAAACAGGGCAGCAAGGATTTCTCCCTGCCGCCCTGCAGACGTATTTGTATAAATTATAGATGTATGCACCTGTGAATCCACGGATGCCATACCACCATTCATCCGTTCGTTATCATCACGGCTTCACGACAATGTTCACAATTTTCTTCGGGACGTAGATTTCCTTTACGACCGTACCGGCCAGCTTCGCGCCGAGCGCTTCCTTGCCCTGCGCAATCGCGTCTTCCTTCGCGATGTCCACCGGAATGGAAATAACGGCCTTCGTCTTTCCATTGATCTGTACCGGAATCTCAATTTCATCGTCTTTCATCGCTTCCGCATCCGCTTCCGGCCATGTGGTGTGGAAGACGGAATCAGTATGGCCATACATCTCCCAGAGTTCCTCAGAGATATGAGGAGCAAACGGAGCCAGCAGCGTGATAAAGGTCTCAATCGTCTCGCGGTCCACGCCACCCGATTTCCGGGAAATCTCGATCAGACGGTTGTTGTACTCCATGAATCCGGAGATAACCGTATTCAGGCTGAAGCTTTCCAGACGCTGGGTAATGTCATAAACCAGCTTATGGCGAACCTTTACCATCTCTTTCGTCTCAGCGACATTTGCCTCCAGGCTGTCGCACGCAAGCTTCCAGAACCGGTTCAGGAAGCGGTAGACACCGTCAATGCCGCGGTCATCCCATTCCGCATCCAGTTCAGGAGGACCTACGAACAATTCATACATACGCAGAGAGTCGCAGCCATAGTCGCGCACCAGGTCGTCTGGTGAAACAACATTCCCCTTGGACTTACTCATTTTGATCCCGTTTTTGCCGGTGATCATGCCCTGATTAAACAGCTTCTGGAACGGCTCGTCAAAATCAATCACGCCGATGTCGCACAGGAACTTTGTGTAGAAGCGGGAATACAGGAGGTGCAGCACCGCGTGCTCCACTCCGCCGATGTACATATCGACCGGAAGGTATTTGTCCGCTTTCTCTCTGGAAACCAGCTCTTTGTCATTTTTATTATCTACATAGCGCAGGAAGTACCACGAAGAGCCTGCCCACTGCGGCATCGTATTGGTCTCGCGCTTTGCATCCGCACCGCAGACCGGGCACTTGCAGTTCACCCACTCATCGATCGCCGCCAGCGGAGATTCGCCTGTGCCGGTCGGCTCATAGGACTCCACCTCCGGCAGGCGCAGCGGCAGCTCCTCCTCCGGCACCGGAACATTCCCGCAGTGCGGGCAGTGAATGATCGGAATCGGCTCGCCCCAGTAGCGCTGACGGGAAAATACCCAGTCACGCAGCTTGTAGTTTACCGTCGCACGGCCAATGCCCATTTTTTCGATAATATGGGGAGCCTCTTTCTTCAGCACAGCAGACTCCATGCCATTCCACTCACCGGAGTTGATCATCGTACCGGAAGCAGCCGTGTAGGCCTCGGTCATATCCTCGATCTCCTGGCCGTCCTTCGCGATGACCTGAATGATCGGGATATCAAACTTCTTCGCAAACTCAAAGTCGCGGTCGTCATGCGCCGGTACGCACATGATCGCGCCGGTACCATAGTCGGCCAGTACATAATCCGAAAGCCAGATCGGAATCTTCTTGCCATTCAGCGGATTAACCGCATAAGAGCCGGTAAATACGCCAGTCTTCTCTTTGTCCTGCATCCGGTCTACATTTGAGCGCATGGAAGAATCAAAGATATACTGCTCCACCGCGTCTCTGGTCTCATCCGTCGCCAGGGAAGCCGCCAGCTGATGCTCCGGAGCGAGCACCATAAAGGTCGCGCCGTGCAGCGTATCCGGGCGGGTCGTATAGACTGTAATCTTTTCATCCCTGCCATCGACCGGAAATTCCACTTCCGCACCGTAGGACTTTCCAATCCAGTCGGTCTGCATCTTCTTTACCTTCTCCGGCCAGTCCAGCTTGTCCAGGTCGTTCAGGAGACGGTCCGCGTATTTCGTAATGCGCAGCATCCACTGGCGCATATTCTTCTTCGTCACCGGAGAACCGCAGCGCTCGCAGCAGCCATTCACGACCTCTTCATTCGCCAGTCCGGTCTTGCAGGACGGGCACCAGTTGATCGGGAATTCCTTCTCATACGCAAGCCCTTCCTTGAACATCTTTACAAAGATCCACTGTGTCCACTTATAGAATTCCGGATCGGTCGTGTTGACCTCACGGTCCCAGTCATAGATTGCGGAGATATCATTGATCTGCTTCTTGATATTCTTCACATTCTCCGCAGTGGAAATCGCCGGATGGATGTGCTTTTTAATCGCGTAATTCTCTGCCGGCAGGCCAAACGCGTCCCATCCCATCGGATGGATCAGATAGTATCCCTGCATCAGCTTGTATCTGCTCCAGACATCAGAAATCACATACCCTCTCCAGTGGCCCACGTGAAGACCATTTCCGGACGGATAAGGAAACATATCCAGACAATAATATTTCGGCTTCTTGCCATCATCCACATTCACCGGGTGCTCTTCCCAGTGTGCTCTCCATTTCTGCTCGATGGCTCTGTGATTGTATGGTGCTGCCATTTTTTCAGTCCCTCCTCTATTTGCCCGTGTCCGGTGCCAATCTCCTATACAGGACACAGACCTTGTTCCAATTCCAAAGGGAATCCGGAACACTGCCGCGCTGCTGCGCAGCTTTCTATTTCACTCAAACGCTATTCTATGCCAGAGACACTGGCTTTGTCAAGAAATTCTACCGATAATTCTTTATAATAATCTGCAGAGACCGTCTCCCCATGTACTCATTGATGGACGGATAATAGGTAAAATCCATCTTGACGCGGTTGCTACGTCCCCAGAACAGATTCTGAACCTCTGTTTCGCCATATTTTTCAATCAGATAATTCTTTAGCGGCTCCGGATCTCCAAAATAAAGAGCGTCGATGCCGTATCCCTGCCGGTTCTGCGCCCGCATTTTTACAACATTTTTATTCCTCCCGATCACACGGGCGGACACCACAAACAGAGAGGTATCCGCGAACAGCGGTTTTTCATTCCCCTTCCCGAACGGTTCCAGCAAGGAGATCTCCTCCACGACCTTTCCGGATATGTAATTGATCGGCATGGGCACATCAATGCTGACTTTCTCGGACAGCTGATCCTCTGTCAGCGTACAATTTTCATTCAGACGGCGGCGCATTTCCGGAATACGCTCCTTTTCAAGCGAAAAACCGGCGGCCATCGGATGTCCGCCAAATTTCGTGAAGAGATCCTGAACCTTCACCATCTCCTCGAACATCGAATATGCCTCAATCGACCGGCCGGAGCCCTTTGCCATAGGCGACTCACAGATGCCGTCCGCACAATCGGTCAAAGCTGCTTCCCTGCATGCATCCTCATCCGCACAGGCCTCCTTTTCCGCAAACGAATCTCCGGAATGATTCTGCGGCTTTGCATTCGTTATCACAAACGTCGGCTTATAATATCGCTCCCGCAGCCGACCCGCCACGATTCCCGCTATACTCTCATGACAATTGGGCAGGTACAGAACCAGTACCCGGTCCTCCTGATAGCTTTCCTCCGCCTCGATCAAAGCGCAGGCTTCCTTTTCCGCCTGCTCAGTGAGCATTTTCCGCTCATCGTTCAGCTCCTTCAGCTTCGCAGCAATCTCCTCCGCCTCTTCTCTCGTTTTCGAAAGCAGAAGACGCAGGGAGCGCTTGGCCGTATCCAGACGGCCGCTCGCGTTGATGCAGGGACCCAGAACGAACCCGATGTGATAGGAGGTGATGGAAGCTGGTTCCAGATTGTTTGCCCGAATCAGAGCCGCCATCCCCTCATTTTTCGTCTTTCGAAGACGCGCAAGTCCCTCTTTGACCAGTATCCGGTTCTCACCGTCCAGGTCCATCACATCACCGACCGTCGCGAACCCGGCAAACGCCAGCAGCTCATCGACGGTCGCTGCAAACCCATCCGGGGTCTGTTTATTCACACGGCCGAGTTCGCTGACCACCTTCCATGCGACAGCGGCTCCGCAAAGCTTTTTGTAAGGATAGAGGCAGCCCGGCTGATGCGGATTGACAATGATGTCCGCCGGAGGCAGACGATAGATACGGTTCTCTCCCGGTGTGGAAATCCGTACCGCCGGGTCCGCTGCGGCTTCTTCTCCCTCATCCGTAAAAAGAGGTTCATGGTGATCCGTCACAATCACGGTCATGCCTTTTTCTTTCGCGAACGCGATTTCGTCGATCGCAGCGATTCCATTATCACAGGTAAGAATGGTATCGACCTGCTCCTGGTAAGCGAGCTCAATCAGATGCAGATTCAGCCCATAGCCATCCTTCATCCGGTCCGGAATCTCATAATCCACACATCCGCCGCACTCGCTGATGGAGCGATACAGAATATAGGTCGCGCAGACCCCGTCAATGTCATAATCGCCAATGATGCGGATTTTCTTCTTTTCATGTATCTTTTGCAGAATCAGCTCCGCCGCCTCCCGGCAGCCCTTCATCAAGCTGGGATCATAAAGATTGTTCAATCCGCCGTGCAGGTAGTTCTCAATCGCCTCCATGCCGATGATCCCGCGGTTCCGTATCAGACGCGCGGTCACCTGATCAATTCCAAAGCCAGCCGCAATCGAGGCAAAATCCGCCTTCTTCGCGGCTACATACCATTTTTCCTTCTTGTTCTTCCCTGATGCCATTTTTTCCCCTTTTCCCGAACCAGATAAACCGAAACCGTTCTTATATTATTATGTAAAAACCAGCCGGAAGAGTTTCTCTCCCGGCTGGCAGCTATCCTTGCAGATTATCTCTTCTTCTTTTTCTTCTTTCCCGTGCTCTTCGGGGAGCCGGAAGCCTTCTGCTTTGCGGATGTCCCCTGCGCATTGGAAGCAGAAGTGGAATCAGAAGCCTGTGACTGAACTGCCGCTGCGCCTTTCGCTTCTGCATTACCAGCAGCAGGAGCCGTACCTTCTGCCGTCGCACTGGCCGCAGCATGGGATTTCATCACATACCAGAGAGAACCGGTCACGCACACGGACGAGTAAGCGCCCGCAACCACGCCGACCATCAGCGGCAGTGCGAATTCCTTAATCGTCGCCACACCAATCACGTACAGCATAAAGATCGTGATAAAGGTAGTAAACGATGTATAGATGCTTCGAGTCAGTGTCTGTGTCACACTCTCATTCACAATTTCCGCCAGCGGAGCACCTGCCATTACCTTCTGATTCTCGCGGATACGGTCAAAGATGACGATCGTGGCATTAATGGAATAACCGACAATGGTCAGCATGCAGGCGATGAAGGTACTGCCAATCGCAATCCGTACAATCGCATAGCAGGCAAATACCACAAGCACGTCATGCAGCAGTGCCAGAACCGCACTTCCCGCGAAACGCACATCATGGAAACGAATCGTAATATAAATCAGCATGCAGAGTGCAGCTACGATTACAGCAACCACAGCGTCCTGACGCATTTCATTGCTGACGGTCGCGGAGATGGATTCATAGGTAATCGCCGTCGCATCCAGATCATAGGCCTCCTGCAATGCCTCTGACACCTCTTCGCGCTGATCCAGGTCCAGCACGTTGGTCTTAATATAGACGTCCGAAGAACCCTGCACCGTCTGGAACTGTACCTCAGCATCTCCGGTCACTTCTGTGAAAATCGGCTTCACATCCGCTTCCAGCTCGTCCAGCGTCATTTCTTCATTAAATGTAACCGTCGTAGACGTACCGCCCTTGAAATCCAGACTCAGGTTCAGCACACCGTTCCCCATCGCTGCATTGATCCCCATGAATGCCGGGCCAAGCAGAATCAGAACCAGAGAAATCGCGAAAAACGTGCGGCGGTGTCCAACGAAATCAAATGTCTTGAAGGTTCTTGCCTTCCCATAATACTTCTCATCCCGGAAGCCAATCTGATACAGGGCATTGATAATCAGTCTGGCAATAATCAGCGCGGTAATCATAGAAAGCACAATACCAAGCGCCAGAGTCTGGGCAAAACCCTTCACACTTCCGGTTCCAAGCATATTCAGGACAAAAGCAGCAATCAGTGTCGTCACGTTGCCGTCCAGAATCGCGCTGAACGCTTTTTTAAATCCGGTATCAATCGCACCCTTTACGGACTTCCCGGCGGATATCTCTTCACGGATACGCGCGTAAATGATTACGTTGGCGTCGACCGCCATACCAATCGTCAGGATGATACCGGCGATACCCGGAAGCGTCAGGGTCAGGTCAAACCCATTGATGCAGATCAGGAACATACAGATGTAAAGCAGCAGACAGAAGGCTGCTACAACACCGGGCAGAGCGTACACAACAATCATGAAAATCATCACAATCGCAATACCAATCCCACCGGCGATCAGGCTGGTCTTGATCGCATTCTGGCCAAGCTGCGCTCCGACCACCTTTGAACTGAGCTCTTCAAGCTCCAGGGAAAGTGCACCGATGCGGATGGATGATGCAAGGCTCTGCGCCTCTTCTACACCGCTCATACCGGAGATAATCGCTGTACCGCCCGTGATCGCCTCATTCACGACCGGAGCACTGATGATTTCATCATTATAAACGATATAAATATAATTCCCTACATTTTCCGACGTAGCAGTAGCAAATGCTTCTTTTCCGGAACTGGTCAGTTCCAGCTGCACGACATATTCGGTATTCCCGAGATCATCCTGCTGCGTCGCGGCGGAAGCCGTATCAATGTCCGACCCGGTCAGGACCACCGTGCCGTCTTCCAGCTGGAATTCCAGAGAACCGGGCTGTCCCAGCTCCTCGAGAACCGCATTAACATCCGACACACCCGGAATCTCAATGTTGATCCGGTCAGAGCCTTCCTGATATACGTTCGCCTCTGTGCTGTAGGTATCCGCACGCTGCTGCAGCTTGTATACCGTGTCGCTCATCTCTTCCGCGGTCGGATTTTCATCCACGACCTGATACGTCACGCTGACACCGCCGGACAGATCCAGCCCCAGGATGATGTTTTTTGCCGAGCCCTTACTCTGCGGTCCGAGACCGACCACAGTGACAACGGCAAAAAAGACCAGCAGCACCGCCATCAGAATGAGCGTGACCCTCGCGCTCTTCTTATTCATTTTCATAATCGTCTTCCTCCTCACTAGGTATTACAGTTCCGCCTGCGCGGCTTTCATCATGATTGCGCACTCGACGCGCTTGCGCTGAAGCTCACAGCCGATGTCATAGGTATCCTGAATGGTTCCATGAAAATTGTAAGAATTCGCCGCGCAGCCGCCGCTGCAATAGAACTTCGCGAAGCAATTCCGGCATTTTTCTTTCGTATAGACATTGCAGCCCCTGAACTGATCCACAATATCCGGGCGTGTCACGCCCTCGTCTACATTCCCCATCAAATACTCTTCATGTCCGACAAACTGGTGGCATGGATACAAATCCCCCCATGGAGTCACAGCAAGATATTCCGTGCCGGATCCGCAGCCCGACAACCGCTTATAAACGCACGGTCCACCAGTTAAATCTATCATAAAATGGAAAAAAGTAAAGCCCTTTCCTTCTTTTTCCCGTTTTACCATTTCCGCGGCCAGCCGGTCATATTCCGAAAAAATCTGCGGAATGTCTTCCGGACGAATCGCATATTCCTCTGTCTCATCCGCCACAACCGGTTCTACCGATATACGGTCAAACCCTTCATCCGCCAGATGCAGCACGTCGCTGCAAAAGTCCAGATTGTGGCGCGTGAATGTTCCGCGCACATACCAGGTTTTTTCATCGGAAACCCTCTTCTCCGACCGAAGCTCCACAAAATGTTTGAATTTCGGCATAATCAGATCATAGCTGCCCTTTCCGCTCCGGAACGGACGCATATAGTCATGCACCTGCGGACGGCCGTCAATGCTGAGGACAACGTTTGCCATCTCCTGATTCAGAAATTCCATAATCTCGTCATTTAAAAGCACGCCGTTTGTCGTCATCGTAAAGCGGAAATTTTTATTATGTATCTTTTCCTGCTCCCTGCCGTACCGGACCAGATCTTTCACGACCTGCCAGTTCATCAGGGGCTCCCCGCCGAAGAAGTCTACCTCCAGATTGCGCCGCGAACCGGAATTCGCAATCAGAAAATCCAGAGCCTTTTTCCCGACCTCATAGCTCATCAGCGCCCGTCTGCCGTGGTACTCACCTTCCTCTGCAAAGCAATAGCGGCAGGCCAGGTTGCAGTCATGCGCAATGTGCAGGCAGAGCGCCTTGACGACCGTCTTTCGTGCCTTGTAATCCATGATCGAGTTTTCATAAATGTCTTCGGTAAACAGTACGCCCATACGGGCCAGCTGCCCGCATTCATCCAGAGACTCCCGAAGCTCCTTCGCGGTATAACGCCCGGAAAGCGCATTCAAGACCGCATTCTCGATTTCCGGCGTCCATACCCGGTTCGTCTCCTCTCTGCTCCCGCCCCCATCCGGCAGCTCCCGGCATTCCTCTTTCGAAGAAGTCAGAGCCTCGCAAGCAATATGCTCCTCCCCGGCATCTATGGTCTCTTCATTCAAGACCGGTTCTGCATCTGCGCAGTCCGCGCACTCCGTCTGCGTGCAAGTAAAAGCAGCATGCGCGCTGCCTTGAACGGACTCTTTCTCCCTGCATGACAGATTCGCGTCCAGCTGGGCTATCACATCATAAGTCACATCATCAACGACATGGACCGCGCCGCTGTTGACATCCAGTACTATATTGTAACCATTGTTCCGATACTGGTGAATCACAGGTTTCTACCTCGCTCATATTCATAATTAAGTACATGCTGTTATTCTCTGTAACATAAAAACACGAAACAAAACCGTGCAGCACTGGAATCCGCGCGGCACGGTTCGGTTCTGATTTTTCCATGGATTTATTTATTGCTCTCGCAGGTCTGATTGCCTACCGTGCAGCTGGTCTTGCATGCTGACTGGCAGGAAGTCTGGCATTCGCCGCAGCCGCCCTTTTTGAGCGTGCTCTGCAAAGATCTGGTGTTTAATGTCTTGATATGCTTCATCGTCTGAATCCTCCTTGTATGTAATATCAGTGGCACAATGGCCACCTGGCCACGTTATGCGAAGAAAAGCACTTCGCATAACACTCCAGAATCTGGCGATTCTGTCGTTGGCTTATCAAGAAAAGTCCGCAAGCGCACTTTTCTTCTGATAAGCCATGTTACCACAGAAACCGGGAAAATAAAAGCTTATTTTTAAAAACTTTTATTCTTTTTGCTTCTCCGGCTCCCAGGCCGCCCCCAAGCGATACTGGCTGGGTGTCTGCCCGGTCCGGCGTTTAAATAGCCTGCTAAAATATTGTACGTCCGAAATACCGGCTTTTTTTGCGATGGTCTTGATTGGCTGCGCGGTTGTCAGCAGCAGGTCCGCTGCGTAGGAGATCCGCTGTGCCGTGACATATTCGGTCAGCGGCATACCGACCTCCTTGCTGAACAGGTGCGACAGGTAGGAGCTGTTTACATTCAGCATCCTTGCAAAATACGTAAGCGTCAGCGGCTGGCTCAGATCCTGATCAATCGTCCGGAGCATCGTCTGCACAAGCATGGAATAGCTTCGGATCTCTTTCAGGGAATTCATGCGGCAGAGACGGACAGACAGTTCCTCAAACAATCCCTGACAGCTGTCTGTATCGGCTCCCTCAAAAATCTTTGCGGTAAATTCCGCGCGTGTCTCTTCCAGAGAAAGCTCGGGAACCCCAATCTCGCGAAGGCTCTGTATCATAAGGGCCATCATCTGAATCAGATGGTATTTCCACTCTGTCAGGCGATCCGTTATCCGTCCCTGCACGCCCAAATCCATCCACTCCCGCACTGCTTTTTTGGTCTGGTATTCATTTCCCACGCAGACGCTGTAACAGATGCGATCCTGTAATTCATATCGCTTCAGTGTTTTTTCTTCATTCATGCCCTATGCTTATGTCCTCAACTGTTTCCGCCTTTCAGGAACTGTTCCGGCATCGACCCTGATCCCCTTTTGGAGAATCCGCTGCAAAACCAATCCCCCGCAGCCCGTGGATTACTCCTGCGAAGCTGCATGCTTCCCGGCAATCATACCAAACGTATAGCAGCGTCCCAGCGACAATCCGGTCTGGTGGAACGGATAATCATTGCCGCCGTAGAACGGTCCGCCAAGGTTGCCCACACAATAGAGTCCCTCGATCACCTCGCCGTCCGCATTCAGTGCCTGACCGTTTTCATTGATCATAACGCCGGAGCAGACCGCAGACACACGGATATGCTTGCGCACACCCCAGAATGGAGCAGTCTTGATCGGGTGCATATACTTCGCCGGCTTTCCGAAGTCCACGTCGTCCCCCGTCTCGCAGAGCTCATTGTAGCGGTCTACACTCGCCTGCAAGGCATCATACGGAATGCCAAGATTCTCTGCCAGCTCCTCAAGCGTATCGCAGCAATAGCTGTCAATCAGATAATCAAACACACCCTCCGGGTTCTCCACCGCGCCCGGGATGTACTTCTGCATCGCCGCAGCCGGAACCATTGAGCTAACGAACTCATCCGACGGCCAGTTCTCATAATCGCTGTCGTAAATCGTGCAGTACCAGCCCTTTGAGCCGTCCGGATGGTTGGAATCTACATTGTTTCCATTATAACGCCCCTGGAACTTCAGGATATTGCCCATGTAAACAAATCCAGTGTATTCATTCGTGAAACGCTCACCGTCCATATTCACATAAAGGAACGGCTCCTCATACATCAGTCCGGAGTCAAAGTCATGCATCATCTTTGTGTGGCCGAGCGGTTCCATCTTTCCGCCCGCGCTGAGTGCGAGTACATAGCCGTCGCCGGTCTTATGATACTGTTTCTTGTCAAAATCAGCAATATCCGGGCACCAGCGGTTTACCATCGCATCATTATTCATATAGTCGCCGGTCGCCAGGATCACGCCCTTCGACGCATTGTACTGTATGTACCTGCCGTCCGAATCCTTCCCGATCACACCGGTCACCTTATCGCCGTCCATCACGAGCTGCACCGCCGGCGTATTGTAGAATACTTCCAGATTCGAATTTGCTTCCGCGACATTATCAAGAACAATCTGCAGCACCGTGCCGACATTCTGCGGCTTCGGTCCGATCCACGGAGCCATAAAATAGCAGTGGTCGTCGCCGTATGCGTAGCTGTCCAGGCGGTCGCTCCAGACACCGGTCAGATCCTGACTCGTGCTCATATAAGCATACAGACCGTCTCCGTTGTTCAGAAGCTCAGCACAGTTCGTATTGTCATCCACCTTTGTGCCGTCGCCGTACTCCGTCTCAGACGTCAGTCCCGCGCGGTTCAGATACCACATCAGAGCCTCCTCCGAATTGTCCGCGTAGGCCTGCAGAAGCTTCGTGTCAGCTCTCCAGTCGTCCAGTGCATTCGTGTGGTGAATCCACTTCTGAATTCCGGCTTCCGTTGATTTGGACTTAATGATCGCGGAGCCGCAGTTTCCCTGTGATACAACGCTCGCTTCCTTCTGAAGCAGCGCTACGGAAACGCCTGCCTCCGCCGCAAAGCCGGCCGCCACGACACCGGCCGCGCCCGCACCGACTACAACCACGTCAAAGTCCTTCGTCTCATCCGGCGTCACTTCCCCAAGCTCACAGGCGGAAGCCTCCACCTCTTCCGCGGTCAGCGAATCCGGAACTTCATAATCGGAAGAAGCCGCGTTCGAGGAAATCTCGACCGTCTCTCCCTTCGCCTGCGCGATGCAGGCAGCTGCCGCTTTTGCCGCCGCCGTAGAAGTCGTCGTCGCACCGCTGACACCGTCGATCTCTGAATTCTGCGCATCCATAATCTGCTGCGCCAGCTCTTCTCCGTACAAAGCGCCGATGGTTTCCGTCTCCTCCGATACATCGACCACGACATCCGTGATGCTCTCCGCGTCAAAGGTCATCGTCACCGTCACTGTGCCAATGCCCTGAGCAGTCGCGCTGTAGGTACCCGGCGTGTACGTCCCTGCCTCCTCCGCAAATGCCGTCATACCGGTGCCAAGAATCCCTGCCGCCGCCGCGCCAAGCGCGCCCGCAGCCGTCCCCTTCAAAAAGTCGCGGCGCGATAAGGTGCTGTGCTGCTTTTTTTCTCTTTCCATTAATTTGTTCCTCCTTTTGCAAAAAAATACACAAATTTGAATCAATTCCAAATTAGTATATCATAGGTATTTCACGACGTCCAGACTGATTTGAATTTTCTTTTTGTAATTTTTCACATTCTTTGGTATTTCTGTAAATTTTATATAGCTAAATTTAATCCAAAAAAAACTAAAAATTGTCCGCTGAAAGATTAGCAAAAAACTGGTATTCTTAAGCAGTAGTTTTATGCAATTTTTTATTCGTATATTTTGTTATCTTAGAAAAGAAGGGAGGCGAATACATGAAAATCGGCATGACAGAGATTTTACTTATTTTAGTTGTCGCTCTGTTTGTCGCCGGACCCGACAAGCTTCCCTATTATGCGAAAAAATTCGGAGAATCTTTGCGCTCCATCCGGGATATCTCGTCAGAGGCCACAAAGGAAATCCGCGAAAATGTCGTGGAGCCGCTCAATGAAGCCCAAAAGCCTCTTCGAGAAGCGATGGAACCGGTCACAGAGATGACAAAAGAGGTCAACGATAATGTAAGAGAAATCAAAAAGTCTTTTACCGATCTCAGTAAGCCAACCAAATCGGAGCCGGTCAAAGCGAAAACGGATGACTTTGCGGATGCGCAGCCATCCGTTCCGGCAGCCGAGCGAAATGCAGGCGCGCCGACAGCCAACAATTCCGCGGAAGTATCCCCGGGCGTTCCGGCTGCAGATACCGAAAGCGCGGCGGAAGCAGATGCTTCTGCCCTGGCGGTGTAATGGCTGCCGATTCGCACTATCATCCACACACTATTTTAAAACAAGGAGGCATTTTCCATGAAACTGGGAACTACAGAGTTACTGATTATTCTCGCAATTGTCATTGTTCTGTTTGGGCCGAGCCAGATCCCGAAGCTGACAAAAATGTTTGGCAAAAGCGCGAAAAGCTTTCGCGAGGGAATGAATGAGGACGATGCACAGACCGACAATAAAACAACTACGACGGAGCAGTGATGAAAAAGCAAAAAGAAACTGGTGGCGATATGCCGCTTTCTGGTCATCTGCGCGAGCTGCGCAATCGACTCGGCATCTGTATTGTCAGTCTGGTCGTTGCATTCCTCGTTGCTCTTTATTTTTCACAGGATATCATCACTTTTTTGACGGATATCGGCGATGTGTACGGCTATGAATTCGTCTACATTGCTCCGCAGGAGCTGCTGTTGGAACAGTTTTCTGTTTCGCTTGTCGCGGCGGTCTGCATCGCTTCTCCGATTCTTATTTACCATATCTGGGCGTTTATTCAGCCCGGCCTGAAGAAGAACGAGAATTCCATGTTTGCCGCCGTCCTCATATCGGGCTTAATCTGTTTTGTCATCGGCATTCTGTTTGCCTATAAAATCATGCTTCCGTTTATGCTGAAGTTTCTGATCGGCATCAGTGCAGGCAGCGGAATCACTGCTTCCATCAGTGTGGAAAAGTATGTGTCCTTTTTGCTCACCATTTTCCTGATTTTCGGGGTCATTTTCGAGCTTCCGGTCGTATCTGTACTTCTCACTCAGATCGGACTTTTGAAGGTCGAATGGATGAAAAAGGCATTCAAACCGGCAATTATTGTCATTTTCCTGATTGCCGCCATCGTGACGCCGCCGGATATCGTATCACAGACCATGGTCGCATTCCCGATGATCGGACTGTATGAGCTGAGTATACTCCTCTCCTCTTTTCTTCTCCGCTTTCGGCGAAAAAAGAAAGTGGACAAGGATGGGGAGCAGTAAGTAACAAATCTGCAGGTGAACGGAATCCCCGTTTCCTATAAATTTTACATTATTCTAAAGGAAAGAAAGGAATTCAGTATGGGTAAAGAAATTGTTTCACGGACAACCTTCGTGAAAGGCGTGACCGCCTGCGTTGTGGTAGCCGCCAGTCTGGGAATCATAAAGATTGGCGATTATGCGGTCACCTCTTCCGAAGAAACTGCGGCCTCCACCACGGCCACAACAGGCAGCGCTAGCTATACCCCCGGAACCTATACGGCTACTTCGGCGGGCATTTCCAGTGATGTCTCGGTAACCTGTACGTTTGATGAGAGCAGCATCACCGCAATCGAAATCGACGTATCCGGTGAGACTGCTGACATCGGCGCCGCGATCGGTGACGAAATGATCGAACAGTTTATGGCCGCACAGAGTTCTGCCGTAGACGGTGTATCCGGCGCCACTATTACCTCCGATGCGCTGAAAGCAGCGCTGGAGGATTGCATTGCACAGGCGACCGGAGGCTCTTCTGATGAGGGAGAAGAGGCGATTACCGAAGAAGAATCCGAAAAAGAAACCGCCGAAGTGACAGAAACGGAAACCGAGAGTGTAGCTGAGGCAGATGAAGAGGCGGAAACGAAAACCGAAGATTTGGCTGAAGCAGATGAAGATGCAACAGATTCTGCCGAAGCAGAAACAGCTGAGGCGGTAGCAGATGAGGATACCTCCTCTCAGACAAGCTCCTCCGCCCGCTACACACCGGGTACCTACACGGCCACCGCGGCAGGCATGGAAAGTGATGTAACCGTTACGATCACGGTCGACGAAAACAGCATCCTTTCCGTTGGCTGCAACGTCTCTGGTGAGACCGAAGGGGTCGGCGCAGCCATCGGACCGGAAATCATCGCTCAGATTCTGGATGCGCAGTCCGCAGATGTCGATGGCGTCTCTGGCGCGACCGTTACCTCAGATGCTGTCAAAACCGCAGCGGCAGACGCACTCTCTCAGGCGGCTGGCGATGCAGCAGAACCCTCCGAAGAAGAAACTGATGATGCAGAGGCAGACACGGCCGAACCTGAAACGGATACGGATATTGAAGCGGAAGCTGTTGAAGATGAAACCGATTCCGCGGATGCCGATGCAGAAGAATCCGAAGCCGATACTGACGCAGTCGAAATGGAGACGGAATCTGCCGAAGCTGAATCCGATATGGAAACCGCCAAGACCGATCCTGCTGATGCAGAGACAGAGAGCGCAGAAGAAGATGCTGCAGCAGCCGCTTCCGGCGCGTACACACCGGGGACCTACTCTGCAAGCGCGGCCGGCATCGCCAGCGATGTAACGGTCACGATTATTGTAGACGAGGACAGTATCCTTTCTGTTGGCTACGATTTATCCGGTGAGACCGACGGCATTGGCGCCGATATCGGACCGGAAATCAGTGCACAGATCCTTGCCGCGCAGTCAGCGGATATTGATGGAGTTTCGGGGGCGACAGTCACCTCGGATGCCGTAAAATCTGCCATCGCGGACTGTATTGCACAGGCACAGGCCGACACTTCCGGCACAGCTGGGGAATCCGCAGCAGATACAGAGGATGACGCAGAACCCGAATCAGAGGATGAGACCGAAGCCGGAACAGACGATGCCGAAACAGAGGAGGCTGAGACAGAGCTCACCACCACCGATGCACTTGAGGCAGACTATGTCTCCTCGTTTACTCCAGGTACCTATTCTTCCACCGCAGAAGGCTATTCGGCAGAGATCACAGTGACAATGACCTTTGATGAGACCAGTATTCTTGAGATGGATGCAGATACCTCAGGTGAAACATCTACCTATGCACTGATCGACGAAGATGTGATTGCCCAGATTCTTGAGGCACAGTCTGTCGACGTAGACGGCATTTCCGGTGCGACTGCCACGACAGACGCGATCCTGGAAGCCGCCGCGGACTGCATCGCGCAGGCACAGAGTGATTCCGCTGCAGACATCATCGGCGGGGCGGACGGGTCAACGGCAATTTTCGTCGCAGGCAAAGAAGAAGAGACAGAAAGCGAAGAAGAGACCGGATCTGAAGATGTCTCCGCAGCTTATGTTCCGGGCAGCTATACTGCTTCTGCCGATGGTATCAGCAGTACGATTACGGTTTCCGTTTCGTTTGATGAAAATCGTATGTACCGCATTGATTATGATCTTTCCGGTGAGACGGAGGATATCGGAGCCGCGATCGGACCGGAGATTACCAGCAGGATTTTGGACGCGCAGTCAGCTGAGGTAGATGGCGTTACAGGTGCCACCGTTACATCCGACGCGGTAAAATCTGCGGTTGCAGATTGCATTACTCAGGCGCTCTCCGATGCCAAATAATCACTTGCATCCCTGCCTGGCCAAACAGATTTTTGGCAATGCTACTATCGGGCAGGAATATTAGCGGCAACAATAACATCCGTCAAGGAGGATTTACATATGAAGCTAAAAACATTCCGGGGTGGCATTCATCCCGAGGGATACAAGGAGCTTTCGCTTGGAGCGCCGGTTCGGCCATATCTCCCGAAGGGCGACCTTGTATTCCCTGTTAACCAGCACATTGGCAAGCCGGCAAAGCCGGTCGTGGCAAAGGGCGATCTCGTGCTGGCAGGACAGACAATTGCGGAAGCGGACGGATTCGTCTCCGCAAATATCGTCAGCTCCTGCTCCGGCAAGGTAAAGGCCATTGAAGAACGCCGCGTCGCCTCCGGCGCAAAAGCAATGTGCATTGTCATTGAAAATGACGGCAATTACACCCTCGCAGAGGGCGTCGGCAAAAAGCACCATGCCGGTACCTTTTCCAATAAGGATATTCTGGATGCGATCCAGAAGGCCGGCATCGTCGGCATGGGCGGCGCGGGATTCCCGACCCATGTAAAGCTCTCTGTTAAAAAACCGGAAGCCATCGATTTTGTCATTGCAAACGGATCCGAATGTGAACCGTATATTACCTGCGACGACCGTCTGATGCAGGATAAAAGCCGGGGCATTCTCGACGGCCTGCGGCTGGTGCTCCAGCTGTTCCCGGACGCGATGGGCGTCATTGCGATAGAGGACAACAAGCCGGAGGCCATCAAAGCCATGGAAGCAGTCTGTGCCGGTGAGAAGGGCGTCATGGTACAGCCAGTCAAGGCCAAATATCCGGAGGGCGGCGAGCGCAACCTGATTTCTGTTGTCAGCGGACGCGATCTGAAGTTCGGACAGCTCCCGGCGGATGTCGGCTGTGTCGTCTGCAATGTCGCCACCCTTTACGCAATCTACCGTGCAACCTATTATTCTGAGCCGCTGATGAAGCGGTATTTCACCGTGTCCGGCGACGCGGTTTCCGCCCCTGCGACGTTCGAGGTTCCCATCGGTACCTCTTTCGCAGAGCTTGTGGAAGCTGCCGGAGGATTACGCCCGGAGATTACTCTGAAAAAGGCATTGAGCGGCGGACCGATGATGGGCATCGCAATGCCATCTCTCGATGCTCCGACCACCAAGGCCAGCAATGCGATGACGCTTCTCGCCGAGGATGAGGTGGAGCTTGCCCAGGCACAGCAGACCGCCTGTATCCGCTGCGGGCGCTGTTCCCGTGCATGTCCGATTCATCTGATTCCGCAGATGATGGCGGATGCGGCTGAGAAAAAAGACTACGAGCAGTATGAGAAGCGGCTGTATGGCCTCGACTGCATCGCCTGCGGATCCTGTACCTGGGTATGTCCGGCAAAGCGTCCGCTGATGCAGCTGTTCAAACAGGCTAAGGCCGAGATTCTTGCGGCTAAGAGAAAGTGAGGGATGTGACATGAATGAAAAACAGCTTTTGAATATTTCTTCCAGCCCTCATATCCGAAACAGGAAGCTTACGACCGGACAGGTGATGCTGGATGTCGTGCTGGCTCTGATGCCGGCCACCGTTTTTGGCGTTGTACGCTATGGACTGCATGCGTTTCTGGTGATTCTGCTCTCCGTCTTTACTGCCGTGCTGGCGGAATACGTGTTTGACCTCATCGCAAAGAGGCCGAACACAATAAAGGATGGCAGCGCGGTCGTGACCGGTCTGCTGCTGGCACTCTCCCTTCCGCCGGAAGCGCCGCTTTATCTGCCGGTGCTCGGCAGCCTTTTCGCAATCCTGGTCGTAAAGAGCTTCTTTGGCGGACTTGGAAAGAACTTTCTGAACCCCGCGCTCGCAGCGCGCTGCTTCCTGCTGATTTCGTTCGGCACCGCTATGACGAATTTCAGTGTGGATGGGGTCAGCTCTGCGACTCCGCTCGCTGCGCTGAATGCCGGCGACGCGGTCAACGTTGCGAAGATTTACCTTGGCACTGCGAACGGTGTCATTGGTGGTTCCGCTCTGGCTCTTTTGATCGGCGGGTTATACCTGTGGGCCGCTGGCGGGATTACATTGGAGATTCCGGTTTCCTGCATCGTCGCCTTTACCTTATTTATGGGAATTTTCGGCGAGGGAGGCTTTGCTCCCGCCTATCTGATCGCACAGATCTGCGGCGGCGGACTTCTGATGGGTGCGTTTTTTATGGCAACTGACCCGGTCACCAGCCCGGTCACCTCGCGCGGACATATTGTCTATGGCGCGATTATCGGAATACTCGGCGGTCTGTTCCGTGTATATGGTTCCTCCGCTGATTCCTTCAGCTATGCGATTATTATCACCAATATGCTTGTTCCGTTCATTGACAAGCTTCCGATTCCGAAGCCTCTCGGCTACAAGGGCGGCGAGTATAAGGAGCGGGAATTCCCGAAGGCCGCCATCAACCTGACGGTGATCACCCTTGTCGCAGGTCTGCTCTTAAGCGGCGTTTACGCGATGACCAAATCCAAGATTGCCGAACAGGAAATGGCAGACAGTCTCGCTTCCTACCAGGAGGTATGCCCTGACGCGGAATCCTTCCAGTATGACTCCGATCTGGACGATGCGATTGAGGCGCTCGGCGATGACATCTATGATTCTGCTTTCGGGAAGACCTATATCAATGAAGCGGTCGTCGGCTATGACGCAAACGGCGAGATTGTCGGATACGTCATCAGCGTTACAAGCGGAGACGGCTTCGACGGCGACATCACTCTTTCCGTTGGTCTCACGACAGATGGCACAGTGGTTAAGATTGCCTTCACAACTCTGAATGAAACGGCCGGCATGGGCATGCGTGTAGACGAGGATGCGTTCAAGGGGCAATTTGAGGGTGTCAGCACAGACGCATTTGTCCTGAATAAATCTGGCGGCTCTACTGAAGAAAATGAAATTGACACAGTATCCGGTGCTTCTACCTCTTCGGGAGCTGTAGTAAATGCCGTCAATACCGCGCTCGCATTCTTTGCCGCAAATATCGGATAAACAGTGATTTGGATATAAAAGGAGTGAATATATAATGAACCAATATCTGGAACGGATTTATAATGGTGTCGTGAAGGAAAATCCGTCACTGATTCTGATGCTTGGCATGTGCCCCACCCTCGCGGTGACCACATCCGCGATCAACGGAATCGGTATGGGCATTTCCACCATGATCGTCCTGATTTTTTCAAACCTCATTATTTCCGCGCTGCGCAATGTCATCCCGGATGAAGTGCGCCTGCCGGCCTATATCGTTATCACGGCTTCGCTCGTGACCATCGTGGATCTGCTGATGCAGGCCTACACACCGGGACTCTACGATGCGCTGGGCATTTACATTCCGCTGATCGTAGTAAACTGCATCATTCTTGGCCGCGCGGAAGCATACGCGAACAAGCACACCCCGGATCTCGCGGTGTTCGATGGCATCGGTATGGGACTTGGGTTTACCATTGCGCTGACCGTCATCGGTCTCGTGCGTGAGCTGGTTGGTGCGGGAACCGCATTCGGATTTACCATTCTGCCGGATTCTGTACCGCCCATTGCGATTTTCGTAAAAGCGCCGGGCGCATTCCTGGTGATCGCGTTCATCATCGCGATTATGAACGGCGTACATATCCACACCGAAGCAAATAAAAAGGTGGAGGGCTGCGACGGCTGCTGCGCAACCTGTTCTGTCAGCCATGATAAGGAGGAGGCGAACGCATGAATTCTCTGTTTTTAATCATTATCACAACAGCGCTGATTGATAACGTCGTGCTGAGCCAGTTTCTTGGAATCTGCTCCTTCCTTGGCGTATCAAAGCAAATCAAAACCTCAGCCAGCCTCGGCGCGGCGGTTATCTTTGTCATTACGATTGCTTCAGCTGTAGCGAATCTGCTGTATACGTTCATCCTGGAGCCGCTGGATCTGACGTATCTGAACACCATCGTGTTTATTCTGGTCATTGCGACCCTGGTGCAGATCGTCGAAATGTTCCTGAAAAAGGTAGCTCCGCCGCTTTATCAGGCCCTCGGCATTTATCTTCCGCTGATTACCACGAACTGCGCGGTGCTCGGCGTAGCTCTGACCAATGTGCAGGATGGCTATAATTTTGTCGAAAGCGTAGTTGCCGGATTCGGCACAGCGGTTGGATACACCATCGCGATTGTCGTGCTGGCGGGTATTCGTGAGCGTATCGACGAATCGGCCATTCCGGCTCCATTTCGCGGCGCGCCGGTTGTACTGCTCTCTGCTGCCCTGATGTCTATCGCGTTTATGGGCTTCAGCGGTCTGTCGCTTGGATGAGCAAATGAGAAAAAATTCCAGCAAGGAGGTTGAATATGTATCCTGTACTGATCGCTACGGTGACTGTGGCGGTGATCGGCTTTGTGATGGGAATGCTCCTGATCACTGTCGGAAAAAAATTCAAAGTAGAAGTAGATGAAAAACAGCTCGCAGTCCGCGAATACCTGCCCGGAAACAACTGCGGCGGGTGCGGCTACGCCGGCTGTGACGCGATGGCGGCCGCTATCGCAAAGGGCGAAGCTCCTGTCAATGGCTGTCCGGTCGGCGGCGCGCCGGTGGCTGAAAAAATCAGCCAGGTGATGGGTGTCAGCGCGGATGCGCAGGAAAAACAGGTCGCATTTGTCAAATGTGCCGGTACCTGTGAACACACGTCACAGCAAAGCAATTACATTGGCATCCACGACTGCGCTGCTGCCGTTTCGAGCGGGCTTTCTCCATGGGCCTGTGATTATGGCTGCCTTGGTCTTGGCACCTGCGAAAAGGCCTGTCCGTTCGGCGCCATTCACGTTGTGAACGGGGTCGCTGTCGTCGACCGCAGTCTGTGCAAGGCCTGCGGCAAATGCGTTTCCGCCTGCCCGAAGCATCTGATCGAGCTGATTCCGGACAAGGCTTCCTATGCAGTGCGCTGCTCCAGCAAGGACAGAGGTCCTGCTGTGAAGAAGAACTGCGACATCGGCTGCATCGGCTGTAAGCTTTGTGTAAAGCAATGCGAGCACGAAGCCATCACTGTGGAGAATAACATCGCTCATATCGACTATGAGAAATGCGTCGGATGCGGCAAATGTGCGGAAAAATGCCCGGCAAAGGCAATCGTGATGCGATAGTTTTATAATAAAAGAATAAAAACGAGCAGGAAGCAAAAACCGCTTCCTGCTCATTTCTTTTTCTCAGATAATCGCGAAGGACGAATTGCCAGACAGCTAGCTATTGCGCCTCCATTACTCCTCGCTCTTACGCGCCGCAATCTCGCGCTCCTGTACATCATTCGGAGCCTGCTCATAGCGTGCGAATTCATAAGTGAAATCTCCGGAACCGCCGGTCATAGAACGCAGCTGCGTGGAATAGCCATACAGCTCAGACATCGGCACATCCGCCTCGACAATCGTATTGCCCTTGTGATCCGGGTTCATTCCAAGTACACGGCCGCGTCTCTTGTTCAGATCGCCCATGACATCGCCGGTGAACTTATCCGGCACAATAACCTTTACGGATGCAATCGGCTCAAGCAGCACCGGACTCGCGTCCATGAAGCCCTTCTTGAACGCCTGAGAAGCCGCAGTCTTGAACGCCATCTCAGAAGAGTCTACCGGATGATAGGAGCCATCATAGAGCACGGCCTTCACACCGACTACCGGATATCCGGCAAGAGGTCCCTTCTGGCAGGAATCCGCGATCCCCTTCTCAACAGCCGGGAAATAATTCTTCGGAACCGCGCCGCCGACAACCTCCTGTGAGAACTCATACAGCTCATCCAGGGAATCCATCGGCGAAAAACGCATCTTTACATGACCGTACTGCCCATGTCCGCCAGACTGCTTCTTATACTTGGAATCCACATCCGAGCTCTTGCGGATGGTCTCGCGGAACGCCACCTTCGGCTTCTCCAGATTCACATCTACCTTGTATTTGGTCAGAAGACGGCTCACAACGATATCCAGATGCTGGTCGCCCAGACCATACAGCAGCGTCTGACGGTTCTCGCCATCATTCACAACCTTCAGCGTCAGATCCTCCTGTGCCATCTTGTTAAGCGCCTGCACCACCTTATCTTCCTCGCCGCGCACCTTCGGCTCATATCTCTTGTAGGTATACGGAACCGGAAGTTCAATCTTTCCATAAGCGATCGGGGCAGCCTTCGTAGAGAGCGTGTCGCCCGTCGAAGCCTCGATCTTGCCAATCGCTCCGAGATCGCCCGCGTGCAGCTCCTTCACCTCAACCGGCTTGCTGCCTTCCATCACATAGAGCTTGCCTACACGATCCTCTGTGCCCTTCGCGTCATTGTAAAGGGTGTCGTCTCCCTTGAGCACGCCGGACGCCACTTTGATAAAGGAATATTTTCCGATGAACGGATCCACAAGGGTCTTCCAGACGTAAGCGGATTTCGATTTCGAGAAATCGTAATTTGCCTCAAATACTTCCTTGGTCTTCGTGTTCACACCGGCAAATCTGCGCTTATCCGGCGACGGCATGTAGCTCACGATATCATCAAGCAGAATCAGAATTCCCTGAAGGTTCACGCTGGCGCCCATCGTTACCGGGACAATCGAGCCATCCCCAACGTTCGTATGCAGCGCAGCCATGATCTCCGCCTCAGAAAACTCCTCGCCATTGAAATAGCGATCCATGAACTCTTCGCTCGTCTCCGCAACGGCCTCGATCAGGTTCTCACGATACTTGTCTACATATTCCTGAAGGTAATCCGGAATCGGGCACTCCACCTTCTCCTGCTTATTCACATATCTTCTGGCAGCCATCTTCACTACATTCACATAGCCGACAAACTTCTCATTCTCACGGAATGGCACATGAATCGGCGCAATCTTCTTGCCGTAAAGCTCCGTCAGGGATTCCACAACCTTGCGATAGCTGGCATTGTCAAAATCCATGTTCGAAACATAGAAGAAACGCGGAAGCTTAAACTTCTCGCACAAATCCCATGCCTTCTGCGTACCGACCTCAACGCCGCTCTTTCCATTTACCACGATTACGGCCGCGTCCGCTGCCGCGCACGCTTCCACTGCTTCACCTGCAAAATCAAAATAGCCCGGCGTATCGAGAATATTGATCTTTGTATCGCCCCAGATGATCGGAACCATCGAAGTCGTAATCGAAAACTTTCTCTTAATCTCCTCTTTATCATAATCGCTGATCGTGTTCCCATCCGTTACGTTGCCAAGTCTGCTCGTGATTCCGGAAAGGTAAGCCATTGCTTCAACCAGGCTGGTCTTGCCCGAGCCGCCGTGTCCGAGAATTACGATGTTGCGAATCTTGTCAGTGGTGTAAACATTCATAATCTTCATCCTCCAAATTTATTTGTTCACCGTACAGGCATTGTGCCGTGCGCAAAAATCCCATACGGCAAAATACCCCACATAGTTACATTCTACTAAAAATTCACAGACAATTCAAGCATTTTATTCATTTTTAACAATTTTCTTTTTCTTTCTTTTTTCTGACTTCCGGCGCCTTTCGTTCCACTCCCCGATGCTGTCAGGATGCTGCAGTTTTGAAATCATTCTGAAGTGTTTCTTATAAATTTGTGAAATTGGTGGACATTAGCGAATTGAAATGTTACAATCCTATTGCCTTTTATATCCAGAGTATTTGCGATACCATTTATATGAAGGGAGTGTTGATATGATTGTAAAACTATTAAAGCCCCTGTCCTTTGTGCCGGCGCTTCTTCTTATGTATATGATTTATTCCTTTTCCGCGCAGGATGCCACGACCTCATCCGCGCTCAGCTATCAGGTCAGCTATACGGTCGTCGAGACCGGTAATGTCGTGCTTGACGCGGGTCTGCAGCCCTCGGAGATTTCCAGCCTCGCTATCCGTTTTAACGGCTTCGTTCGCAAGCTTGCGCATGTAACCGAATACTTCGCACTCGCGGTTGCGGTTGCGTTTCCTCTCTATGTCTATGGGCTGCACGGATTGCCCCTGATGTTTGTCGCCGGTCTGTTCTGCGTCGCTTTTGCCTGCACGGATGAATATCATCAGTCCTTTGTGAGCGGACGCGGCTCCACCGTGCGCGACGTGCTGATTGATTCGTTTGGTATCTTCTGGGGCATCATTCTGGTCCGCATTGTCGGATGGACCGGCCGGAAGACCATCTTCCGCCCATTCGGAAAAAAGAAGAAAAAAGCCGGAAAGGAAACGGCCTCCGCAGACGAATCCTATCGGAATCAAAATGCGGATTCCATCTACCCGCCCCGTTACCCGAACAATTCGGACTGCCAGCGCCAGCAGGGACAGGCACGCCAGGGTGCCCAGACCTATCAGAACGGGCCGGGCTGGGTATACCAAAACGGGCAGCCCAGTCAGAATCCGCAGGCTCAGACGTATCAAAGCGGCCAGCCATACCCGGGAGCGCAGCATCAGGCATACCGCGGCGGGCAGGCATACCAGCAGACCTTCCAGGGAGCTCAGCCCTATCCTCCTTACGGATATGCCGGAGAGCCGGATACGAAGAAAAACAAGAAAAAGAAAAAAAGGCAGAACAATTCCGACCGTCTTTCTGAGGATATGTCATTAAAAAAACTGATGCGGGATCTGACCGGTAAAAACGAGCAGGACTCCTGAACTAAACCGGAGCGGCAGCGGAGAGCGGAGCGTAGACGCGAGTGGCAATGCCACTAACTTCCTTATGCAGCCCTGCGCAATCGGATGGGGGAGTCCTCTCGCCCTATCCGCTGTGCCAGGCGCGAGCAGCAAAGCAGCTATTTTCCAATCGCGCCTGTGTACATAAAAAAGGAGTGCCAGACTCCAAACGTCCGGCACTCCTTTTTCTTTCTTCTTATTCGTTGCTCTTTACTCGTTACTCTTTATTCGCTACTCTTCATCGGAATTGTCATCTTCGCCCATGATAGAATCGTCTTCAGCGAAGTCATCCGCCATTTCCTCAGTCGGATCAAACGACTCTTCATCTCCGAATTCATCAAATGCAGGATCATCATCCTCCGCTTCCGGCGACCCGGTCTTCTGACCTTCCAATTCCGGATTATCGAAATCCGCCTCTGCAGGCTGATCCTCCGTATTTTCCGGCTTCATTGTCTCCACAGCATCGGAAGTCACATCCTCCGTCAGCTCGCCAAACGTAAGCTCGCTGGTACCGTCAAGCGGTTCGTCGTCATCCTCTTCTTCCAGAAGCATCTGCTCATATTCATAGTCATCGGTGCCGGAGGTATCGATGGCTACGTTGCGGTAACGCTTCATGCCAGTACCGGCCGGAATCAGCTTACCGATGATCACGTTCTCCTTCAGTCCGACCAGAGGGTCGACCTTGCCCTTGATGGCTGCCTCCGTCAGTACCTTCGTCGTTTCCTGGAAGGATGCTGCTGAGAGGAAGGAATTTGTTGCCAGAGAAGCCTTCGTGATACCAAGCATGATTCGTTTGCCTTCCGCCGGCTCTTTGCCTTCCGCAATCATCTGTGCATTCTTATCCTCGTATTCCAGAATATCAACCATGCTGCCCGGCAGGAAATCCGTATCTCCATTGTTATCAATGCGAACCTTCTTAAGCATCTGGCGCACAATAACCTCAATGTGCTTATCATTGATTTCTACACCCTGCAGGCGGTATACACGCTGTACTTCGCGCAGCATATAGTCCTGTACGGCATCGACACCCTTAATTTTAAGAATATCATGCGGGTTCACACTACCTTCCGTCAGCTCGTCGCCGGCCTCCAGATAAGTTCCGTCCACCGGCTTAATGCGGGAGCCATAAGGAATCAGGTAGGTCTTTGACTCTCCGGTCTCTTCATTGGTCACCACAATCTCGCGCTTCTTCTTTGTATCGCGCAGAGACGCCATACCGGCAATTTCCGTAATAATCGCAAGGCCCTTCGGCTTTCTTGCCTCAAAAAGCTCCTCAACACGAGGAAGACCCTGTGTGATATCACCGCCGGCCACGCCGCCGGTATGGAACGTACGCATCGTCAGCTGAGTACCCGGCTCACCGATCGACTGTGCCGCGATAATACCGACAGACTCACCGACCTGCACCGGTTCACCAGTCGCCATGTTTGCGCCATAGCACTTGGAGCAGATCCCGATGTGAGAGCGGCAGGTCAGGATGGAACGAATCTTGATCTTCTCAAATGGCTTTCCATCCGCATCGACGCCCTCTTTCATAATACGGGCGGCACGCCGTGGCGTAATCATATGGTTCGCCTTTACAATAACCTCGCCATCCTTGTCGCAGATATCCTCGCAGGAGAACCGGCCGGTAATACGCTCCTGAATATTCTCAATCTCCTCTTTTCCATCGGAGAATGTGCTTACATACATACCCGGAATTTCGTCACAGCCCTCGCTGCAATCGGTCTCACGGACAATCAGATCCTGGGAGACATCCACCAGACGTCTGGTCAGATATCCGGAGTCCGCAGTACGAAGCGCCGTGTCGGAAAGTCCCTTCCGGGCACCATGCGCTGACATGAAATATTCCAGTACATCCAGTCCTTCACGGAAGTTGGACTTAATCGGCAGCTCAATTGTGTGGCCGGTCGTATCCGCCATCAGGCCACGCATACCAGCAAGCTGCTTAATCTGCTTATTAGAACCACGCGCACCGGAATCCGCCATCATAAAGATATTGTTGTACTTATCCAGTCCATCGAGCAGCTCCGTCGTCAGCTGATCGTCCGTTGTCTTCCAGGTCTCTACGACTTCTTTATAGCGCTCTTCATCCGTAATCAGGCCACGCTTGTAATTTCTCGTAATCCGGTCTACCGTATCCTGTGCGTTTTTAATCATTTCCGGCTTCTTCGGCGGCACTGTCATATCAGAAATTGAAACAGTCATCGCCGCCTGCGTGGAATACTTATATCCCATCGCCTTAATATCATCGAGCACTTCCGCTGTTCTGGTCGAACCATGAATATCGATGACCTTCTCCAGAATGCTCTTCAGACCCTTCTTATTTACCAGGAAATCAATCTCCAGCTTCAGTTCATTGCCCGGAACGGAGCGATCCACAAAGCCCAGATCCTGCGGAATGATTTCGTTGAACAGGAACCGTCCGAGTGTAGAGTCCACATCGCCCATCAGCACACTGCCGTCCGGCATTTTTTTCTTTACACGGACTTTAATCTTTGACTGCAGGGTAATGCATTTATTTTCATAGGCCAGAATCGCCTCCGCTACACTCTTAAAGAATTTGCCCTCGCCGAGTACACCCTCCCGTTCCTGCGTCAGGTAATAGATACCGAGTACCATATCCTGCGACGGAACGGCCACAGGACCACCGTCCGAAGGCTTCAGCAGGTTGTTCGGAGAAAGCATCAGGAACCGGCACTCCGCCTGCGCCTCTACGGACAGCGGAAGATGTACTGCCATCTGATCGCCGTCAAAGTCCGCATTGAACGCGGTACACACGAGCGGATGCAGCTTAATCGCCTTGCCCTCTACCAGAATCGGCTCAAATGCCTGAATGCCCAGACGATGCAGGGTAGGAGCACGGTTCAGCATTACCGGGTGTTCCTTGATAACCTCCTCGAGGACATCCCACACCTCCGGCTGCAGGCGCTCTACCATCTTCTTTGCATTTTTAATGTTATGTGAGGTGCCGTTTTCCACCAGTTCCTTCATTACAAACGGCTTGAACAGCTCAATCGCCATCTCCTTTGGCAGACCGCACTGATAAATCTTCAGCTCCGGTCCAACAACGATAACCGAACGACCCGAATAGTCGACACGCTTTCCGAGCAGGTTCTGACGGAAACGCCCGGACTTACCCTTCAGCATATCAGAAAGGGACTTCAGTGCCCGGTTGCCCGGTCCGGTAACCGGACGTCCGCGGCGGCCATTATCAATCAGGGCGTCGACCGCTTCCTGAAGCATACGCTTTTCATTGCGCACGATAATGTCCGGCGCACCAAGCTCCAGCAATCTCTTCAGACGGTTGTTACGGTTAATAATCCGGCGATACAGATCATTCAGGTCAGAGGTCGCAAACCGTCCGCCGTCCAGCTGTACCATCGGGCGAAGATCGGGCGGAATGACCGGAATAACAGTCATCACCATCCATTCCGGCTTATTGCCGGACTCGCGGAATGCCTCCACGACTTCAAGGCGTTTGATAATTCTGGCGCGCTTCTGGCCGGTCGAATCCTTAAGCGCTGCTTTCAGCTCCTCCGACTCTTTTTCAACATTGATGGCCTCGAGAAGCTCCTTGACAGCCTCCGCTCCCATCCCGGCGCGGAATTTTCTGCCCCATTTATCGACCGCTTCCTGATATTCACGCTCTGTCAGCACCTGCTTGTAATGCAGATCCGTATCCTCTCCCGGATCCAGTACGATATAATTAGCAAAGTACAGAATCTTCTCCAGCACACGCGGAGAGATATCCAGAATCAGTCCCATTCTGGATGGGATTCCCTTGAAATACCAGATATGAGACACCGGCTCCGCCAGTTCAATATGCCCCATACGTTCCCGTCTGACCGCAGATTTTGTGACTTCAACACCGCATCGGTCGCACACGACGCCTTTATAACGAATCTTTTTGTATTTTCCGCAATGGCACTCCCAGTCCTTACTCGGTCCGAAAATACGCTCACAGAACAGGCCGTCCTTCTCCGGCTTCAGCGTTCTGTAATTAATCGTCTCCGGCTTTTTCACCTCGCCATGGGACCACTCACGAATTTTTTCAGGAGAAGCCAGGCCGATTTTGATCTTATCAAACGTAATCGGCTGATACGCTTCATTCTTCATTGTCTCTGGCATTGATGGCACTCCTTTCACACGCTACTCTTCGTCAAAAGCTTCTTCCATTTCCGTAAACAGTTCCATGCTGCCATCGTCTTCCGGCTCATCCTCTTCGACAGCAACCAGCTCATCCCCGTTAAACTCCTGTCGGCTGAATCCATAGGAACCCAGGGATTTGTCTTCTTTATCGTTGTATTTGCGATCGTCTCCCATCACTGCGCGGAAATCGGTCTCCCCATAGTCCGAGGTTTCCCTGATGACGACCTCCGTATCATCGTCCCGCAGCACCCGGACATCCAGGCCAAGTGACTGAAGCTCCTTCAAAAGTACCTTAAACGATTCCGGAATACCCGGCTCAGGGATATTCTCACCTTTGATAATGGCCTCATAGGTCTTCACACGGCCAACCACATCATCAGATTTTACAGTCAGGATCTCCTGCAGCGTGTAGGAAGCGCCGTACGCCTCAAGCGCCCACACCTCCATCTCACCAAAACGCTGGCCGCCGAACTGTGCCTTGCCGCCCAGAGGCTGCTGTGTCACCAGTGAATACGGGCCGGTCGAGCGCGCGTGAATCTTGTCGTCCACAAGGTGATGAAGCTTCAGGTAATGCATGTGACCAATGGTCGTCGGTGCGTCAAAATACTCGCCGGTACGTCCATCGCGCAGCTGCACCTTTCCGTCTCTGGAGATCGGAACACCCTTCCAGAGTGCGCGGTGATCCCGGTTCTCCCACAGATAATCCAGCACTTCCGGAAGCAGCTCGTCCTCATGCTTCGCCTTAAATTCGTCCCACTCAAGGTTCACATAATCGTTTGCGAGCTCCAGAGTATCCATAATATCATTCTCGTTCGCCCCGTCAAATACAGGGGTCGAAACGTTAAAACCAAGTGCTTTCGCGGCCAGGCTCAGATGAATCTCCAGCACCTGCCCGATATTCATACGAGACGGCACGCCAAGGGGGTTCAGCACGATATCCAGCGGACGTCCGTTCGGAAGAAACGGCATATCCTCCACCGGAAGCACGCGGGAAACAACACCCTTATTGCCATGGCGGCCCGCCATTTTATCGCCAACCGAAATCTTTCTCTTCTGTGCGATGTAGATACGGACAGACTGATTCACTCCCGGGGAAAGCTCATCTCCATTCTCCCGGGTGAAAACCTTCGCATCCACGACGATTCCGTACTCACCGTGCGGCACCTTCAGGGAAGTATCCCTTACTTCACGCGCTTTTTCTCCGAAAATCGCGCGCAGCAGCCGTTCCTCCGCCGTCAGCTCCGTCTCGCCCTTCGGCGTTACCTTGCCGACCAGAATATCACCGGCACGCACCTCCGCGCCAATGCGAATAATGCCGCGCTCATCCAGATCCTTGAGCGCTTCATCGCCAACACCCGGAACGTCGCGGGTGATCTCCTCCGGTCCGAGCTTCGTATCACGCGCCTCCGCCTCATATTCCTCGATATGAACAGAGGTATATACATCGTCCATCACCAGCTTCTCACTGAGCAGAACGGCATCCTCGTAATTGTAGCCTTCCCACGTCATAAACCCGATCAGCGGGTTCTTGCCAAGCGCAATCTCACCATTTGAAGTCGAAGCGCCGTCAGCAATCACATCGCCCGCTTCCACATGCTCGCCTTTATTTACGATTGGACGCTGATTGTAGCAGTTGCTCTGGTTACTGCGGACAAACTTCCGGAGCTTATACTCATCGCGCTGACCATCCTCAGTACGCACGATAATCCGGTTCGACTCCGCGCGCTCCACAACACCGGAATGCGCTGCAATCACGCACACGCCGGAGTCCACTGCCGTCTTGGTCTCCAGACCGGTACCAACCACCGGTGCTTCGGTCGTCAGAAGCGGCACCGCCTGACGCTGCATGTTGGAGCCCATCAGGGCACGGTTCGCGTCATCGTTCTGCAGGAACGGAATCAGAGCAGTCGCCACGGAAAATACCATCTTCGGCGATACATCCATGAAGTCGAACATATTGCGCTCATATTCCTGCGTCTCCTCGCGGTAACGGCCGGAAACATTTTTGCGGACAAAATGTCCTTCCTCATCCAACGCCTCATTCGCCTGCGCTACGTGGTAATTATCCTCCTCGTCCGCCGTCATATACACGACTTCATTCGTAACACGAGGGTTCTTCGGATCCGAATGGTCAATCTTTCGGTACGGTGCTTCTACGAAACCATATTCATTAATTCTCGCATAGCATGCGAGGGAGTTGATCAGACCGATGTTCGGACCTTCCGGCGTCTCAATCGGGCACATTCTGCCATAATGAGAGTAATGGACATCACGAACCTCGAATCCGGCCCTCTCTCTGGAGAGACCGCCAGGACCAAGAGCTGAAAGACGGCGCTTGTGCGTCAGCTCACCAAGCGGGTTATTCTGATCCATGAACTGAGACAGCTGTGAGGAGCCGAAAAATTCCTTCACCGCTGCCGTCACAGGCTTAATGTTGATCAGAGACTGCGGCGAGATGCCTTCAATCTCCTGCGTGGTCATACGTTCACGGACGACACGCTCCAGTCTGGACAGACCAATACGATACTGATTCTGGAGGAGCTCGCCCACCGCACGGATCCGGCGGTTCCCCAGGTGGTCGATGTCATCATCGTTGCCAATCCCATATGCCAGATGAATATTATAATTAATCGAAGCAAGAATATCCTCTTTGGTAATATGCTTCGGAATCAGATCGTGGACGGAACGGCGAATCGCGTCCTTCTGCTCCTCGACCGTATCATTCTCTTCAAGGATCTTCTCCAGCGCCGGATAATAGACAAGCTCAGTGATGCCCAACTCCTTCGGCTCACAGTCGACGTAGGTGCGAAGATCCACCATCATGCTGGAGATCACCTTGACATCCCGTTCCTCGGTGCGTATCATTACATAAGGAACTGCAGCATTCTGAATCGCGTCCGCCTGCTCACGCGTCAGCTCGGTGCCGGCCTCCGCCAGGATCTCACCGGTCGAAGCGTCGAATACGTCCTCCGCAAGAATATGACCCGCAATGCGGTTGCGGAGCATCAGCTTTTTATTGAACTTATAGCGGCCGACCTTTGCCAGATCATACCTGCGCGGGTCAAAGAACATGCTCATAATCAGACTTTCCGCGCTCTCCACTGCAAGCGGTTCGCCCGGACGAATCTTCTTATACAGCTCCAGAAGGCCTTCCTGATAGTTCGTCGAAGTATCCTTCGCGAGCGTCGCGACAATCATCGGCTCCTCGCCGAAAAAGTCCAGTATCTCCGCATTTGATCCAAGACCCATGGCACGCGCGAGAACCGTCACAGGTACTTTTCTGGTCCGGTCAACGCGAACATAAAAAACATCATTGGAATCTGTCTCATACTCGAGCCACGCGCCACGGTTCGGAATAACAGTACAGGAATACAGCTTTTTACCAAATTTATCACGCGTAATCCCATAATAAATGCCAGGAGAACGCACAAGCTGGCTGACGATGACACGCTCCGCGCCATTAATTACGAATGTGCCGGTCGCAGTCATCAAAGGAAGGTCGCCCATGAAAATATCATGCTCACTGATCTCATCATTCTCCTTATTATGGAGACGAACGCGCACTTTCAGAGGCGCGGCATACGTCGTATCACGCTCCACGCACTCCTCAATCGAGTACTTCACATCATCTTCGCATAATTTGAAATCCACAAATTCAAGACTCAGCTTGCCGCCGTAGTCTTCAATCGGTGAGATGTCATCAAAGGCTTCCTTCAGTCCCTCATCCAGAAACCACTGGTAAGAATTTTTCTGAACCTCAATAAGATTCGGCATCTCAAGAACTTCTTTCTGCCGCTGATAACTCATACGGAATCCTTTACCATTCGTAATAGGGCGTATCCTGTTTTTCTCCATTGATGTTTCACCTCTGTTCTTTCTGCAGTCTCATTTCACTATCCGATGGAATGCGCCGCAAACAACCGGATATTCTCTATCTGTTTTGGGCACAGAAATGCTGCGGGATATAATCCCGCACAATAGTGCAACATATAACTTACCACAAAACAAAAAACGTGTCAAGGAATATTTTACCTGAAATTGACAGCAAAAGGGACTCTTTTTTCAGAGTCCCCATGAAGCTTTCTTAATCATCTAATCCGGTCAGACCGGAGCAGAATTATTTAATCGTAACTTTCGCGCCTTCTGCCTCAAGCTTTGTCTTCAGCTCCTCAGCCTCAGCCTTGGATACACCCTCCTTGATCACCTTCGGAGCGCTGTCTACAACATCCTTCGCTTCCTTCAGGCCCAGGCCGGTCGCTTCACGAACGACCTTGATAACCTTAACCTTGGACGGTCCGATCTCAGTCAGCTCTACATCGAATTCGGTCTTTTCTTCTTCTTCCTCAGCCGCTACGCCGCCTGCTGCCGCTACTACCACGCCAGCTGCTGCCGATACGCCAAACTCTTCCTCGCATGCCTTAACCAGCTCATTCAGCTCAAGCACGGATAACTCTTTGATTGCTTCAATAAATTCAGCAGTTGTCAACTTTGCCATTTCTTTTTCCTCCTGATTATACTTTTTCCTTTAAAACGAATCATTCTCGTTTCTAACCTGTAGCGGGTCCGCCTTGCGCGAATCCCCAAACGATTACTCTGCCTTCGCTTCCGCAATCTGATTCAGTACACGAGCCAGATTTGCAACCGGCGACTGGATACTTCCAAGCAGCTTGCCAAGGAGTTCATCCCTTGACGGAATCGTCGCAAGAGCGGCAACGCCCTTCTCATCATAGTAGTTGCCTTCTACGACACCGGCAAGCATCTTGACCGTGGGAGCTTTCTTCGCGTAACCAGAAAGAATTCTCGCCGGAGCAGTCGCGTCCGTCTTGGAAATCGCGAGTGCGTTCGGTCCTTCCAGAAGCTCGGAAAGCGGCTCGCACGGAGTATCCTTGAACGCGAAATTCATCATCGTGTTCTTATAAACCTTGTACGTGATGCCCGCTTCACGCATCTCTTTGCGAAGCTGGGTATCTGCTTCCACTGTGATCCCGCTGTAGTGTACGAGAATGACAGATTCTGCATCCTTGATATTCGCTGCAATCTCGTCTACAACTGGTTTCTTCAGTTCGACCTTTGCCATGGATCCATACCTCCTTATAGATTCTTGGGAGTCCGCCACGCTTCCTCCCGCAACGACCGACCTAAGCAGAGAAGATATCTATACGCAAAAAAACTCTTCTGCCACCATTTGACAAAAGAGCACTCTAATTCATCTCCGGAATTATACTCCTCGGCAGGCTCGTCCCAGATTGAAATCGGAATCCGAAACGGTATTATACCAAACGGCACCTGCTGTCTTCGGCAGTCATCTCCGCTACTATACTACACCGCTGAAATAAAGTCAACCTTTTTTTGAAAAAACTCCCGGGG
>JAJQHZ010000037.1 GCA_021199475.1 Lachnospiraceae bacterium
GCCTAAATCAAGGCTTTGCGGCGATTTGAATTCAGTTTAACTGTCGAAGACCCGTCACCGTTTTTTTCAAAAAACACTTGCATATAGCTAGAAAACGCGCTATCATAGCATCAATTTAAGAGTGGTTCTTCGGGGCGGGGTGCGATTCCCCACCGGCGGTATAGTCCGCGACCCGCGAAAGCGGCTGATCCGGTGACGTCCACAGGGCGGATTCCGGAACCGACAGTATAGTCTGGATGAGAGAAGAATGCAAAGCGATTTATGTATCGTGCGTTTTCGCCGCGGAGATTTTTCATTAGGAAGAATCCCGCTTTTTTTATTCCCGCGAAGCAACGAGCCAAGCAGCCGTGTTTGCACGGATATTTGGTGACTTCCGCAGACACAATCGTTCTTCTGGCCTTCATGCCGGATAAACGATCTGCATGTTGTCTGTAATGGAATCAGATACGCACATAGAGATCGCCTGGCACCAGGAAGAGCCTTTTCCTTAAATGAAAAATTCTATTTAAGAAAAGGAGAACATGAAAATGGGCAATGGATTATTACAGTCAATCGCAGAGAATCTGCAGTTTATTGGAGTCTGCGCCGTCGTCATCGCGGCCATCATCGGTGTGTCATGGGCGCTTGAGGCTACAGTGCTAAAGAAGAACCTCGCACAGATAAGTAAGACACGCTACATCACGATTTGCGGTATGCTCGGCGCAATCGCAATGATTCTGCATATTCTGGACTTTCCGCTGGTTATGATTGCACCCAGCTTTTATAAGCTGGACTTCAGCGAAATTCCGGTCATGATCGGCGCCTTTTGTTTAGGACCGGTGGGCGGCGTCGTCATCGAGCTGGTAAAGATTCTCCTGAAGCTGATCATCAAGGGAACCTCTACCGCCTTCGTCGGGGATCTGGCTAACTTTGTGGTCGGCTGCTCGTTTGTCGTGCCGGCAGCGATCATTTACCATCTGAAAAAAACACGTACCATGGCCGTAATCGGGCTGGTGACAGGCACCGTTGTGCTTGTTGTGTTCGGCACCATGTTCAACGCCATTTACCTGCTTCCGGCTTTCGCTTCCCTTTATGGAATGCCGCTGGATTCGATCATCGGCATGGGCAGTGCAGTGAACGCTTCCGTGTCCAATGTTACTACATTCGTCATTTTCTGTGTAGCACCGCTGAACCTGATTAAGGGTATCTGCATCTCTGTACCGACCATGCTTCTGTACAAGAGAATCAGCGTCGTACTGCGCACAGCCACGCAGGATCAGTACGTAACAGGGAAAAACCGCCAGACGCAGGGGTAACATCCCGGCAAGTGGGAGCCAATCGCTTTCATTTCGTCTGCTTCATAGCGAAGGCTTCAAAAATCTTCCGAAGCAGAGCGCAGACTCAGGTGCGACTTCAGCCGCAAAACTCCATACCCGGCCGTGTGATCGAGTGGGAGGCGGTTTATCGACTCCTACTCGCCCGCGCGGGCTGCGTCCGGCTTCAGCCGGAAAAACTCCTTACGCAGCCGTGTGCATCATAAAAATCCCGGTACAGGAGACGTTCTTTGTACATCTCCGTACCGGGATTTTACGTGCTATTTTTTATTTGCAGATTATTATGTGCGAAAGAAAAGCATTGTCTCCGACAAAGCGGTCACATCCGCGTTAAGGGACCGCAGAAATATACAAATCAATGATCTTCCATCGCTGCGGTATCCGTTCATCCGCACACATTCACCGGCTCACCCGCCAGATAAGCATAAACATTGCCAAACACGATTTCGGCGCGGCGGAGCATGGCTTCGTCCGAAATGAACGCCTGATGCGGGGTCAGGAGCGTATTTTTCGCATGAAGCAGCGGATAATCCGCCGGAAGCGGCGGCTCCATGTCATACACATCGACGCAGGCGAACCCAAGCCGATCTTCGTTCAACGCTTCCGCAAGCGCCGCATTGTCAACGATCGGGCCGCGGGCGCAATTGATAAATACTGTATCCGGCCGCATCAAATCAATTCTTTCTTTGGAGAGAAAACCTCTTGTCTGTGCGTTTAGCGGAAGATTCAGGGAGACAATATCGCTTTCCGAGAGAACCTCCTCCAGAGGTTTGTATTCGATTCCCAACGCCTTTGCCTCATCATTCTCACTTCGATTATACGCAATCACCTTTGCTCCGAATGCCAGAAACAGCTTCGCAGTCATCAGACCAATGCGTCCCAGTCCAATGATACCGACCGTGCGCCCGCAGATTTCGCGGCCGCCAATGCCCGCGCTCGTGCCGCCCGCCCGGACAACGGTGTTCGCTTTTGCCACATTTCGCAGCGCGTCGACCGCCATGCCGATAATCAGCTCTGCGACCGTCTGGTTCGAATAACCGGCCGCATTGCAGATCATAATCCCGCGTTCACGGCAGGCCTCCACCGCTACATGGTCAATCCCGGTAAACGCCACCGAAAGCATTTTTAAAGAGTCTGCACCTTCCACTACCTCAGCAGGATATGGATTATTCGCAATCATGACGATGTCACAGCCGACACTTCGGTCGATCAGCTCCTTCGGGTCAGTCGTTTTGGTATCGTAAAAAACAAATTCGTGTCCCATATCCGTCAGCTTTTTCGCATGCCCCTCAATGATTTCCGATGGCACCCCGATTGGTTCCAATAAAGCAATTTTCATTTTCCTCACCTCATAAGTATTTTGCAAAAATGTGTATCACGATTCTGTCGTTGACTTGCGAAGTTCGCTGCCGCAGGCGCCGCGAACTTCTTGCAAGTCATATTATACCGTTCAACCGGCAAAATGTCATCTGTTTTTATTACAAAGCATCTGAATCTGCAATCATTCAATCCGCAAAATTACAGCTTTGTTTTATTGCAATAAAATTTATTCCGTTCGTAGCAATTTATGTAATTGCAAATATAGTAAGCTTCATTGTTTATGTTTTCGATATTCAGAATTAAACTATAAAAAGTTCAACAAAGGAGGAAATACGAATGTCAACCGTTTCAGAAAAGAGAAAAAAGCAGTACCGCCAGCTTGGCCTGACCATAGCCTATTACAGGAAGATGAATGGTATGACCCAGCTGCAGCTTGCTGAGTCGATTAATGTGAGCCGTACTCATTTAAGTAATATTGAGGCCCCGAATATGCCGACTTCGGTCTCTCTCGAGCTTCTGTTTGATATCGCGGACGTTCTGGAAATACCGATTGCCAAACTGTTTGAATTCAGAGAATAATCCATGTTGTTCAACAATAGGTCTCCGTTCTCCCTGTGAGGGGAATTGAGGACAAACACTTGCAGACGAAGGGCGGGCACGATTCCAAATGCCGGAATGCGTACCCGCTTTTTCTTTTTTACCATTTAAGAACACTTTTCCTAAATTTATAATTCGTTCGGACCCGTCTCGCCTTTTTCAAACGCGAGGGCGTTCTCCATCGTAGTCTCGCTGATTGCCTGCATGGCCTCCTCGGTAAAAAAGCCCTGGTGGGAAGTCACAACAACATTCGGGAAGGAAAGCAGCCGCGCTACCGTGGAATGCTGCATGATTTCATCAGACATGTCTTCATACACAGAACCATTCTCTTCTTCGTAAACATCCAGCCCAACCGCGAAAAACTTGTTTTCACGAATACCGCGCACCAGATCCTCCGTTTTGATCAGACCGCCGCGGGAGGTGTTTACAAGAATGACACCATCTTTCATTTTTTCAATCGTATTGATATTAATCATATGATGCGTCTCCGGGGTAAGCGGGCAATGGAGGGAAATCAGATCCGATCTCTTCAGCAATTCATCCAGCTTCACGTATTCCACAAAATCCAGAGACTTATTTGGATACATATCGTATGCAATCACCTTCATGCCGAATCCATGGCAGATGCGCGCCATCGCCGCCCCAATCCGTCCGGTGCCGACAATTCCCGCCGTGCGCCCGTAAAACGAAACTCCGAGCAGCCCATTCAGGCTGTAATTGTTCTCGCGCACCTTGATGTATGCCTTATGCAGATGACGGTTCGCCGTCAGCGCCAGTGCCATAGCATGCTCCGCAACGGACTCTGGCGAATATCCCGGCACATGCGCGACACGGATGCCATACTTTTTCGCCGTCTCCAGGTCCACATTATTATAGCCGGCGCAGCGCATCAGAATCAGCTTCACGCCGCATTCGTTCAACAGCTCAATTGTCTGTGTCCCTACATCCATATTGACAAATGCGCAAACGGCATCATAACCTCCGGCAAGTATCGCCGTATTCGGCGTCAGCTCCGCCTCGATAAACTTCACTTCAATACCAGAATATCGCTCCTGCTCCAGATACGGCAGAAGATATTTTTTATCATAGCTTTTTGTTCCGAAAAATAAAAGTTTCATAATCGTCCTCCTCCTCATATTGTCAAGCGTTTTTTCGCTTAAACTCAAGGTTTTTTGTTGCTTTCTCTCAGAAAAATGAGCCGCAGTCATGGATATTTCATTGCATTAGATACTGAAAATAGCGGATTATGGGTATACGAAGTAGAACGTCATCTTTTTCGCTCTACATGGCCTGCGTATATCCCTTCCTTCTATGGCAGCGAACCTCCTATGTCCAACAGGATCATCCAGACTCTCATCCGGGTCCTAACTTCCTTCGTCCCGCCTATCCATAACCAGGGTGTCAGCTCGTATTTGTGTCCATCATCTGGAACAGATGTTGGACGCAGGCCACGCTTCGCACGCAGTGCATCTTTCATTCACGCGGCTTTCCTTATTGTGTAAGTAGTTATCAGGCAGTACTAACATACCTGATTGTTAAGATTTTGTCAATCAGTTTTTCGTATTTTTACACAAACATTCCAATCATTTTACATTTCGTCCTCCCGGCCTGTTTAAATCCTTCTCCCAGGCAGACTTTTATAGCCAGATAATGCCCCTGAATAATACAAGGATTCCCCGATTTTTCGATTCTATACGTTGGACTAACGGTACATCAAAAATGCATACAGCATCGGTCTCATTGCAAACTACCCTTCCTGCAGCGCCTGCCGCATTTTTTCCAGTGCCCGCTTTTCCAGTCTCGATACATACGACCGGCTGATTCCCATCACCGCCGCGATTTCCCTCTGCGTGCGCTCCTTCTGTCCATCCAGTCCATACCGCCCGGCAAGCACCCGTCGTTCCCGCTCGCTCAATATCTGCCCCATACATGCCCTCATCCGGCGGATATTTTTCTGCGTCTCCAGATCCTCAATCACATCAATCGGCTCGCTTTCGAGCACATCCATCAGGCGCAGATCGCGCCCCTCCTGATCCGTACCGATTTTTTCATACATTGAGGTTTCATGCGTCAGTTTTTTCCTTGCCCGCAGCATCATCAGGAGTTCATTCTCGATGCAGCGGGCCGCATACGTGCCCAGCCTGGCATTTTTCTCACTGTCAAAGGTCATCACCGCTTTGATCAGTCCAATAATCCCAATGGAAAGCAAATCGTCCGAATCCAGCTCCGGCGACTGATATTTTTTCGCAATATGCGCAACCAGCCTCAGATTGTGCTCAATCAAAAGATTTCTGGCTGCCATATCTCCTTCCTTGTATCGCGCAAGAGCGCACTTCTCTTCCTCCGGAGAAAGCGGCTGTTTAAATGTTTTCAAATGAGCACCCCATATCGGAAAACCGCAGTTTTTATTTATTCTATGAACAGGGGCTCCAAAAAGTGCTTTTCCAGCCTTTTGCGGCTCAACGCATCAAACGATATCGTAACAGTGGCATGTCCGGAAAATTCCAGCCTCCATTATTCCGCCAGGTGCAGGGCCACCGTCTGCATAATACTGCTTACTACAGTATCCAGGTCAGCCTCGCCTGAGAGATATTTCAGACCCTCTTCTTTCACACTGTCTGTAATAACTGCATCTGTAACGCTGCGGTTGGATAACTCTGGTATCATAGCTTCTATCTGGTCAAATAAGTTGCGAAGCTCTTCCGCGCTTACTCCCCAGCTTGTTTCTCCGGTATCATCCACACCCAGGACATCCTGTTCCATGATCTCGAAAGCGGTTTTATTGATCGGATAGCCGCGGTCTGAAACGCTAAGCTCGCTCTGGCATTCCGACGAGAGGAATTCTTTTACAAATTCCAGAGCCGCTTCCTGATTGGTGCTTTTCGCGTTTATGCCTATGATCTGTGCCGGAATAAACACGTTGCTGCTCTGTGCCACTGCACTTTCATAGACCAGATCCGTACCAAGATATTGCGCGATGGATGCCGTCGTATTAAGTGCCCTGGATTCGAACAGCCCAATGATCTGTGACTGGAAATTTGTAATATTCAGGACAGCCTTTATCTCTCCCCAATCGTTATCATCGTCAGATACGGCAAATTCGTCTATATCTGCCTGGCTCACATTTTCCTTCTGTGTATCATTGATAGATTTTACTGCTTCCAGAAACTCTCGAAGTGCGGTTTCATCCAATGAGCCTTCTTCTGTCATCCATGCCGGTGAGCAAATGGCAGTCATCATTTCCAGCAATTCTTCATCATAAAGTCCGAGGATGCTTGTCATTTCCGGACTTGCTTCTTTCCATTTCTGTACACTCTGGCACAGAGAATCAAGGTCAGTAATCTGGTTCAGATTTTCCTGTGTTCCTACCATCATCATAATCCGGAATCTCGCCGGCACCGCATAGACTGCCCCACTGTCAGCGCCAGCGAAACGCGAAGCGTTTTCTGCATCGCTGGCGCGACTTGCCGCCGAAGCAGAGCGAGGGGGCGTTTCCTCTTGGTAAGTATATGCGATGTTCTCATAAAGTCCTTCACTTTCTGCCACTTCAGATAAAACGCCGGACAGGTCCACCAGCATCCCGCTCTCGGAATAGGAATCCACACTCATTCCATCCAGAAGAATAATGTCAGGCCCGTTTCCCGCTAAAATTTCCGTATTCAATGTTTTGATCGCATCATCAACCGTAAGGCCACTATCCCCGGACAGCCCCACTTCTATTGTCACCTGAATATCTGTGTGGTTCTGATTGAACGTATTCACCTCATCGGTCAGCAGTTCATTTTCATATAACGTATAGAGTGTCAGCTTTTGTGTCGTCGGGCTGTTCCCTGAAAAAGAATAGCGTACCAGCAGGGAATCGCCACTCGCTGTTAAGTAATGACGCAAAACGCAGGAGTCACTAAGTGCGGCAACCGACCAGACCGTATAATCAGAGTCCCCCAGCTTTGTAGCATTTCCCTCAAACAGTTTTTCCGCAACACCTCCACCCCATTTATAATGATAGAGTCCGCTTTTGCTCGCATAAAAGATCCCGGTGCCTTCCGTATCGTCCACAATTCCCCCGCCGCTGGATGTCGTCGACCATGCTTCATAGTCAGCCGATACAAGGCTGCTTATAATCTCGTTTCCCTCCTGTAATTCGCCCTTGTAGTTATAAATCTTCACGCCGTCATTTGTAATGGTCAGGATTTCCCCATTAACCGGCGCATAAGAGTAGTGCATCTCATTACTGTAAGGAATCGTACCCACAATGCTGCCATCCGAAACCGAAAGGATATAGATAGTTGAACTGGTGTCTCTTACCGTCAGCGTATCATCATCTGCAAAATTGATTCCATAGCACTGTCTGCCATCATCAAATGTAATACTCAGCCCCGTTGGCGATCCATCCGTACTATATACAAGAATCCCTGCTGATTCCGCAGCGACAGCGAAACGCGAAGCGTTTTCTGCATCGCTGACGCAATCTGCCGCCGAAGCGGAGCGAGGGGGCGTTTCCACATAAAACGCCAGCTTTCCGGAATCGCTGATTGACGCGTAGCCATCTCCCCCTGAAATTTCTTCCGGCAGCCATCCGCTCTGTTCTTCCTGCCTTGCCCAGCTGTCTCCCTTGTCTGTCGATGTATATACACCATTTTCCGTGATCAGCCAGAGGGTTCCATCAATTTCCCGCATAGCAAATATCTGCGTGCTGTCATCCGGCAGTTCCAGATCCTCTTCCCTGTACGTAGACTCACTATTATCTACAGTACCAGATAAAGCTGAAACATCTGAATTCTGAGAGTCAGTATCCGTATCAGCGTCAGCGAAACGCGAAGCGTTTTCTGCATCGCTGACGCGCTCTGCCGCCGAAGCGGAGCGAGGGGGCGTTTCCGCTTCGGTCGAATCCTCCTGTGAATCCGCAGCCATTCCTTCTGCGGTGCTTTCAATCTGCACCGCATCATCCGTTCCCGATGAAGTGCCTGTATTCGCAGTACTTCCACAGCCAGTCAGGGCAAGCACCATAGTCAACACGAAACACATTTTTTTAATGTTCTCTTTCATTTCAAACCTCCATATATCGCTTTTCATCGCAACCGTTCGGTACCTTTACAGTACCCCTTCCTTTTATCTTTTCCCCAGTCAGTTTTCTCGTATAATAATGTAAGCCACGCAACAGAAATCGCTTCGCGATTGGCGCGGCCTTCGTCCATACTCGCTACGCGAGTACGGACATGCAATGGATTGCATAGCAGGAAGCGGAACCGCCCAAAGCAACCCAAATGCCAAGACTCAGGCAATTTATAAACCAATGAATTTCCAGTGCATAGAACGGAAGTTCCAGAAAACCGGTCATTCCATCTGTCCATGTATCAAAGACCTCCCCATAAAAGCTGAAATCAGACCATTTTGCCGGAATAAATTCGGCTGGAACCTGGGTCATTCCTGTTAATTTCAATAAGAATGCCAGTAATAAAACACCTGTGAAGAATCCCATAGCACCAACGAAACGCGGATAAATACTGTCAATACGCCATCTTTTTTTCGCTATACGCATCAGGAAATGAGCTACCCGGATATAAACCGCCAATATACTTAAGCAGAACAGAGTTTTTACAATTCCACGCAGGAAGCCCCACCGAATCTCACTTAACGAAACCTGATATTTGTTTTGAATGGTATTTTTCAGGTTCCAGCTTGTGGTATCTCCATTTTTCCCCGCAGTAACTCTTGTAAATACTTCCCCGCTCCCCGGAGGCATCTGGATGATTATTGCGGATTCGGAGAGGTCCAGCAAGCCAAGTATCTGATACTCCCGGCCATCATAGCATACTGAAAGACCAATTACATCTGTATTGCCGAAGAGTTTCAAGGCAGTAGATTTGTCAAGCAGGCATCCGCTTGTATCCCCGCTTTGGGGCACGTTATAATTTCCAACCAGAAGACGCGGATCACCGCGAATCAAGATCACATTTGCTCCCGTTTCCCTTTCCACCGGTTCTGTAATGGATATTACCTGGTCACTTTTCTGCGTCCAGAATACCATGTCTGTCAAATTCTGATCTGAGGCGGCTGCTTCCAGTATTTCCTCTGCCGTTTGCAGGGAAATACCACCATTACTCACATAGTTCCATCTGCCATCCTGGCTTTGAAAACCTCGCAGTTCCCAGAATCCCATAGCAACACAAATTACCAATAACACCATGCAAATGATAATTCTCACCCAGTCAGATATCCGGGCAGCCATAGCTGTTGGTTCCGTCGATTCACATGGATATAAATATTCTTTTTGCTGACATTTTGCATCCTGTTTTCTTATTTTTCTCATGCTCATGAGACCTGCTTTCTGACCCTGTTTCCATCTTTTACCTCGCGGTCTGACTGGGTGATAATATCCTGGTCAACTGCTCCCGTAGCTGAAATAGCCGCATAACTGCTGTTTTTATCCAGTACCGTCACTGTAACCTTCTGTGCTTCCAGCACCGTACCCAAAATCCCTTCTGTTTCCTGCACGATCAGTACGTAATTCTCATCTTTGTCGGTATAAATTGCATTTATCGGAACCAGCATACTGTACTGCTCTGATTGTTTATCGAATGTCACCGTTACCTGTTCACCAAGGGATAGTCCCTCACTGGTATTTTCTGCGATTACAACTTCCGTTCCTTCAGCAGAAACATCTTCACTACTGGATGAATCTTTTCCTGAGACATTCGTTAATGCCAGTAAAACAGTCACTTTCAATAAGCTCGTATCATCCTCATCATACTGGATATCAGATATGGTTGCACCTGCGATTGATTCCGTCTCCCCATATTTTGTTACGGTTACACTGTCTCCCGCCTCAATGTACTCTTCATATTCAGCAGACACGGTGACTGTAACCTTCTTGTTTTCGGAATCCACCGCCAGCACCGCAGCCGCTGATGTGGTAGTCGTGTCACCCGTTAGGACATTTACATCCTTTACGGTTCCCGCCGTTTCCGCATACACAATACAGTCATCGGAAAGCCCATCTTCCGCGTCCGCAATTTCTTTCACCTTTTCCGCCAGCCTGCTTTCAAAAGTGTCCAGTGCCTCCTCATAGTCCGCAATCGCATCTTCCAGCGCTTCCCGCAGTTCTGTTTCTTCATTTGTACGGGAATACTGGTAGGTCTTATCCCTGCTGCGCTGATATTCATAATAAGCTGACCTTGCAGTCATGACTGCCTCCCTGGCGCTGAAAACTTCATTGCGGGTATTTTCTACATCAGAATTATCAGCGTTAGTATTTTCAATCGCATTCTCCTGCCATTTAACGTAAATCTCCAGATAAGTCTTATATTTTGCATAATATTCGTACTGGGCCGCCCGCATGGTTTCCTCCAAATCGTCCTCTTCATGGTCGGCTTCCGATTTCCAGTACCAGCTTTCCGTCTTTGTCAGATATTTCTGCCAGCTCTCATAAGCGGTAAGATAAACATCCGCCGCTGTTTCCAGCGTCATCCGTTCTTTTGTCTCCCATGTATAAAACGCTTCCTGTGCCTCTGCCATTTCCTGATTTACGGAGAGCAGAAAAAGGGCGTCACCAGCTTCTACACCGTCACCTTCCTGCACATAAACAGCCTCAACCATTCTCTGTGCCGGGACCGTTATGGATATTTCCTGCGTTGATTCAATTTTTCCGAACGCACTCACTGAATGGCTGATCCTTCCGGAAACCGCTTTCTGAGTCTGTACCACGGCAGTTGTCACGCTCGCCGCAGCCTGTGAAAGAAAGGTAAAGCTGACCATTACAGCCAGAAAACCGATGCTGCTCTTCCTGAGCCATTTTTTCATGATTTTATCCCACTTTCGTTTTATATATTGATTCACTGCTTCACCTGTGAAGCGGAAATTCCCTTTTCCAGATATTCCTGTCCATTTAAAAATATCAGCAGGGCAGGAAGGAATGTCAGCACAGACACCCCAAACGCAAACCCGATGCTTCCCGCTTCGATTTCTGGCAGCAGGATGGATAATGGCCACAGGCTCTTCGTTTTTAAAAATGTCATTGGCTGCTCAATCATACTCCAGTTTTCCAGAAACCCCAGAATCATTGCAGAAAATATACCGGATTTTCCAAGCGGAAGCCCAATGTAAAAGAACAATTTGATGTCTCCCGCACCGTCCAGCCTGGCCGCCTCCATCACTTCGTCCGGAATCCCACAGAAAAACCGATACATAATAAAAACCGGGAATGTAGAAAATCCGCACAGCAGTATCAGTCCCAGATGGCTATCCAACAGATTCAGCCTCTGCAGAACCAGATAATCCGAGAGCATCAACACCTGAAAAGGCATCAACATCAGAACAATATACAGCCACAGCAACGCTTTCTTCAAAGGAAACTCCCATTTTGCGAATCCCCATGCGGCTAATGTGCCAAATATAAGCTGCACCGCCAATGATCCTGCTGTAATCTTCACGGAATTCCAGAACATCACAAAAAATTCCGGCGTGTCCAGCAAAACCTCTACATATGCTTTTAATGTCGGATAAACGGGAGCCAGCGTCAGTTCCGCATAACCGTCCCCTGTTCCAAGGATCGCGCCCAGTTTTAGGGTCAGTTCATCTTCACCCATGAAAGAACCTACTGCCAGTATACAAACCGGAACGATCATAACCAGAACGAACAGCAGCATCAAAGCCTCCATTCCCTTTCCGCAATGCTTCATATCCTTATATCAACTCCCTTCCCCAGCGTCAGCAAAGATCGTTTCCCCATGCCCTGTGCAGAAGAATGATCATCAAAAGGATCACCATTCCCAGAAGCACAGATGCTGCTGACATCTTATCCAGGGACAGCGCCGCAAACCAGTTGTTAAACAGGTGCTGCATCAGATACATGCTTTCATGCGGATAATTGCCTGCCACCAGATAAGCCTCCCGGAATACTTTAAAAGAATTCAGCAGGGACAGCACCGCCACCGTGTAAAATACCTGCTTCATATTTGGAAGGATAATCCAGAAAAATATCCTGATTTCTCCGGCTCCATCCACTCGTGCCGCTTCGTAAATGTCATTTTCAATCTGCTGCAGGCCCGCTATCCACAAAACCATGTCATATCCGATATTTCTCCACAGATAGCTGAGCACCAGAACCCAGAAGGACGCTCCCGAATTCAGCCAGTCTGTTGTTTGAAGCCCGATCAGGGACAATACCCCGTTTAATACGCCATGGTTATGGAACAAAAGCTTCCAGATCAGAGCCACCGACACCGCCGGTAAAGCCATCGGCAGCAGCATCGCGCTTTTATAAAAATTCCCCCATCGGCAGCGCATGATCACTACTGCCAGCAGCAATGACAAAGTCAGCAGAAGCGGAATGCATACGGCAATAAAGCGCAGTGTATTTTGGGCAGCAAGCTGAAAAGCTGTATTTTCAAAAACCGTTTGAAAATTCTTCCATCCAACAAAAGCAGAGCCTGCATTTTCCGTCACCGAGCGGCGAATTACATCCAGCAATGGTACGCAATAAAAAATAATTGTTCCAAAAAGACTCGGCAAAATCCACAGATAACCCTTCCAGCGTTTTTGTTTTGTCATAGCCTCTGTTTTCTCCTTTCAGCATCCCTACTCCTTGCTTCTGACACCATTCTATCAGGCGAATATCTAAATTTAATCTAAATGGGAAAATTTCTTTATCTAATTTTCGTCTAAAAATCATTAAAGATTAGATAAAATTTAGACATTCGTAGTGTATAATGGGATAAGCCTAACACTATGAATTATGGGAGAGACACATGAGAATATTGCTGATTGAAGATGATCTTGATTTTTCTTACGCATTGAAGATACAGCTTGTCAACCATGGCTTCGAAACGGATATCTGTACGAACGGCAACGATGGCCTGTTTTATCTGCAGCAGCAGATTTACCATCTGATTCTGCTCGACTGGAAGATGCCGGTTTTAAATGGAATTGATTTTCTACGGATTATACGGGATAAGGGGATTTCCACGCCTGTGATTTTTCTCACAGGTATGGGCGATCTGGAGCAAAAAATTGAAGGCCTGAACCGAGGAGCTGACGACTATCTGGTAAAACCATTCGCTTTCGAAGAGTTGCTGGCACGTATGCAATGCATTCTTCGCCGGCCTCAAATAATTAAGACCGGATCACCTTCTGTCGGGGACCTGTTCCTGGACACAGACAAGCAGGTCTTATGCTGCAACGGAAAAACAGTGTCCATTACTGCGCGCGAATCCGCCCTTCTGTTATTTTTCATGAGTCACGCAAACCAGACATTTTCAAGAGAAGCACTCCTTGCAAATGTCTGGAATGGAAGTGCGGATGTAGAGAGCCGGAACGTGGATAATTTCATCTATCTTCTGCGGAATCATCTGAAGACGCTTGACAGTCTTGTCCAGTTAAAAACGGTAAGAGGCGCAGGATACCGATTGGAAGTCGAGGAGGTGTCTGAATAAATGTTTCGTAAACTCCGCATAAAAATGACGCTTTTCTGTATTTTTATCATCTCTCTGATTCTGTTGTCTATGACCGCTGTTTTGCTCTTTCTGCTTCACCAAAACGAAGAACTGACCAGCTTTCAGGATTTTGAAGAAACAGTGAGTGAGCTTTATCAGGATTTCACCGGAGAAGTTGCGCTTTCCCATCCCTGGCTTGACGAGGTATGTTCGAGCAACGACCTTATCGTTTCGATCCTGGATAACGGAGAACCTCTCCTCTATCGCCAAAATCAAATAGATACAGATATGGAGTTGTTGTTTGCCCAGGCACGGGAAACAGCTTTAAATGAATACGCCGTCTCAGAGCTGTCGGTCGCAGACGGCTCTTCGCTTGTGCACAAAGAGTTCCAAATGAATAAAAGCTCTGAGGGAGAAGGAATCAGAAAAAGCTGTCAGGCATCCGTGGCCTATATTTCCACAAATTATTCTGTTCTCTGTATCACTGCTATCCGCTTCCCCGTATCACAAAATATCTGGACAAACACCCTTTATCGGTCAGTTATTCTGACCACTTTATGCGCTATTTTACTGTTAAGTCTGCTGTCATTCTTCCTGATCCGCTATCTGGTTCATCCATTAGAAGAAGGGCATAAGCGCCAGATCAATTTCTTTGCGGATGCTTCACACGAGCTGCGCTCGCCCCTGGCTGTACTGATTTCATCTCTGTCTGCAATGGAATCCTGCCCAGAACGGGGAAAGGAACTTCTTCAAACTATAAAAAAGGAAAGCCTGCGTATGCAGCGCCTTGTAAATGATATGTTCACACTTGCCTCCCTGGATAATGGCAAGATTGCAATCCATATAACAGAAGTCTGCCTGTACACTCTGTTTCTGGAAGCATATGAAAAATTTGAAACGGCTGCGATTCACAAACATATTTTTCTGGAAATCTCAATTCCTGAAGAATCCGACGCTATGGCATATTGCGATCCAGAACGTTTAACACAGATTTTCACGATTTTATTTGACAATGCTGTTTCCTATACTCCTGAAGGCGGGCATATTCTGGCTGCTATCTTAGAATCTCACAACAAATTTATTATTACAGTAAGTGACAGCGGACCAGGCATCCCGGACGAAGCAAAGGAGAAAGTATTTTCGCGTTTCTACCGATATGATCAGTCCAGAACCGACAAAAATCATTTTGGGCTGGGACTAAGCATTGCAAAAGAGATTATAGAACTGCATGAAGGCACTATCTCTGTGCTGGATTCACCGGAAGGCGGAGCGGAATTTAAAATAGTGCTGCCGACAAATGCCAATTAAGTCCCATATCCGTGAGTCAGAAGGCTTCTCTCCGGCAGTCCACCATACGGGTACTCTAATTCTTTTTGAAGTGCAAAGTTTTAATACCGGAACCTTCGCCTGTTCATCATTTTCTCCATAAAAAGAACAAACCTTTATTCCCACGTCAACCTATGACATGACCACTCAGCTAAATAAAACTCTTTACTCTGCACTGCTGTATAAATTGGTTCCATGAAAACAATTAATCTGTCAATAACAACAGGGAATGCCAGCTCGCTTTCTTTTGCCGGCTGAAAACTCTCCCATTGGCGCTTAAAAAATTCCAATTCTGGAAACTGTCTGATTCGAGTAAATGCATTCTCCAATACCGTCCGGTTTCTATGCTGCATTGTAGAACGTACAGCTTCACTCAACACAGCTGTTGACCAACATTATACTTCTTAAATAAAACGCCATTTTAATACAACACA
>JAJQHZ010000073.1 GCA_021199475.1 Lachnospiraceae bacterium
GATAAAATCTACATTTTTCTCAAGTTTAATTTTTCTTCATGAAACAACCCTGTCCTTTACCCGCTCTGCAAACTCCTGCGGCCGGTCTTTTCCGACATTATGAGTCCCTGGGAACCAACGAATGGGCCAGCCGATGATTCGGGCACCGCTCAGCGAGGAGGTTGCAAAAATACCGTCCCTTCCGTTCTCTGTAACACCAACCGTCACCGGCACCCTGATGCCCCTCAGGGTTTCCGCCGAAGGCTGATAATGCTGAACCTCATTCAGCTCTCCATACAGAAACGTGTCAAGATTGCGATACACATTCTGCATTTCAGAAAGGGAAACCTTTTTTTTACTGCCCTCACCAGATCCGGTGACCCGCGTAAACGCTACAAGCGCCTGCTTCGTTCTTCCCTCCTGCACATACTGGTTCAGCTCGCGGTTCCAATTGGCAAGACGCTTTTTATCTTCCTCCTCATAACTAAAGGAAGGCTCCAGAAGCAGCATTCCGCGTACCAGCTCCGGAAACTGCAGTGCCAGCTCGATCGCTATCGTCCCTCCGGCACTGTAGCCGACCACCCATGCCGGTTCTGTACACAGTGTTCGCAAAATACCTGCTGCATCCGCCGCCTGCTCCGAAACTGTGAAGCTGTCATAGTTCACCTCACGGCTTTTTCCATATCCCCGCCGGTCATAGGTGATCACCTGATACGATTTACCCAGAATATCTGCACTCTCTTCGAAAAAGGTACTGTCACTGATAATGCCATGTATCATCAGCAGCGGCTCGCCCTCGCCTCTTACTTCCGTATATAAGTGTCGGCATTCGTCATTTTTCATCCGGTGCTGCCTCCTTATCAATCCACAGAATCTTCCTCCGGCGCCGCTTCCGGATCCGTCTGTGGATACAAACTTGCCTGCAGGGTTTCTTCTTTCAGTTGATCATACAGCACTGCATCCTCATCCCACCGCTGATTGATCCCCCTCTGATCTGATAAATCATAATTAGAATCCAGATACTCAATCAGATAGTCCGCCAGCTTTTCCGCACCATACTGATTCAAATGATCCGAGTCATCCCGATAGTCCGTTGCGGCATCCAGACCTATTTCATCCTTTTCGTAATACAATTCAAGGTATGGCACACCGACCAGATCCGCCAGCTCAGAGGCTACCTCAGACTGATACTCGTACCATCCGGGCAGCGGAATTTTAAATAAAATCAGATCAATGTCCTTCTCCTCACAGAGGGCCGCTATTTTCTGAATCGGAATCGAAAGATAGTCAGAAAACTCGCCGTGTGTTTCCTCTACATCATCATAAAAATGGAACTCCGTTGGAACCGTTTTGTAGGAAATATAGTGCCCGCGCGTATATGTCATTTCCAGATCACCCGTTGTATACCGGAAATCTGCCGCATTCAGTTCGGACCATCTGCTGTGGTAGCGAAAAAAAGGAATCACGGAATCCAACAATGTCAGCTCTTCGCAACCGCTGTTTAAAATAAAATCCAGCTTGTAGGATGACAACCTCAGCTGATCCAGAATCGGATGAATCCGTGCCTCCTCAACCTGATGGCTATAGTGCACAGCAGACATATCAAGGAAAATCACTTTGGGGCTTTGCGTCTCCAAAGCCTCCTGCAGCACCGTATAGGTCAGGTCAAAGCGCATGGCTCCCGCACTGATCGCAAAACTCGTAATACCGCTGTTTTCATACATATACATCGGATCAATAGCAGAATACACATGACTGGTACCGACAAACAGAACGTCTACCGTGTCCTCCTCAAGGCTTGTGTATTCCTGCCACATAGAGGTCGTTTTCCCGTTTCCAGCCCATTTTGCCTGGAACAGACGCTGCGCAAAATAGAACAGAATCAGAAAAATGGCAGCAAAAACAACTGCCTTTGCTACCTTTTTTCCGTTTATCCCAGATTGAACTAGTTGCAAGCTTTTCCTGTCATTTCCCATATCCGTCATCCATTTCGGCAGCATATTCCGCCAGAGCCATATATAGCATTTCTTTTAAAAGGCAATGCCGCGGATTCAGCACTTCTCCCCTGACTTCTTCCTCATAAATCAGGCAGATCACTTCGTTCAAACCTTATCCGCACTCCTGCGTTTCAACATCCTGAACCTGACAATTCACTTGTCTTAGGATTTACTCGCCTTCCTCTTCGTCTGCGTCCTGAACCAGGTGATCCACTGCTTCATCATCCTCTTCTTCATCGTCCTGATTATCGATATCTGTTCCGTCTTCTGGCTCTGTCTCTGCCTCAAGCAATGTCTGATAAGCATCCTCGAGCTCCTGATGATATCCGGCCAGATCCGAATCCCATCTTGCATTCGTACCGCGCTGATCCTCAAGATCATAATTTTCCTGAAGATACTCCATCAGATAAGCAGAAATCTTCTCCGCACCATACTGATTCAGATGGTCGGTCGCATCCCGGAAATCCGTCGTGACATCCAGCCCGATCTCATCGAATTCATAATACATTTCCCAAAATTCCAAACCATACTCCGCGGCAATCTCTGTGGCGGATTCTGACAGGGAAAGACTCCAGTAGGGAGCCGGAAGCTTATACATAATCAGTTCAATATCATTCTCCTCACAGAGAGTCACCAATCTGTCCAGATAACTCCGATCGCGGTCTGTGATTCTGCACGTCATGCCGTCCTCATCATAAAAATGGAACTCGGAGAGAACCGTTGTATAATCCACATAGTGCCCGCGCGTGTAGGTCGTCTCCAGATCGCCGGTCGCATACATAAAATCATGCGCATTCAGCTGATTCCATCTCGAGTGAAAGCGGAACAGAGGAAACAGCACATCCAGCATCGTCAGGTCCTCATCCTCACTGTTTCGCACCAGCTCGATCTTGTCCAGCGGAAGCGAAATGTGATCGGTGATCTGATGAATTTTAGCTTCCCGAAGCTGCTGTCCGTACTGAATGGCGGACATATCCAAAAACAGAATTTGAGGGCTCTGTGTCTTTAATGCTTCTTTCAAGGCCAGATAGGTTGTATCAAATCTGGCCTGACTTCCGCTTAACGTGAAACTCGTGATTCCGGAATTTTCGTAAATATACATCGGGTCGATACCTTCATGAACATGACTGGTGCCCATAAAAAGGACATCCACCGTATCTTCCTCCAGACTGTGAAACTCTTCCCACATATAGGTCGCATTCTGGTCATCCAGCCACTTTCTCATCAGGAGTCTCTGGAAAAAGTAAAATAAGAGGGCGAAAATCAAAACAAAAAGAACAATTTTAAATATACGCCTGATCTGTCCTTTCTTTCCTGTTATTTTCATCTGAAATGTCTCCCCTTAAAACTGCTCGTATAAAAATGCTGTAGCATCATAGCCAATCCCGTATACCCCAAAAATCAGGATTGCAAAAATAGCCAGATAAATGATGATCCATCGGAACACAATGTTCTGCCCAGCCAGCTTTTCCCCGATGGAAAACCGTTCCTGCATCATACTTACCGCCCAGAGAACCAGCAGGCAGATCAGAGCCAGCCAGAAATTTGCCAGATTCAGTCCATGATTATAAATATCTCCCTCCGTAATGTACCAGGGAGCAAAGCCAAAAATGATTGTCTTGACGATCAGCAAACCCCTGCGGACACTCCCTGGACTGGTGAGCAGACGCCCACCAACAAAACAGGCAAAGGTTCTCAGTTTGCGGAACAGATGCCAGGAAAAGCAGTCCGTGTTGATTTTCAGAAGCTTATTTATCTTCTGAAATTCCGGTGCAAATGCTGTTGAGATTGTAATTAGCGTCCCGTAATAAAGTCCCCAGCACACATATGGAGTACCGGTACCATGCCAGAGACCGGTCAGCACCCAGGTGACAAACACCGGTATGACAACCGCAACGAAACGCGCGCCTCTGTCCGAGAGCGCAGATTTCGCTTTTTTGTTGAGGCTCTTCATAAAGCCGGAAATTGAGCATGGATAATAGACATAATCCTTGAACCATCCGCCGAGCGTCATATGCCATCTGCGCCAGAACTCCGGTACCGTCTCGGAGAAAAACGGATGATTGAAGTTCTTTTCCAGCGTAACGCCAAAAATCTGCGATGCTCCGCTCACGATATCCATATAACCCGAAAAATCAGTATAAATCTGAAATGCATCGAAAATCGCCGCAATCAGAAACAGACTTCCTGTATAATCATTCCCATCATAGATATTGGATACATAGATATTCAGCCGGTCCGCGATCACCATTTTTTTGAAAAAGCCCCACAGCATCAGTTCCAGGCCGAAGGCGACTCTCTGTGAATCGAAACGGAGCTCTTTTTTCAGCTCCTGACCCAGAAGATTGTAGCGGGAAATCGGTCCCTGTATAATATGAGGGAAATAAATGGCATACAAAAAGAAGCGCGGAAAACTCTTCTCATAAGAATAGCGTTTCCAATACACATCCAGAAGGTATCCCACCGTTGAAAACGTATAGTATGAGATTCCAAGCGGCACAATCACCCATTCCGCGCTAAATGGCGCACTGCCGTTCAGCGCCTGTGTCAGCAGATTCAGATAATTTACCACGTATTTCGTAAATTTCGTTACACAAAGAATACCAACGCAAAGAACCAGCGCCAGCAGTAAAAATCGTTTCGCTTTCTTTTTATACTCTTCGCGAATCGCCTTTTTCTGGGATCGCTCCAGACCAGGCGCCCGAAGCTTCTCGTCCTGTTCTTCGTATAGCTTTCCAATCCGGAATGCACAGAGCCACACCACAAGTGATGTAAACACGATAAAAGGCAGAAATTGCACTGCCCCGGCCAGAATGTAGAAGCAAAGACTTGCAACCAACAGTACAATCCAGCGAAACCGTACCGGACAGATATAAAATACCAGCACCGTCGCTGCCAGAAAGACCAGGAAACTAACTGATGTAATCGTCATGAATGTCGCGCCTCCGGTTACGCTTCCTGAAGATCCTGCACCATCTCCCAGATTGCCTGTGCAGAGTCAAAATTCTTGTTCTCCATGTATTCCATCGTGATCTCAATGTCGAATTCGTCTTCAATCCTTGCAATCATAGTCGCAATGTCGATTGAATCAATAATCTTGTTGGTAACAATTCCCTCAGCGCTCGCAAAATCCACCCCGGATTTCAGGCTGTTCAGAATCTCAAGTACTTTTTCCATGGTCGTATTCCCTTTCCTCTCTTTACTATATTAAAATTTAAAATTACTATAAGCAATTTAATCATACAGCTTACCCGACCGCTTCCCTTTATCCGCTTGCTGAAAGCAATCCGTGCACAAATTATCTGTTAAAATCTTATCGCGGAAGTTCTTTATACAATGTTTTCCCAGACTCATTTTTCGGTATCTCAGCCAGATAACGCACGTCAAACGCAGACTCACTCAAATGCGTTGTCGCAGCCAGATACCGCCGTACCTCTGCAATCTTCGATTCATCCGTGATGAACGTCGTCATCCGGTCGTCCACGCCTGCCGATGCACAGTCAATTCCCTCAAAACGGGTCTTAATCAGGCGGTCAATCTCGTCCAGATTCACGCGATTCCCGAATATTTTCAGGAAACGCTTCTTTCTCCCAACGATATAATAATAGCCTTCTTCATCCCGCTTTGCCATGTCGCCGGTAACCAGAACGCCCCCTCTCTCATCGCCTTTGGCGAGATCCTCACGGCATTGGGCGTATCCAAGTGTAACATTGTCGCCCTTGTAGACCAACTCCCCTACCTTTTCGGGCTCCATGATCTCGCTGCCATCGACATCAACCAAAGTAAAGGTTCCGCCTGGGATTTCTTTCCCCATACTGCCGTATTTTCTGATGCTGTCTCCGGCGGGCAGATATCCCATCCTGGCCGTCGCTTCTGTCTGACCATACATGACAATAAATTTCTTGCCATTCTCCTGGCACCATTCGGCAAACTCACGGTGCAGCTCGGGTGAAAGCTTGCCGCCCGCCTGTGTCATATAGCGCAGATCCGGCAGCTTCATCCGGAAAAAATGAACCTTTTTCAGAAGCTCATAGGTAAATGGAACGCCTGGGAAAGAGGTTGCCTTCTCATTGATCATAAAATCCCAGAACTGCTTCATCGCCATGGTCTTATCTGTGAGCAGGATCGTCGCACCGACCTGCACATGGCTGTTAATCACAGAAAGACCGTACGTATAGTTCATCGGCAGTGTGCTCACCGGGCGCTCCGTATCATCCAGCTCCAGATAGGCAGCAATCGCCTCTGCGTTCGACTGAATATTCCGATAGCTCTGACGCACCAGCTTCGGACTACCCGTCGAACCCGACGTTGTCAAAAGAAGTCCCAGTTCGTCATAAAGTCCGCACCCGGCCGCCTGGGCATCCTCCTCACATCCAGGCAGCGATGCAAGAATATACTCATACTCCCGGTGTACTTCCTGATACCCGGTGATGCGTTCCTTCATCTGCGCTTCCATATCCGCAGGAAAATACAGCCATTCCGGCCGATACACCTCCATCAGATGATCAAACAGTCCCGTATCGATCTTGCGGTCAATCATCAGCGGCACAACCCGGTTGCGTAAAAAAGAAAGATACCCGGCTGCGCTTCCAAGGCTGTTCTCGCAAAGGCAAAAAACAAGGGTTCTTTGTTTCAGTTTCCCGCCAAAAGAGTTGGAAAATTCTTTCAACTGCCCATATGTAATACACTGTCCCCGGTCATCCAGAAAGGCGATCTTGTCAGCAAATTTTTCAAAAGAATCATAAAAACTCATATCTGTCACTCCCCCAAATTCGTAAAAGCGGCTGCCGCCGTCCCTTTATGTTATTCATTATTATTTCTTGTCCAGTGTCTCTTGATTGCTCAGTAGTTCTTTATCACTCAGAATCCAAAGAACCACTGATTTCTTTGCGTCCCGGCCGCATCAGCCAGGTAAAAAACGGCGTCCATATTTTCAACGATAAAACCACAGTCAGCAACAGCGCAGCAATCGCAAACAGCCATTCATAATGCGCAGGCATAAGAGCAATGAGCCGCTCCTCCAGATCACAGCGTACGGACAGGGCATACAGAATCGGGTAATGCAGTGCAAATACCTGCAGTGTTCTCTGTCCCCAGGAAGAAATGACACACTTAATATTCGGTGTAATCGAAATCAGGCAGAAAATCAGGTACGTTACAAGTATATAATAGACAGCCCGATAAACACCGCCCCACTGCAGCATATCCATCTTGTAATACGTATTTCTCGCTTTCAGAAATGCCTCCCATCCGGACAGTGATTCCCCAAATATCAGGCAGACTGCCAGAAAAACGATCAGGCTCGCTGCAGACAGAATCTTCACCGGTTTCTTCGCTGTCCATACCGTCAGCTTCTCCACGGGGATACAATACCCCAGATAGAAAAACGGGAAAAACGTAAAAAACCGCATTCCCGCAAGAAAGCTGCCGACATCTCTCGCATATCCGACAAAAATGCCGGTGAGAACCGCGAATATCAAAACATAGCTATGTCTGAGCGAAGTGAACAGCGCTGTGACCAGATAACACAAAAACAGCACCAGAGCAAACCATGGCGTTGAAGTTTCTGAAAAAAGCTTAAACCGAAAGGCCTTTCCTCTGGCAAGAGAAAACACCACACAGCGAAAAAATTCCATAAAAAAATACAGAAAAAGATAAGATAAAATCCGGTCAAAACGATGCTTATCCACCGTCCGTTTCGAAAACAGTCCGGAAACAAACAAAAAAGCCGGAATGTGAAATGTGTAAATAAACAACCACAATCCCTGCAGCACAGCCGAAGGTTCTTCAATCCGGCTGATCATGTGTCCAAAGACGACAAGATACATCAGTGCAAATTTTAGATTGTCCCATTTTGCAATACGCATATTCAACATCTTTCTCTGCAATTAACCTTCTCTTCGCAGCACAGTATCCAACCAACTATCAGGAAATCTCAATATTACTCAAATAAGATCCTATCATCCTTCCTGAAAGGAAAATCGGGGCAACAGGATTTGAACCTGCGACCTCTCGGCCCCCAGCCGAGCGCGCTACCAAGCTACGCCATACCCCGCGCTTTGCTATTCTACTAAATAATTTCTTTTTTGTAAAGAACTATTTTTACAGATATCAAAGCGGTACTATGATTCAATACTATGATCCTGGACTCAAAGCAGCTTCTCCGGATATACTCCCTCTTTGACCAGCCTGAGAATGGATTCCTTTACAACCGGAACATCCTCGCGGAACGTAACGCCAAACCATTTATCATTGGACGGAAGCACTGTGATATCCGCTCTGCCCTCTTTCAGCAGGCGGTCCGCGATGGTCGGAAGCAGATATTCTGCTTTCGTCTCATTGCCATCCAGATTATCCAGGAATCGCTGAAATCCGGATGCCAATTCTCCCATGAAGTCCGGCGTAAATCCCCAGAAATTCATGGATACCAGAGAATCCGAATCCAGACGGATCAGACTCGCGTTGCCGGAATATACCGCCGCGCCTCCGTCAGCCGTCTTTAAGATGTCCTTCGTCTCAAGAATCTCAATCAGTTCTCCATCTTCATTCACACGACAGATTCCCCGTGTCACTCCCCCATATTCCGAGAGAGTATTTTTCAAGACAAATCCTGCCATACAAAATTGATAATGCTTCTGATCGGGATCTCCTGTTCGTTCGGAAGCAGTGTTCCAATCGACCTCTGTCAGAAACTGATGGACCTTTTTAAATGCGTCCTTTCCATAATAATCATCCGCATTGATAACCGCAAACGGCTCATGAATTACCTCACGGCACGCTAAAATTGCCTGTCCGGTTCCCCAGGGCTTCTCCCGGTTCTGAGGAACCACATAGCCATCCGGCAGATCATCCAGCTCCTGAAACGCGTATTCCACAGGAATTTTCCTTGCGATCCGGTCCCCGATGATTTTGCGAAAATCTTTCTCCATCGAGCGCCGAATGACAAAAACGACCTTCGTAAATCCTGCCTCGATCGCATCATAGATGGAATAATCCATAATAATCTCGCCGCCAGGTCCAAAGGAAGTCAGCTGCTTCACTCCGCCGCCGCCAAACCGGCTGCCAATTCCGGCTGCCATAATAACCAGAGTCGTATCATTCATAACCTTTCCCTTTTCCTATACAGATTATTATCGCAATATGATATCTCTTACTATTTCTGTTGTTGTTTCTGTTGCTGTTTCTATTGCTATTCCCAGATACCGTGTTCTCAGAAATAGCCTTTCCATATCACACCAGCCGGAGCGTGTTCCCGGGATAATCAGCGTGAGACCGGACACCTCCGATACAGTTTTTGTCTGAAACGCCCCCTCGCAAAGCTCGGCGGCAAGTCGCACCGTCCATGCAAAAAACGCTTCGCGTTTGGACGGTGCTCCAACCATACTCCTCCCCGGAACTGGTGTGGTAAGCAGTTTTCGTGACAGGCGTTTCCGCCTGCCACTTATCATCAGCCGCAGCTTTCTTATCTCTTACTTCTCACTGTCTTAGCGGCCGTGTTCATCTTTACGCCGGATATGCTTTGTTCTTCTCATCGGCCAGGGTCGGATCAACCTTCTGCTCCTGCGCCTGTCTGTATTTGAAGAAGTCGGTTGCAACCTGCGGGAACAGAGCATAGCTCAGTACATCCTCGTCCTGCTCAGACCACTGCGCCATCTCTCCGCGCAGCGTATCCAGCTCGTCCGGAATCAGGTCAGCCGGACGGCAGGTGATGACTTCCGCATCGCCGATGCATTTCTTCTTTACTTCTTCATTGAACGGCTTCACAGTAGCGCCGTATTTGCCGCTTAAGATATCCTTTGTCTCCTTGGTCACCATCTTATAGCGCTCGCCGCCGACGATGTTCATCACGGCCTGCGTGCCGACGATCTGAGAGGACGGAGTCACAAGAGGCGGCTCGCCAAGGTCTTTTCTCACCTTCGGCACTTCCTCAAGCACTTCGTAGTATTTATCCTCCGCATGCATATCCTTCAGCTGTGAGGTCAGGTTTGAGAGCATGCCGCCCGGCACCTGATAAAGCAATGTCTTGATGTTGACGCCCATATTCTTCGGGTTCAGCAGTCCGCTCTCAAGCGCCTCGTCGCGCATCGGACGGAAATAATCCGCAATCTCATCCAGAAGCTTGCTGTCAAAGCCGGTATCATACGGTGTTCCCTTGAAGGTCTCAACCATTACCTCAGTCGCCGGCTGAGAGGTGCCCAGAGCGAAGGGTGACATCGCTGTATCGATCACATCGACGCCCGCCTCGACTGCCTTCAAATAAGTCATGGAAGCAACGCCGGAGGTATAATGCGTATGCAGCTGAATCGGAAGCTTCACAGCGCTCTTCAGCGCAGTCACAAGCTCCGTCGCCTGATACGGAAGCAGCAGGCCTGCCATATCCTTGATGCAGATGGAATCTGCACCCATATCCTCAATCCTCTTTGCCAGATCTACCCAGTAGTCCAGTGTATAGGCACTGCCCAGCGTGTAGGACATCGCCACCTGTGCGTGTACCTTTTCCTTATTCGCTGCAGTGACAGCGGTCTGCAGATTGCGCAGGTCGTTCAGACAGTCGAAAATACGGATAATATCAATGCCGTTCGCAGCGGACTTCTGTACGAAATACTCCACTACATCATCCGCATACGGGCGGTAGCCCAGGATGTTCTGTCCGCGGAACAGCATCTGCAGCTTCGTGTTCTTGAATCCATCACGCAGCTTGCGAAGTCTCTCCCACGGATCCTCCTTCAGGAAACGCAGGGAAGCGTCAAATGTCGCGCCGCCCCAGCATTCAACGGAATGATAGCCAACCTTGTCCAGCTTCTCCACAATCGGGAGCATCTGCTCAGTCGACATTCTGGTGGCGATCAGAGACTGGTGCGCGTCACGCAGGATGGTCTCTGTTATCTTAATTGGTTTTTTCACCTGTTCAGCCATAATTACTCCTTTCTATCAACGTCTCTGTATCGATCTCTGCAGCCGCCATATTCCTTTGTCAGCGAACCGGTCTGCTGCAGCCCATCTCATAAACAGTTCTCACTTATCACTTCACACCATAAATCGCCATGAAGGTACCGGCCGCCACGGCGGTACCGATTACGCCAGCCACGTTCGGCCCCATCGCGTGCATCAGCAGGAAGTTCGTCGGATCCGTCTCCGCCCCGACCTTCTGCGATACACGGGCCGCCATCGGCACGGCGGATACGCCGGCGGAACCGATCAGCGGGTTGATCCTGCCATGGGTCAGCTTACACATCAGCTTGCCCAGAAGCACACCCGCCGCAGTACCGATTGCAAATGCAATCAGACCAAGAACAACGATTTTAATCGTGTCCATATTCAGGAACGCTTCCGCGCTGGTCGTCGCACCTACGGAAGTACCAAGCAAAATAACGACGATGTACATCATTGCATTAGCAGCGGTCTCCTGCAGCTGCTTCGTCACGCCGCACTCACGGAACAGGTTGCCCAGCATCAGCATACCGACAAGCGGGGCTGTGGTCGGAAGAAGCAGGCAGACCACGATCGTGATGATGATCGGGAAAAGAATCTTCTCCAGCTTCGATACCGGACGGAGCTGCTGCATCTTAATGCTGCGCTCTTCCTTCGTTGTCAGTGCCCTCATGATTGGCGGCTGAATGATCGGAACCAGAGACATGTACGTATATGCAGCCACTGCGATCGAACCCATCAGCTCCGTCTGGCCCAGCTTACCTGCCAGGAAAATGGAGGTCGGGCCGTCCGCACCACCGATGATCGAGATTGCCGCTGCCGCTTTCCCGTTGAATCCAAGAAGGATTGCAAAGAAGTAAGCCGCATAGATACCGATCTGCGCTGCCGCGCCGAGCAGGAAGCTGATCGGGTTCGCGATCAGAGGACCGAAGTCCGTCATCGCCCCGACGCCCATGAAAATCAGCGACGGCAAAATACTCCACTCATCTAGCGTGTAGAAATAATAGAGGAGTCCGCCCGCATGTTCTACACCGGCTGCGTCCGTGTATGGTGCCGACATGATATCCGGATAGATATTTACCAGCAGCATGCCAAACGCGATCGGAACCAGGAGCAGAGGTTCAAAATCATGTCCGATTGCCAGATACAGGAAGAAAAGCGCTACAATGATCATCGCGTAGTTCCCTACCGTCAGATTCATAAACGCCGTCTGTTCCCATAAATTGGACAACGTGTTTACAACATAGGTCATTTTATTACCTCCCTGTCAAAATGGAAAAACAGTGAATTAGTTCAGGGAAGCCAGAACGTCTCCGTTCTCTACAGACTGGCCTACCGCAACATCCATGCTCGCCACTGTGCCGTCCTGCGGAGCAACGACCGGAATCTCCATCTTCATAGCTTCCAGAATAATCAGATTCTGTCCCTTTGCCACGGTGTCGCCCACCTTTGCTTCCAGACTGAGCACCTTGCCCGGAACAGAAGCAGTTACCTTCACTGCGCCTGCCGCGCCGCCCGCTGCCGGAGCCGCCTTCGGTGCCGGAGCTGCTTTCGGCGCTGCCGCCGGAGCCGCCTTCGGAGCTGCCGCTGCTGCAGGAGCTGCCGCAGTGCCTTCGCCTTCTTCTACTGTTACATCATAGACATTTCCGTTTACTGTAATGGTATAAGTTTTCATGATAAACCTCCCGTATTCAGGCTCTGCGCCAGTTTCTGTTATTTACTTTTTTTATCGAACGTACTACATAAGAATCTCCGGTATTCACCGCGCCCTCGCTCTCACGGAACGCCGCGATCGCCGCTGTAATGACCGCTACCAGCTCCAGGTCGTCAGCCGGATTCACTTCCTCCGTCTCAACCACAGCCGGGGCAGGCGCAGCCGTCGGCTTTGGTGCCGGAGCCGGTGCCGGTTCTTCCTTACCTTTCTTCCGTGCCTCGAGCGCCTCCGGAATAAAGTGAATTTTGCTGATCAGGAAGCTCAGGAATGCCAGCATACAGAACACGATGCAAATACCCATGACCGTGTTCATCGCTGCCTTCTGCATCATCACACCAAGCGTGTAATCCACATCCCAGTTCAGACCGGCAATTCTCATCATATACTGGCCATAGGTAGACGAATAGGTGTACTCATATTCCAGCGTTACCGTAACCGTGCCGCCGTTGCCGACTCCATCGTACTCGGCAATCGCTGTGATCTCGCCGCCATACCCGTCCGATGTAGACTCCGCACCTGTGATTTCCTTCACGCCTGTATAATTGCCTACCTCGGTCTTTACCGTGTTCCAGTTGTAGGCAATCAGAGCCGTGACCTCATCCTCACTCTCCATGTAGGAGTCCACCTGCTCGTCCGTCCAGGCATCAATCTGAACCAGATAGTTATCAACCAGCTGCGAATAATATTCTTCCGCAGTCATTTCTTCCTCTGTCTCCGCCTCAGTCCCGTCTTCAGCGGCATCGGAAGTCTCATCTTCCGCCACATCAGCGTCTTCTTCGGCTGCCTCGGTCTCCTCATCGCCGACCGTCTCTTCCTCGGCCGCGTCGGTCACCTGCTCCGCCGCGTCAGTCTCTTCCTCAGCATAAACTGCCATGGAAAAGGAGGAAACAGTAAGACCCAGTGCCAGCAATATGGCTTTTAATCTAAGTTTCATCTGTTTCACCTCGCTTATACGGTTGCATGTTTTCTGGACGGCCCGTCCTCTCTTTTCGTAAACAGCATCTCAAAAGCACCGATGACATATTTTCTGGTATCCTCGGCCTCGATAATGTTATCCACATATCCTCTCTTTGCCGCGGCAAGCGCGCTTGACTGTAAGGACGCATACTCCGCCGCTTTTTCATTGATAACCTTGCTGTCCTCGCCCGCATACATGATCTTGGCTGCGAGCTGTGCATCCATCATACCGATCTGTGCATCCTTCCACGCAAACGTCATATCCGCACCGATCGCCTTGCTGTTCATCACAACATACGCGCTGCCGAATGCCTTGCCGATGATCACATTCACCTTCGGCACCGTTGCATTTGCAAACGCAGCGGTCAGCTTCGCTGCCGCTTTCGCCATCTTCTTCTCGGAGCACTTGCACGCCTTAAAGCCGGTCGCGTTCGTCAGCGTCAGCACCGGAATCTCAAATGCGTCGCAGAAGGAAACAAACTCCGCTGCCTTTTCCGCACCGCGCGCGCTGATCACACTGTCAAAGGACTCCTTCAGCTCGCCTGCCTCATCATAAACCTCAGAACGGTTCGCCACAGCGCCGACCGTTGTGCCGTTCAGGCGCAGAAAACCGATCACCATATCCGGAGCATATGCCTCTTTTAATTCTACGAAAAGATTGTTATCCGCAATATTGGAAAGCAGGATTGACGTATCCCCGGCCGCGTTCGCCAGATCCGCGCAGGCGCGGTTCAGCTCGTCCGTGCAGTCCTCGTAGGAAAGGTCATCCTCATTATTTGCCGGAAGCATACATACCAGTGCACGGATATTGCCAAGGATCTCGTCCTCTGTGCCAACGAAATCAACCAGCCCGGTCTCTTCACTCTGGAATGCAGCAGAAGAGGTGTCACACTTCTCTTTTGTATTGCCAGGAAGTGCGTTCGGTGAGTTTACAAACAGCTCCGCCTTCTCACCCTCCATGAATGTAAAATCGGTCAGTCCCGGAATCAGGGCAAGTCCGCCGCCGCATCTGCCAAACACAGCCGTAATCTGCGGAATCACGCCGGATGCCTGTGCCTGCTTCTGATAAATCTCGCCAAACGCATTCAAAGCGTCTGTCGCCTCCTGAAGACGAAGTCCCGCGCTGTCCAGAAGTCCGATCACCGGAGCTCCCATCTTCATCGCCAGATCATACAGACCCGCGATCTTCTTCGCGTGCATCTCGCCAATCGATCCGCCCAGAACGGACGCGTCCTGACTGTATACGTACACCAGATGCCCGTCAATCACACCGTAGCCAGTGATCACGCCATCTCCGGGTGTCTCTGTCTGCGGCAGGTTGAAGTCCGTGCTTCTGGCCGTTACGTACCCGCCAATTTCTACAAAACTGTTGTCGTCAAGCAAAGAAGCTATCCGCTTGACCGCCAGGTTTTGCTCTGTAATACTCATCATTTGGCCCTCCATTTCCTGTCCAATGGTATTCAGAAACGGCTGTATGCCGTCTCCTGTCGCGCCGACCCGCGGCTGCCAGAGAATTCTCCGCGGAAATCGTCGCATGAAAAAGATAGTATCCGATCCCCAAATACACAAAAACTATATTAACGTGTTTCGCCAAAAAATGCAAGGGGTTTGTCACACAAAACGCACAAGGTTTTTTAACAGCTCCCGGTGGAACCGATTTCAGGCGACAATGACCCCTCCGCCGGCAACGTATTCGGGTCTTCGACAGTTAAACTGAATTCAAATCGCCGCAAAGCCTTGATTTAGG
>JAJQHZ010000055.1:0-14396 GCA_021199475.1 Lachnospiraceae bacterium
TCCACCAATTTTTTGCGCTTTTCAGAGTGGAATTTACTTTTTCACTTCAGCATTTCTTAAATTTCCATCGCTTTCTGCTGGTTTTTTCAATCTGCCGGTTGACGTGTTTTTGACATGATGTCAGGTCAGCTACAGGAGAGAACTGGATCAGGATCATTCGGACCGCCATTGCGGATACGAAAAAAACACTAGCTTTTTAAGGCGCAAGGCGCAAAAGTACATACATGATTCTTCCCTAATTCGAAAGACTATGTTATAATGCGCACAGGCGCATAAGGAATTATGACAGCTTACGCTGTCTGCGCCTGGCGCGAACGAGCTGCCGCTCGATATTCCTGTCTGTAAAAAAGGGTATTGCGGAAACCAAAGACAATACCTGACAATTCATGAGAAAAGAAAGGAGCAACACAGATGGAAATCACGACTGATATTAAATACGTGGGTGTGAATGACCACCAGGTGGACCTGTTCGAGGGACAGTATGTGGTACCGAATGGCATGTCTTATAACTCCTACGTGATTCTCGATGAGAAGGTTGCCGTCATGGATACGGTGGACGCTCATTTCAAGCATGAATGGCTGGACAATATTGGAAAAGCTTTAAATGGCCGTCGGCCGGACTATCTGATCATACAGCATATGGAGCCGGACCATTCTGCGAATATTGCAAACTTTATGGAGGTATATAAGGATACGGTCATTGTCTCCAGCGCCAAGGCGTTCAATATGATGGGGCAGTTCTTCGGGACTGATTTTTCAGATCGGCGCGTGGTTGTCAAAGAGGGAGACACGCTTTGCCTTGGAAAGCACACACTGGCGTTTGTGGAAGCGCCGATGGTTCACTGGCCGGAGGTGATTGTGACCTACGATACCTGTGACAAGGTCCTGTTTTCCGCGGACGGATTCGGCAAATTCGGCGCGCTGGATGCCGACGAGCCCTGGGATGACGAGTCCCGCCGTTATTTTATCGGCATTGTGGGCAAGTACGGCGCTCAGGTGCAGAAGCTTCTGAAAAAGGCTGCCACGCTGGATATTCAGATGATCTGCCCGCTGCACGGACCAGTGCTGAAAGAGAATCTTGGCCATTATCTGCATCTTTATGATCTGTGGTCCTCTTATCAGCCGGAATCGGAGGGCATCGTCATCGCCTACACCTCCGTCTATGGACATACGCAGCGGGCGGTGAACAGCCTCGCGGATCAGCTTCGCGCGAAGGGCTGCCCGAATGTGATTGTTCACGATCTGGCCCGGTGTGATATGGCTCTGGCTGTGAGCGACGCATTCCGCTATAACAAGCTGGTGCTGGCGACCACCACCTACAACGCTGACATCTATCCGTTCATGCGCGACTATATTCACCGGCTGACGGAGCGCAATTTCCAGAACCGCAAGGTTGCCCTGATGGAAAACGGCTCCTGGGCGCCGATGGCCGCAAAGGTCATGAAGCAGATGCTGGAGAAAAGTAAAAACATTACATGGGCGGACACGACTGTTCATATCAAATCCGCTCTGGATGAGACCAGCCGCAACGAGCTGCAGGCGCTGGCTGATGAGTTGTGCCAGGACTATATCGCCCAGAGCAGCGAGACCGCGAACAAGAACGACCTGACGGCATTGTTTAAGATCGGATACGGCCTGTATGTGGTTACCTCGAACGACGGGACGAAGGACAACGGCCTGATCGTGAATACGGTCTCACAGGTGGCGGAGAACCCGAACCGCATTGCCGTATGCATTAACAAAGCAAATTATTCGCATCATGTGATTAAACAGACCGGTATCATGAACGTGAACTGCCTGTCCACAGAGGCCCCGTTCAGTGTGTTCCAGAACTTTGGATTCCAGAGCGGAAGAACGGCAGATAAATTCAAAGACATGACGCCTCTTTATTCGGACAACGGTCTGGCATTCCTGCCCAGATACATCAATGCATTTATGTCTCTGAAGGTGGAGCAGTATGTCGATCTGGGAAGCCACGGGATGTTTATCTGCACCGTGACCGAATCGCGCGTCATCTCCAATGCGGAGACCATGACCTACAACTATTACCAGAGCAACGTCAAGCCAAAGCCGCAGACGGAAGGCAAAAAAGGTTATGTCTGCAAGGTCTGCGGATATATTTACGAGGGAGACGAGCTTCCGGAGGACTTTATCTGCCCGCTCTGCAAGCACGGTGCGGCGGATTTTGAGCCGATTGCGTAGGTTCCTTTTTCTCGATTCTGGTTGGAGTTTTGCTCCGCCTGACTCTTAAGGTCTGGAGAAGTTCTGAAGAAACGGTCTTATAAAAAATTGTGAAACGCGGCTGTACAAGCCGCGTTTCCTGCACTTATACCGTGGCATTGATTTTTGCCAGGAGTGCTTCCTGCAAAGTTTTTGAAAAACTAATGCCCTGCTCCTTGGCAGCCCTGTTGAGCCAGGCGGGAATCGTCAGGTTTTTTTTGACAGATTTATTAAAATGTTCTTTCGCATAGGCATTTACGTCAACGGATATCATGTTGACGAAGGCTTCATTGAAAGGGCATTTTTTAATGCACATAATTATTCGATAGTAGTATGGATGTCCATGAAAATTTTGTATAACAAATAACCCCCAGTGGGGCTTGTTTTAGACTGATTGTGAATTTATAATCTGGAATCATGGCTGCAGGGCCGGGTTACGCTTCGAAGAGATGAAAAATGCCTGACCGGAACAAATGGGAGAATGCGAGGAGAATGACTATGAAAAAGAGGCTGTTTACAAAACGATTGGTAACAGGTGCGCTTATTTTGGTATTTGCTGCTGGAATGTCGCTGGCAGCGCAGGCGTCCGGGCATATGGTGTTCGGACAGACGCAGACCTACAGTTCTCTGGATCCGAGCAACGAATATGACGGATGGATGATTGAGCGCGCGGGCGTTGGGGAGACACTGACGAAGCTGGATTCTTCCATGAATACGGTTGGCTGGCTGGCGGAGGATGATTATTTTGTCTCAGAGGACGGCCTGACCTGGACATTTACGATTAAGGACGATGTATGCTTTTCGAATGGGACAAAGCTGACAGCGGAGCTTGTGATGGCGTCGATTCAGTACGATTTTGACCATTCCGCGCGGGCGGCGGATTTCTTCTCGCTGGAATCGATGGCAGCGGACGCTCAGACGCTGACCATTACGACGGCGGAGCCGGCGCCGACGCTTCCGGGCATGCTCGCCGACCCATTTTTTATCATCTTTGATACATCTGCGGATATTTCAAATCTTGCGGACGATGGTCCGGTCTGTACCGGCCCGTATGTGATCGAGAGCAATGATCCGATTTCTATGACACTGAATGTGGTGAAAAATGAGAATTACTGGGATGGAGAGCCGCAGCTGGATTCGATCGAGTTTCTGCAGTTTCAGGATCCGTCGGTCATGAATCTGTCGTTCCAGTCCGGCGAGCTGGACGCCTGCTATGGGTTAAGCACCACGGACGCTGCGGCGTATATTGACGATGACAATTACATTCTGGAGCAGTGTAACGGTCTTCGCACGGACTGGGGACTGATGAATCAGGACGGGCTACTGGAGGATCCGGCACTGCGCATTGCCCTGCTGGAATGCCTGGATATGGAGACGATCTGTGAGGTACAGCTGAACGGGATGTTTGTGGCGGGCAACACGCCGTTTGCTTCCGAAGCACTTGGCGTAAATGATATGGAAAATCCGTATTCCTATGATCCGGAGGATGCAGCCGCTGTGCTCGCGGAAGCCGGGTATGCGGATAACGACGGCGATGGCATTCTTGAGACGGCGGACGGCACACCGGTGGTTCTGGAGGTCTATTCCTATACAACCAGGGCGGAGCTGCCGATTATCTGCGAGGCGCTTCAGTACGCGGCCGGAACTCTGGGCATCCAGCTGAACCTGAACTATGTGCAGGACCTCTGGGCGGAAACCATCCAGAACGGAAGCTACGACCTATGCATTTTCAACAGCAGCGGCTTTCACTCCGGCGACGCAGCGGTATTCCTGCAGCAGTATTTCAAGAGCGATGCGGTTTACAATGCATACGGGTACGCGAACGAGGAGGTCGATACACTGATTGCTGCACTCGAAAACGTATTTGACACAGAGGAACGTGTGGAGATTGAACGCGAAATCTCACAGCTTCTGATGGAAGACGCATGCTGCGCGTTCTACAGCTATCCGACGATCTATATCGCGGCGAAAAGTACGGTCAGCGGGCTGGAGTGCACACCGGCGGATTATTATTGGATTACTGCGGATGTGTCGATGGCGGAGTAACCATACTGCGGGATGCGCGTAGAAAGCGGCTGCTTCCGGGGCATTCGGTACTGCAGACATGAAAGAAAATAAGATGTAATTACGTTTTCAGACACGGAGAGGCAGGTAGATGCTATCTGCTTCTTTGTACATTATGTACTGGTGATTGCAATAGTTCCGAAGGAACGGAGCAATCAGCTTTTACAGGCAGTGGCGCCCGCGAAGCGGGCATGAAAGTTACGCAGAGCGTGTGCTTTACAGGTAGTACCAGACTCGGGAGGAACTTATGAGCGCGAGGCAAATCAGGAGGCGGCTCGCCCAGATGGTGATCGTCCTTTTTGGAATCAGCTTCTTTACTTTTATTTTAACCTATCTGTCACCGGGGGATCCGGTGACGGCCATGTATTCCGCCAGCGGCTCCATGCCGAGTGAGGCAGTGCTGGAAGCGACCCGGGAAGAGCTGGGGCTGAACGAGCCGTTTCTGGTGCAGTACTGGAACTGGCTGACCGGATGCCTGCACGGAGATTTCGGGACCTCTTATTCCATGCACAAGCCGGTGCTTCAGCTGTTGTCATCGCGTCTGCTGCCGACCCTGAAGCTGGCTTTCACGTCCCTGCTCATCATGCTGGCCGTTTCTGTGCCGCTCGGAATGCTCTCTGCCGTCTACAGGGGGAAACCAATTGACTACCTGGTGCGCGGTCTTACGTTCGTTGGCGTTTCCATGCCGAATTTCTGGGTGGGCATGCTTTTGCTGTATCTGTTTGCAATTCAGCTGAAGATTCTTCCCGTCGTATCGAGCGGTCAGGGCTTTCAGAAAATCATTCTTCCGGCGATCACGCTCGCGTTCGCAATGATGGGGAAATACACCAGACAGGTGCGCACCGCGGTCCTGGAGGAACTAAACCAGGATTATGTCGTCGGTGCGCGGGCAAGGGGCATAAAGGAGAGCACCATTTTGTGGAGACACGTGTTTCCAAACGCGCTGCTTCCGCTGGTGACAATGCTGGGACTTTCCCTTGGCTCTTTGCTTGGAGGGACAGCTGTGGTAGAAGTGATTTTTTCCTATCAGGGACTCGGAAATCTGGCTGTGACCGCGATCAGCGCGAGAGATTATCCGCTGATACAGGGGTATGTGCTCTGGATCGCCCTCATTTATATGGTCATCAATCTCATTGTCGATAGTTCTTATGAGCTTCTGGATCCGAGGATACGCGAGAGTCAGAAAGCCCCGTCCGTCGGAAAGAAAGACGGAAGCAGACCTTCCGAGCCGGCAGAGGCGGCTGCCTTTGACGGTCAAAGCATGTAAAAACACTCCGGTCAAGATGAAGAGCCGGAGTGTTTTATGCGCAGGGCCGGACAAGGTGTATTGCGGCTAAAGCCGCACCCGGCCTGCGCGGGCGGATAAGGTGAGAGGACTCACCTTATCCGATTAGATATTCAGTTTGACACTTACGGACCCTTGGTGTAAGATAATGCCTGAGAATCTGCCGCTGCCGCGGAGTTGGAGGATTGCCGGTACTTTTCGGATGAGAAGCGGCGGCAGTGATGACTGCCTGAAAACTGGAGGAGTGAAACGATGCGAATCGGAATGGGATATGACGTACACCGCCTCGTAGAGGATCGGAAGCTGATTCTCGGAGGAGTGGAGATTCCATATGAGAAGGGGCTGCTCGGGCATTCGGACGCGGATGTACTGCTGCACGCGGTCATGGATGCGCTGCTCGGTGCGGCTGCGCTGGGTGATATCGGAAAACATTTTCCGGATACGGACGAGCGGTACCGCGGGATATCGAGTCTGGCACTTTTGAAGCGGGTTGGGGAGATGCTGGATGAGCACTGGATGGTGATTGAAAATATTGATGCGACCATCATTGCGCAGCGGCCGAAGCTGCTGCCGTATATGGAGCAGATGAAGCAGAACATTGCGGATGCGCTGCACCTGGAACCGGGCCGCGTGAATGTAAAGGCGACGACGGAGGAAGGGCTGGGCTTTACCGGGAGCGGCGAGGGCATTTCCGCTCAGGCTGTGTGTCTGCTGCAGCCGCTGATGGATCAGATTGCGGATGACCGGATGGCTGGAGGCAGCAGTTCTGGTGCGAATGCCGCAGGAATCGGCTGTGCGGGATGCCAGGGCTGTATGAGAAATGAAGATGGATGAGCGTGATGAAAAAGAATTGACAAACCCAGGTATTTTGCTTAGACTGTTCAAAGACAGTTCAAAGATAGTTGCAGCCGGATGACGGACAGAAAAGGGTATTGAAGAGTGAAGAAAGAACCGCTGCAGGAAGGATGAGGAGTAAATGAGAGTTTATAATACGTTATCAAAACGAAAAGAAGAATTTGTGCCGCTGGAGCCGGGGAAGGTGAAGATGTACGTGTGCGGCCCGACGGTTTACAATCTGATCCACATCGGGAACGCGCGCCCGATGATCGTGTTTGACACGGTGCGCCGGTATCTGGAGCACAAGGGCTATGAGGTCAACTATGTGTCGAACTTTACTGATGTGGATGATAAGATTATCGCGAAGGCCAATGAGGAGGGCGTCTCTTCCAAAGAGATTTCCGAGCGCTACATCGCGGAGTGCAAAAAGGACATGGAAGCGATGAATGTGCGCCCGGCGACGACGCATCCGCTGGCGACGCAGGAGATTGACGGGATGGTCGAGATGATCCAGACCCTGATGGACAAGGGCTATGCCTACAATGTAGACGGCACCGTTTATTTCCGGACGCGGAAGTTTCAGGAATACGGAAAGCTCTCGCATAAGAATCTGGACGACCTGCGCTCGGGGAACCGTTCACTTTTGGTGACCGGGGAGGATCAGAAGGAGGACCCGCTGGATTTCGTGCTCTGGAAGCCGAAGAAGGAGGGCGAGCCGTTCTGGCCGTCGCCGTGGAGCGATGGGCGTCCGGGGTGGCACATTGAGTGCTCGGTGATGTCGAAAAAATATCTCGGCGAGGAGATTGACATCCATGCGGGCGGGGAGGATCTGATTTTCCCGCACCATGAAAATGAGATTGCGCAGAGCGAGTGCTGCAATGGCAAGCCATTCGCGCGCTACTGGCTGCACAACGCATTTTTGAATATTGACAATCGTAAGATGTCAAAGTCGCTGGGGAACTTTTTCACCGTGCGGGAGATTTCTGAAAAATATGACCTTCAGGTGCTTCGTTTCTTTATGCTGAGCGCGCATTACCGCAGCCCGCTGAATTTCAGCGCGGATCTGATGGAAGCGGCGGCAAGCGGACTGGAGCGGATCCGGAACGCGGTGTCGAACCTGGCATATATTAAGGAAAACAGCCGCGCGGATTCCGGAAAGGACCCGGAAGCAGAGCAGGAGATTCTTGCAGGGGCGAAGGCGTTTGTGTCAAAGTTTGATGAGGCGATGGACGACGACTTTAACACGGCGGACGCGATCGCGGCGATCTTTGAGCTGGTAAAATATGCGAACAGCAATCTGACTTCGGAAAACTCTCCGGAGCTCATTGGGGCAGTGCGCGATGAGATCGTGGGGTTAAGCGATATCCTCGGGCTGATTGTGGAGGAGAAGGAAGAGCTGCTGGACGCAGATATCGAGGCACTGATCGCCGAGCGGCAGGCGGCGCGCAAGGCAAAGGATTTCGCGAGGGCTGACGAGATTCGCAGCCAGCTGGCCGCGCAGGGGATTACGCTTCTGGACACGCGGGAGGGCGTCAAGTGGAAGCGTGCGTAATGGAAAAAGAGAATCAGGTGACAAAAGAGAATTTTACAGAAAGCATGGATGCTCAGTTTGCGCTTCCGTCAAAGGACTGGACGCAGTATGCGCCGCTGACGCTGGCATACATCGGGGACGCGGCATATGAGCTGGTCGTCCGGTCGATTTTTGTAAAGCGGCATGACATTCAGCCTCAGAAGCTGCACCAGAAGGTGACACGCTGTGTCAGCGCAAGGGCGCAGGCGAATATGATGGAGGTGCTTCTTCCGGAGCTCACGGTGCAGGAGGCAGCGGTTTACCGGCGGGGGCGCAATTCAAAGCCTTATACGAAAGCAAAAAACGCGACGCTCGGGGAATATCTGGTGGCGACCGGGTTTGAGGCGGTCATGGGATACCTGTATCTGGAAGGCGCGTTTGAGCGGATGAATGAGCTGATCGAAAAAGGGCTCGCGGCGCTGAAAGTGATGTAATTTGCATAATTATAAGGATTTAAAAAAGTGAGAGAACAGACAATACAAAAACGCAGTATCCAGCCGGAGACGGTGGACGAACTGGATCAGGAGACGGGAATCATCGAGGGACGCAATGCCGTTCTGGAAGCATTTCGGGCGGGGAAGACGATCGACCGGCTGCTGATTTTAGACGGCTGTCAGGACGGCCCGATCCAGAGCATCAAACGGGAAGCACGGAAAACAGAGACCATAATCGACTTTGTGCCGAAGGAGCGGCTGGACGGGATGTCACAGACCGGGCATCATCAGGGCGTGATAGCCTGTGCGGCTGCCTATGCGTATGCGGAGGTGCCGGATATTCTGAACGCGGCGAAGGAAAAAGGCGAGGCGCCGTTTCTGATTCTGCTGGATGGGATTGAAGACCCGCACAATCTGGGCGCGATCATCCGCACCGCGAATCTGGCCGGAGCGCACGGTGTGATTATACCGAAGCGGCGGGCAGTGGGGCTGACGGCAACGGTCGCGCGCGCTTCTGCCGGGGCGCTGAATTATACGCCGGTCGCACGCGTGACGAATCTTGGAAATACCATTGAAATGCTGAAAAAAGAGGGTATCTGGTTTGCCTGCGCGGATATGAACGCACAGCCGATGTACCGCGCGAACCTCACCGGTCCGATCGGTCTGGTGATTGGGAATGAGGGCAGCGGCGTGAGCCGCCTGGTCCGGGAAAAATGTGATTTTGCGGTATCCATTCCGATGAAGGGAGACATTGATTCGCTGAACGCTTCCGTCGCGGCCGGGGTGCTTGCGTTTGAGATTGTTAGGCAGAGGGATGCATAAAAGAAAGGAAAATCACTATGGGAAAGTATTTTGGCACGGACGGCTTCCGCGGGGAAGCAAATGTGCAGCTTAGCGTAGAGCATGCGTTTAAGGTGGGCCGGTACCTTGGCTGGTACTTTGGTTCCCCGCACAGAAGAGCGAACATCGTGATCGGGAAGGATACGCGGCGCTCAAGCTATATGTTTGAGTATGCGCTGGCGGCTGGACTGACGGCGTCCGGCGCGGATGCTTACCTGCTTCACGTGACGACGACACCGAGTGTTTCTTACGTAGTGCGCACCGAGGATTTCGACTGTGGCATCATGATCTCCGCGAGCCACAATCCCTACTATGATAATGGGCTGAAAATCATCAGCGGCAGCGGCAAAAAGATGGAGGCTGAGGTAGAGGAGCAGATTGAAAAGTATATTGATGGAGAGATTGCGGAGCTTCCTCTGGCCACCGGCGAGAAAATCGGCCGCACGGTGGATTATCAGGCCGGGCGAAACCGCTATATCGGCCATCTGATCACGCTTGCAACGCGTTCGTATAAAAATACGAAGGTAGGTCTGGACTGTTCGAATGGCAGTTCATCTTCCATCGCGAAGAGCGTCTTTGACGCCCTTGGCGCGAAGACCTATGTCATCCATAACGAGCCGGATGGTACGAATATCAACCGGGACTGCGGGTCAACGCACATCGAGACCCTGCAGAAATTCGTGCTGGACAATGGTCTCGACGTCGGATTTGCCTACGACGGTGACGCGGATCGCTGCATCGCCGTCGATGAGGACGGCAGAATTATCGACGGCGACCTGATTTTGTATATCTGCGGAAAGTATTTTAAAGAGAACGGACAGCTGACCAATAACACCATCGTGACGACTGTCATGTCGAACCTTGGCCTGTACAAGGCACTGGAACGCGAAGGGATCCGGTACGAGAAGACAGCGGTCGGTGATAAATATGTTTATGAAAATATGTGTGAAAATGGACACTGCATCGGCGGCGAGCAGTCCGGGCACATTATTTTTTCCAAGTATGCGACGACCGGCGACGGCATTCTGACGTCTATCATGGTGATGGAGGTCATGATGCGGAAAAAGGTGAGCCTTGCGACACTCGCATCGGAAGTGGAAATCTATCCGCAGCTGCTGAAAAATGTACGTGTTTCTGATAAGGAAGCCGTCCTTGCGAATGAGGCGGTGCGTGACGCGATCGCTGCGGAGGAGGCCGCACTTGGCGGGGATGGCCGCATTCTTGTGCGAAAGAGCGGCACGGAGCCGGTCATTCGCGTGATGGCGGAGGCAAAGACGGATGAACTCTGTGCGCAGCATGTCGATGCAATCATTGATGTGATGCGGGCACAGGGACTTGTGGAAGCTGACGCCTGATGCAGCTGACATGAGTAGAATGCTTTGGTAAAAATATGACCAGATGGCTGGCATTTGTATACCATAAGAGAAGACAGGGAGAGAGGACGAAAAAGATGGAACACAAATGGAGGCGCCTGCTGGGCTACTACCGACCGTATCTGGGGTTGTTTTTCTCGGATATGTTTTTCGCAATCCTGGGGGGCGCTGTGACGCTGGCGATTCCGCTGGTGGTTCGCTATATTACGTACAACGTCATACAGCTTCCTTCCGGGGAGGCACTTCCGATTATCACGAGGCTTGGCATTGCCATGATCGTCATGGTGGCAGTGGAATGCTTTTGCAATTTTTACATTGGCTACTATGGACACCAGATGGGTGCAAAAATCGAGCACGACATGCGCGCTGAGATTTTTTCCCATTATCAGAAGCTGTCCTTTACGTACTATGACAATCACCAGACCGGACAGATGCTCTCCCGCATTACGGCGGATCTGTTTGATATCAGCGAGCTGCTTCACCACGGTCCGGAGGACATTGTGATTTCGCTGATCAAGCTGATCGGTTCCTGCGTCATTCTTTCGCAGATTAACTGGCGCCTGACACTGGTGACCTATCTGTTCATTCCATTTATTGCCTGTTACGCGCTGTATCTGAACAAAAAGATGAAGCTGGCTTACAAGGAAAACCGCAGGCGGATGGGGGATATCAACGGGCAGATCGAGGACAGTCTTTCCGGTATCCGGGTGGTAAAATCCTTTGGAAATGAGCACATTGAGGAAGAAAAGTTCCGTGTCGGGAATGAGCGCTTTGTTGAGTCGAAAAAGCTTAGCTATAAGTACATGGCTCAGTACAATTCCGGGCTTGGCGCGATGACCACGCTGGTGACGATCGTGGTTCTGCTTGTGGGAACAGGTCTGATTACAACGGGTCTGATGGCGATCGCGGACCTTGTGACCTTCCTTTTGTACATTAATAATTTTACAGAGCCGATTAAAAAGCTGATTACGCTGACCGAGCAGTTCCAGAATGGATTTTCCGGCTATGAGCGGTTCCTCGAGGTTATGGACGTCGAACCGGATATTAAGGATGCGCCGGATGCAGTCAGCATCGATACGGCAAAAGGGGAGATTCGCTTTCAAAACGTGTCCTTTAAATATGAGGAAGGACAGGATACGGTGCTCAGTCACATTGACCTGAATGTAGAGGCCGGAGATTATCTGGCCATCGTCGGCGCGTCCGGCGGCGGCAAGACGACGCTGTGCAGCCTGATCCCACGCTTCTATGACGTGGACAGCGGGGAAATTCTGCTCGACGGCACCGATATCCGCAAGATTCGGCTCGCGGATCTGCGCAGACAGATTGGCATTGTACAGCAGGATGTTTATCTGTTTACGGAAAATATCATGGAGAACATCCGCTACGGTCGGCCGGATGCGACGGACGAGGAAGTCATTGAGGCGGCCAGACTTGCCAATGCGCATGAATTTATCATGCAGCTGCCGGACGGTTATCAGACCGATATCGGGCAGCGCGGTGTGAAGCTCTCCGGCGGTCAGAAGCAGCGGCTGTCCATCGCGCGTGTCTTTCTGAAAAATCCGCCGATCCTGATTTTTGATGAGGCGACCTCGGCGCTCGACAATGAGAGTGAGCGGATCGTGCAGCAGTCGCTCGAAAAGCTGGCAAAGGGAAGGACGACCTTCGTGATCGCGCACCGTCTTTCTACCATCCGCAACGCGCAGAAGATTCTTGTGCTCACGCCGAAGGGCATCGAGGAGCAGGGAACGCACGAGGAGCTGCTGGCGAAGAACGGAGTCTACACGAAGCTGTATGAGAGCCGGTAAAAGGGGATTGCCGACAAAATCTGTTGATAACATTAAAAATAAAAAGAGAAAACAACCTGTATGTGTGCAGAGTAAATACTGCAATAAATTAAAAATGTAATATCCGACATTCCCGATAGAGTGCGGAATCAGGATACCAAAAATAATGCAGCAGAATGGGAAGGAAACCGTACAAATATGAAAAAATGGGAAGCGAATATCCGAAAGGTGACACCCTATGTGCCGGGCGAGCAGCCGAAGCGCCTGGATGTGATTAAATTAAATACAAATGAAAATCCGTATCCTCCTTCGCCGAAGGTGACGGAGGCACTGCGGAGGATGACTGCGGAGCCGATGCGCAAATATCCGGATCCGGAGGCGCGGCAGTTAGTGGAGGCAATCGCGCGGGAAGAGGGCGTGCGCCCGGAGCAGATTTTTGTTGGCGTCGGCTCGGACGATGTACTGGCAATGATTTTTCTGACGTTTTTTAATTCCAAAAAGCCGGTTTTGTTTCCGGATATCACGTACTCGTTTTACGATGTGTGGGCGGATATGCTTCGTATTCCCTACGAGCAGCAGCCGCTGAACGATGCGTTCGAAATTGAGTGCAGTGATTATGAGAAGGAAAACGGCGGCGTCATTTTTCCGAATCCGAATGCGCCGACCGGCGCACTTCTGGGGCTTTCTGCCATTGAGGACATTCTCGTGCATAATCAGGACGTCATTGTCGTAGTGGATGAGGCTTATATTGATTTCGGCGGCATGACCTGCACCGGCCTGCTGGACAAATACGAGAATCTGATTGTGGTCAAAACCTTTTCCAAATCACGCTCTATGGCGGGGATGCGCATCGGATACGCGATTGCGGGTGAAGAATTGATCGGTTATCTGAATGATGTGAAATATTCCTTTAATTCCTACACGATGAATCAGGCGGCCATTCTTCTTGGCACGGCAGCCGCGGAAGATCACGCGTATTTCGAGGAGACGAGGCAGAAAATCATCGCCACCCGTGAGCAGGCCAAAAAAGAGCTGGCAGCGCTTGGGTTTTCTTTTGCGGATTCGCAGGCGAATTTTCTGTTTGTGACGCACAAAGAGGTGTCGGCAGCCGAATTGTTTGCTGCGCTCAAAGAACAGGGGATTTATGTGCGCTATTTCAAAAAGCCGCGGATTGACAATTACCTGCGCATTACGATCGGAACGGATCAAGAAATGGAGCGGCTGTATGCGTTTTTGCGCGGGTATCTGGAAAAACGCTGAAATACCGGAAAGGAGAACGCATGGCATCTTACGAGAATTTCGCGCGGGTCTATGACCTTTTTATGTCGGATACGCCCTATGATGAGTGGTGCGGTTATCTGCACGGTCTGCTGGTAAAATACGGCGTTGCGGATGGATTGGTGCTGGATTTGGGCTGCGGAACCGGCGCGATGACGGAGCGGCTCTCCCGGCTCGGATATGATATGATCGGTGTGGACAATTCCGTTGATATGCTGGAAATTGCCCGTGAAAATCATGAGGAACACAGGCTTCCCGGATCTCAGAACGAAATGGGAGGCGGTTCTGAACAGGACGTTCTCTATCTGCTTCAGGATATGCGCGCGTTCGAGCTGTATGGAACGGTGCGTGCGGTGGTCAGCATCTGCGATTCGATGAACTATATTACGGAGGAAGAGGATCTTCTGCAGGTCTTCCGCCTGGTCAATAATTACCTGGATCCGGGCGGTGTTTTTATTTTTGACCTGAATACGGAGTACAAATACAGAGAGCTTCTGGCGGATCATGTGTTTGCGGAAAACAGGGATGAGGGCAGCTTTATCTGGGAGAACTGGTTTGATGAGGAGACGCAGATCAATGAGTACGATCTGACCCTGTATATTCGGCGCGAGACGCCATGCAAAACGAATCCGATGGAAGGCCTGGAGCCGGATGCGTGCCTGACTGCCGGTGCGAAAGAGGCTCAGGAATCGGATGCGTGCCTGACTGCCG
>JAJQHZ010000055.1:14496-69576 GCA_021199475.1 Lachnospiraceae bacterium
GGCTCAGGAATCGGATGCGTGCCTGACTGCCGATTCAGAAGAGACTTCGGCGCTGAATGCAGACGTCCCCGGAGAGGAAAATCGGAATCAGAATGTAGATGTCTGTGAGGGGGAAGTCTACGAGCGGTATGAGGAGACGCACTTCCAGCGGGCCTGGTCAATGGATCGCGTGCGGACGCTTCTCGAAGAAGCCGGGATGCGGTTTGAAGCGGTATATGACGCGTTTACGGAAAAGGAGCCGCACCAGAAGAGTGAGCGTGTCTATTTTATCGCGCGCGAACATGGGAAGTGAGTCAGGACTCTGCCTTCGGCACCTCGTAGGTCTCATTGTAATTGAATTCGCCGGTATCAATATCGGTGATCACACTGTTTTCCCATATGAAACGAAGGTACCGGTAGATCACCTCATGCTCCCGCAGATATTCCGTGGAGCTCAGAAGATCGTACAGCTCGGCTTCCTCGATATCGTTTTCATCGCAGATATCCTCTTCAAACATGGGGACGTTATCGATAAAAAAGTTTGCGATCAGTGTGGAAATATTTTCATCATAAGGAATCTCGTTAATGGACATCACCATGTAGCTGGATTCGACATCCGTGTAGGCAGCCTGAATGACATAGTCACTGTAGGCCCTGACAAATTCGCTCTTTCCGTCTCCAATCGCAACGCCATCGGACGTGGTGCCGTCTGTGACTTCAAACAGCTCAGAAGAAGCGACCTGCTGTTCTTTTTTTTCACAGCCGCCGAGAAGCAGGACGGGAATCAGCAGAAGAAATAATGTTTTTTTCATATAATAGTGGCTCTCCTATACATGTCCATCATCCGGCATGGATGATGGACGAAGGACTCGCCTCGCACAACGTGCGATTTAGAATGGCGAGGCTCTCCATATCTCTCCAAATAGAGTAACACAAACGCTCCAAAGAATCCAGATAAAATCAGAGAAAAGAATTATTATTTTTGCATCAGCGAATACGGATGCCATAATCAGAGGCATGGACGGATCACCTGTTTCGGACGCGGTTCACGGAAATATATGGAAAGAAAGTGAACAAAACCTTAAAATTTCGAAAATTCGGTTGACTTTTTTTATGAATTGTCTTATCTTTCCCTATGGTTTTTATTTCACATTGATTTTACGAGATTTTTACCAGAAATGCTGCCGGAAGGCATCCGGCAATCGATGGATGAGAGGAGGAATCGCCCCTTGTTCGGGAGAAGTAAAAAGAATCAGGAAGAGAGCTGCATGCGGATGGATCACGTACAGGAAGCAAATCCGCAAGGAGAAACAGGTAGCTTTGATAAGACGAAAAAGGCTCTGAAAGCTCAAAAGCCAAAGCGGATAACCAAGATGAAAAGGATGAAGAAAGAAAAGCCGCGCAATCCGAAGCTGGATCGTGCGATCGCGGTGATGAACCGTTATTCCTTACTGTTCCATATGCTGCTGGCCTGCGGCATCTGCTTTGTGATTGAGTGGATTTCGCGGCATTCGTTTATAGAAGCCTGCCAGTTTATGGTGGACCGGAATCTGGTGTTCCTCTATAACGCCTTTCTGGTGTGGGCGACCCTGACGCTGGTATACATAGTAAAACGCCGTCTGGCGGCAAGGGTTCTGATCAGTGCATTCTGGTTGTTCCTCGGCACGATTAACGGCGCAATTTTATCAAAAAGGGTATCTCCGTTCGGCTGGACGGATCTGAAGATGGTGGGCGATCTGTTCACCATGCAGAGCAATTATTTTACCGACACAGAGGCGGCGATTGTTATCGGGGTTGTAGCGGCGGTATGTATTTTGTTGGTGATTCTCTGGATCAAGGGACCGAAATTTCAGGGGAAGGCGCACCGCCTGGCCGGGGTTTTCATGGTGGCGATCGTAATCATGATGGTGCCGCAGGTGACGAACGCGGCGAAGAGCAGCAACGTCATTGCTTCTTACTTTGAGAATCTGGCGCAGGGCTACAAGGATTACGGATTTGTTTACAGCTTCTCCTCCAGTGCGCTGGATCAGGGAATGAGCGCGCCTTCCGGGTATTCCGAGGAGGCGGTGCAGGCAGTGCTTGACCAGATGAGTGGAGAGAGCACCGGGACGGCAGATGCATCTGACGGATCAGCGAATGAACAGGCAGGTGCTTTGACAGAGCTGGCGGCAGATGCGGCGGATGCAGCGTCAACCGGCAGCGCGCAGCTTGTGCAGGCAGGCACGGCGAAGACAACATCCTCTAATGAAACGGATGAGACGGAATTGCCGGATGCTGCGGCTGAGAATGATACAGAGGCAGCGGAAGAAGATTCGGCTCCGGATGATAGCGGGATCGCAGAAGAGAGTGAGGCCGCAGAAGATAGCGGGATCGCGGAAGAGAGTGAGATTTCGGAAGAGACGACAGGTTCGGAGGATTGGGAATACCCGAACATCATTGTCGTTCTTCTGGAATCTTTTGTGAATCCGGATATGATTAATTTCCTGGAGACCAGTGAGGAAGCGGTTCCGAATTTTGAGTATCTGTTTGACAATTATACATCCGGCTATGTGGAGGTGCCGGTCGTCGGCGCGGGCACGGCGAACACGGAGTTTGAGATTCTGACTGGTATGAGCATGCAGTTTTTCGGGCTCGGTGAATACCCGTATAAAACCATTCTCAAGGAAACAAACTGCGAGAGCATCGCCTCCGAACTCAATACACTGGGCTATGGAACGCATGTGGTTCACAACAATGGGGGTAATTTTTACAGCCGGGCAAATGCCTTCTCGCAGATGGGCTTTGATACCTTCACCAGCAAGGAGCTGATGGATATTCAGGAATATACGCCTCTGGGGACCTGGCCGACCGACCATATTCTGGTCGGAGAGGTGGAAAAGTCTCTGAATTATACGCCGGATCAGCAGGATTTTGTCTATGTGATCACGGTCGGCACCCACGGCGATTATCCGGACTATGAGGTAATCGAGGATCCGGAGATCACGATTTCCGGCGTGGAGGACGAAGGGGAGGCGTATTCGTGGGAGTATTATGTGAATATGCTGCACGAGACCGATGAGTTTATCGGCGAGCTGATTGAGATGCTCGAGGAGCGCGATGAGCCGACCTATGTGGTGATGTTCGGCGATCATCTTCCGACGATGGGGCTGACGGAGGAGGATATGTCGACGGGAAGTCTGTTCCTGACTCCTTATGTGACCTGGAACAATCTGGGCATGGATAAAAATGACAGTGATATGACTTCCTACCAGCTTCTGGCAGACACACTGGAGGAGCTTGGACTTGGCGGTGTCGGCACGATGTTTACGCTTCATCAGAACCGGGACGCCTATGATACGGAAGAAGAGTATATTGACGCAATTGAGCTGCTGCAGTATGATATCCTTTACGGAGAGCATTACGTATACGGCGGTGAGGATCCGTATCCGGCTTCCGACCTGGTGATGGGCACCGAGGACGTGGTCATTGACCAGATCATGGAGGGCGAGAGCGGCAGTTATTATTACATAATTGGCGAGAACTTTACAAAATGGAGCAAGGTGTATATCAATGATGAGAAGGTCAGTACGACCTATTATTCCTCTTCTCTGCTCCGCATTAAAAAGAGTAAGGTTTCCGATGGAACAAATACCGTGGTAGTAAATCAGGTGGGTTCTTCGAATACGATTTTCCGCAGCTCGAATGAGGTTGAGCTAGTGGTGGGCGGGGACGAGACAGACGTCCAGACAGAGTAAGGATAAGAGGGAGTATGCTGAGAGTATTTCTGGTAGAGGATGAGACCATCATCCGGGAGGGACTGCGTGATATCATTCCCTGGCAGCAGTACGGTTTTACGCTTGTGGGCGATGCGGGCGACGGGGAAGAGGCGCTGCCGATGATCCGTGAGGCGCATCCGGATGTGCTGATTACGGATATTAAAATGCCATTTATGGATGGTCTGGCGCTGAGCAGCCTGGTGAGCAGAGAATTTCCGAATACGAAAATTATCATTATCAGCGGATACGATGAATTTGAGTATGCGCGTCAGGACATCCGGATCGGTGTGGATCAGTATCTTTTGAAGCCGGTCACAAAGGCGATGCTGGTGAAAGCGCTCAATGAGGTATCTGAGAAAATCAGCACAGAGCGGGAGCAGGAAAGCTATATGGAGCAGTTCCGCGCGGAGGTGCAGGAGTATGAGCAGTTTTCCAGGCGGCGCTTTTTTGAGGAAATCGTGACCGGGCAGCTGTCGGTCGAAGAGATTTATGAGAAAGCGAATCAGCTTGGCATTGCAATTCATGCGCAGAGTTACAATCTCCTGATGTACAGCATCACCGCGAAGCGGATGCAGGCATCTGATCCTTCCGCAGCGTCCGGCATTGGGGAGGCAGTTCAGGAGGCACACGATGGTCTGACACAGTTTTTCCTGATGTATCCGGAATACCTGGTCTTCCGTTGGAATATCCAGACCTATGCGGTGCTGATCAAGGCAGGACACGGACAGATGGAGGAGCTGACCAGCCGCTGCCTGGATACGATTCGTATGCATGTCCTTCCGCTCGAGGGAAAGGCCGAGTGGCACGTGGCGATCGGAGAGGAGACAACGCGGCTTTCTGCCCTTCCGGCCTGCTTTGATGAGGTGAGCCGGATTTATTCGTACCGCCATCTGCTGGGAGACTGCCATGTGTTAACCAAAGAAAATACTCGTCCGTTAATGGAAAACGAGGAGGAGGGCAGCCTCAAAAATGTGGATATGTCCCGTCTGGACCAGTCTATTTTGCGCGGTTTTCTGGAAAATGGACTGCCGGAGGAGATGGATAATTTTGTGGATGAATATATTGGAGGAGCCCGTGATGCCGTCGCTTCCCGGCTGTTCTGCCAGTATCTGATGCTGAATGTCCGCTTTACCGCGGCTGCGTATCTGGAATCCATCGGTTATGACCAGAAGGATTTTATTGATGATTTCCCATCCGCACAGCTTACGGGCAGGAGCCTGAGTATTCAGGAGCTGCGGGAGTATGTCCGAAGCATTCTCTCCCGCGTGTTTGAATTAAGAGAAAAAGAATCAAAAAGCCAGAGCAAAACCGTGATTTTGCAGGCACTGGAATTTATCAATCATAATTTTACCAATGAATCGATTTCATTAAAAGAGGTCGCGGCCAGGGTAAATGTCAGCGCGAATTATTTCAGCGCGGTGTTCAGCCAGGAGATGCGTCAGACCTTCGTGGAATATCTGACGCAGAAGCGCATGGACCGTGCGAAGGAGCTGCTGCGCGGCTCTGATCTGCGTACCGCAGAAGTGGCTGCGAAGGTAGGCTACCGCGATCCGCATTATTTCAGCTTTGTATTCCGCAAGACGCAGGGATGTACGCCGAGGGATTACCGGGCGGGGAACGGAGGCCATGCGCACGGAGGATGAAATCCGTTCGCGGCGGAGCTCCGGGACGCCTGCTGCGTATGACCGGATGTGATTAGCTATGAAAATGGTCTGAGATTTTCAGGGGAGGACGCAGATGAAAGGAAAACGGAGAAACGGAAAGCCGGTATCTTTAACCCTTCGGATGCGGACGCTTCTGATTACTTTTTTTGTCCCGGTACTGGTGATGATGTGCGTGATGCTTGCGGTGATGGTCACCTACGTCAACCGATATACCTCCATTCTGCACAATGTCACGACCGCGTCTGAGTTCAACCAGGATTTTAAAGAGAATATTGATCTGAAAATGTATTATTATGTGGTGGGCAGCCACTATTCGGAGGGACTGCCGATTGAGGAAGTGGAAGCTGCGCAGGAGCTGGCCCGCGGGCTTCTGGAGACGACCACACAGGAGGAGAGCTGGAAAGCGATCAACGGCGTCCTTGAATTATGTGAAAACCTGGAGGATAAGATTTATCTGATTGAGGAGACGGATAATTATGATGACCGGCAGACGCAGCTGGAGAACAACATCTATGTTCTGACCGATCTGATTCAGGAATATATGTATAATTATCTGTATTATGAGGCTTCGCTGCTGGACAGCCTGCAGACGGACATGGTGCGCAGTCTGTGGCTTGAGATCGGACTGATCGCGGCTGCAGCAGTCGTGCTTTTGATTGTCGTGCTGCGGCGTTCGCTTCGGTTTGCCGGCTCCATCACACAGCCGATCAGTGATCTGTGCGCCCGCGTGCGTTCGATTGGAAACGGGGACTTGACGGCACGGACGCCAATTCAGGCGCAGGAGTATGAGATTCAGACCTTAAGTGACGGGTTTGAGGACATGGTGGTCCGCCTGAATCAGCAGATTGAGCAGAACCGGCAGGAGCAGACGCGTCTGCGCAGCGCGGAGCTGGCTCTTTTGCAGGCACAGATCAACCCGCATTTTCTCTATAATACACTGGATGCGATCGTCTGGCTGATTGAGATGGAAAAAAATGAGCAGGCAGTGGAGATGGTGACCAGCCTGTCTGCGTTTTTCCGTTCTTCCCTGAGCAATGGGCAGGATGTGATCACACTGCGTGAGGAAGAACAGCATGTGCGCAGCTATCTGGAGATCCAGCATGTGCGGTACAAGGATATCCTGGAATATGAGATTGCCATCGCGCCGGAGCTTGCCTGCTACCGGATTCCGAAGCTGACCCTGCAGCCGCTCGTGGAGAATGCGCTTTATCACGGGATTAAGCAGAAGCGCGGCCAGGGGCATATCCGCGTGAGAGGCTGGATGGAGGTGCTGGATTCGAGAGGAATTCTGATAGAGACACCCGAGCAGAGGGAAGACGCGCGCCAGAAAAATCCTTCGGCGGCCGTCATTGTCCTTACGGTGGAGGATAACGGTGCGGGTATGGATGAAGAGCGTCTGGCCCAGGTGCGCGGAACCCTAAAGCACGAGCAGAGCATTGGCTTTGGTGTGGCGACGGTGCAGGAGCGTCTGCAGCTGATGTTTGGGATGGAATACGGCCTGCAGATTGAGAGCAGGGCGGGAGAGGGGACGCGTGTGACCGTGCGTATTCCGCCGCAGGAGGAGTGACGCAGGAGGAATGAGGCTGCGACCGGATCGCCGGAAAGTTTGGTTTTGGTCTATCCGGGTCAGGGTGTTATGCAAAGAAAGTGAGTGTATATATGATCTGCCGCTGGAATTGTTCTAAAAATAAAATTCGTGCTGTATCTGGCATGGCTGTGCTGTCGATGGTGGGATTGCTTTGCGGATGCGCAGGCCAAACCGCCATGCAGACGGAAACGGAGGCGGCGGACGGTCTGATTTCGGTCGCTTTTTCTGAGGTTGGAGCGGAGTCGGATTGGCGGGTGGCAAATTCGGAATCCATGCGCACGACCTTTACAACGGAAAAAGGCTATGAATTTTATTTTGAAGATGCGAAGGGCAAGCAGGAGAATCAGATCACAACGCTTCGCAATTATATTTTGCAGGGGGTCGATTACATTGTGCTGGATCCGGTGATTGAGACCGGATGGGACGAGGTCCTGGCAGAGGCAAAGGAGGCCGGGATTCCGGTTATCGTGGTGGACCGGATGATTGATGTGGAGGATGACAGCTTGTATACGGCGTGGGTCGGCTCGGACTTTAATAAAGAAGGAGAAATGGCGGTTGAATGGCTGGAGGAATATTTAAACGAACAGGGCCGTTCGGAGGAAGCCATCACAATCCTTCATGTGATTGGCACCCAGGGATCCTCGGCTCAGCTTGGCAGAACCGCCGGGCTGGAAGAGGGAGTAGCGGAGCGTGAGAACTGGGAAATCATCGCACAGGTGGAGGGCGAGTTTACGCAGGCGAAAGCGTACGAGGAGGTATCCGAAATTCTGGGGCAGAACCAGGAAATCGATGTGATTTATTGTGAAAATGATGACTCTGCGTTCGGTGCAATCCAGGCGCTCGAGGAGGCCGGACTTACTTATGGAACGGATGGAGATGTGATTATTATCTCTTTTGATGCGACCGAGGCCGGGCTGACTGCGTGTATGGAAGGCAGTATCAATCTTGATGTAGAATGCAACCCGATGCATGGTCCCCGGGTGGAAGCAATTATCGGGCAGCTTGAGGCCGGTGAGACACCGGAGAAAAACCACTATGTGGAAGAGGCTTACTTTACTCCGGATATGCTTACGGAAGAGCTGATTGCGTCACGGGGCTACTGACCGTCGGTATAGAATCTTCGGGCGGTCGGTTTACGGCGCCATGCCGGTGCTCTCTCCGGTCCGGATTGACCAGGGGTACTGAATGGAGGATACGGGTTTCCCGTTTATGTTCGCCAGCAGCAGCTCTGCGGCGATGTGCCAGGGGTTTCCGTTCGGGCTGACCGCACAGGTGATTTTGGACGGATACCGGCTCCGGGCACCGGCGAAGGCGGATACGGAGATCTGTGAGGGCACGGGAAGTGCAAGCTTTTGCAGCTCGCGGATCAGCGCCGCTGCGATAGCTTCGTCCTCGCAGATGACTGCCGTGCATCCGGCCAGTTGGATCCGGATAAAGGAAAGAAGCAGTCTGGAGTCAGGCATCCGCACGGTGAGCGGGTCGTACCATAGAAAATCACGGTCGTCGAATGAGAGCCCGCTCTCACAGAGTGCGTGCAGAATACCGGCGTAGCGGTTGCGGCTGCTTTGATTGTCGAGACGAAAAATCCCGGCAATTTTTTTATGCCCGCGTTCAATCAGATGATGCGCCAGAAGCCTGCCGCCTCCAAAATCATCCGTGGAGACCAGCAGAAAATCCTCGTGTCCGGTTCTGCTTTGAGCAGGGGAATCCAGATCTGCGTCCGCCTGCAGCTGTGGATATCGATCGCCCAGAAACACGATGGAGGTACCGCGTGCGGCCAGGTCCCGATAAAGCGAAAGGTTTGGATTTGGGAACGCAGTGCGTACACTGCGCACGAGAAGTCCGCGAACGGGGCGGTTTTGCAGCTCCATCAGGATTTTTCGCTCCTGATCGGTTCGGTTTTCCGTGCTGCAGACCGACGCGGAGTACCCGGCTTCATTTAAAAAGGCTTCCGCCTCGCCGACCGCGTACTGGGAAGGATATCCGGCAACGTCGGGCAGGAGCAGCGCAATATGATAAGAAGAAAGTGCGCTCGGAAATACGCCCGGAGCAATGAAGGTGCCGCTCCCCTGCCGCTTTTCAATCATCCCTTCCCCGAGCAGGACAGAGAGTGCCTGGCGCACGGTCTGGCGGCTGACATGATACGTGTGCGCCAGTTCAGCCTCCGTCGGAAGCTTCCGGCTGCCCAGAGGCCCCCGGGAGGCAATCTCTTTTCTGAGTGAATCAGCAAGAGCCTTGTATTTGATTTCCATTGCAATCCCTTCCTTTTTATAGTATGCTTCGGATGGAAAAAAGGTATTTTATCCTGTGATTTGGGTGTCCAAAGGGAATCGTGCTGCCCTTGTATCCTATTATTTAGCCAGAATCCGCGGCAAAAGTCAATCGCGGGATGAAAAATTATCCGCTTTTTTTTCGGGAAAAGCCGGGAATCCGTAAGATTTAGAAAAATTCACAACAAATAACCGGTGAAAATCCGGTTGCGAAATCAGGCAGAAAACAAAAGAAAATCAACTAAATTTTTGATCTGGATTAAAAAATCCACCTTTTTCAAAAAAGACTGTCACGATGAAAATAAATTTGTATTGAAAAAATAAGAGATTCAAAAATATTTGTATTGTTAGAAAAGCCGAATCTGTATAAAAAGATAAAAAACCGATTGACTTTTCCTTAGAATTTGTTTAAATTAGATGCAGAAACAAGCAGTAACCGAAAACCAAATTAAATAAGAAAGCGAGGAAATTCATCATGAGAAAGAAACTTGCAGTTTTAACAGCTATGACGTTAGCTCTTAGCATGTCCTGCATCGGCGCGAGCGCTGACGAGGATCTGATCACCATCGGTTTTGCACAGGTTGGACATGAGTCTGACTGGCGTACCGCTTCCACCCAGTCCTGTCAGGATGTTTTCACGGAAGAGAACGGCTATGATCTTCAGTTCGTAGACTGCGACAACGACTCCGCTACACAGCTTGAGGCAGTTCGTAACTTCATCGAGCAGGATGTTGATTACATCATCATCGATCCGATCGTATCCACAGGATGGGACGAGGTTCTGACCGAGTGCGAAGAAGCCGGCATCCCGGTTATCATTATTGACCGTACGATTGATGATTCCGATAAGTATGCGGCATGGGTAGGCTCGAACTTCACAACTGAGGGTCTTGCATGCGGCGAGTGGCTGAAGGTTTATGCGGAAGCTAAGGGTATCGAAGAGATCAACGCTCTGGTTATCGAAGGTACCACAGGTTCTTCTGCAGCAATCGGACGTACCGAGGGCTTCCAGGAGATCGCAGACAGAGAAGGCTGGACAATCCTTGATTCTCAGGATGGCGACTTCACCCAGACCGGCGGCCAGGAGATCATGGAGTCCTACATCAAGTCCTATGAGGGACAGTTCAACGTAGTCATCTGCCAGAATGATAACGAAGCATTCGGCGCGATGGATGCTATGACCGCAGCTGGTATCTCCTATGGTGTTGACGGTGATGTGATCCTTGTTTCCTTCGACGCTTGCACGGCTGGTCTTGAGTATGTACAGTCTGGCGATATCAACGCTGATTTCGAGTGCAACCCGCTCGCAGCTCCGTTCGTAGAGGAAGTTATTCAGCAGCTTGAGGCTGGTGAGACTCCGGAGACGACCATCTACATGGAAGAGCACTGGTATGTAAATGAGGACATCATCGAGACGATCACGGTGGATGGCGCAGAGCAGAGCATGACCGTTGTTACCGATGAGATCGTTGAGGCTCAGTATTAATCAACCGTTCTGAGCAGCGAAAGGAACCTATGGACTGAGCAGATTTATCTGTCAGGTGCTGCAGCAAAATGAAAGCTGGGAAAACAGGTAAAGGTTTCCCGGGGAGACCTGGAATGTCAGGTCTCCCCTTTATTTTATGCGCAGCTCCTGATTCTCTGGCAGGAGGAAAAAATGGAAAATAACGTGGTATTAACGATGCGCGGCATTTCGATGACGTTCCCCGGTGTAAAGGCGCTGGACAATGTGGATTTCACACTGAGAAAGGGAGAAATTCATGCGCTGATGGGGGAAAACGGAGCCGGGAAATCGACACTAATCAAGTGTCTGACCGGTATTAACGCATTTGAAGCCGGTGAGATTCATGTGGACGGGATCGACGGACCCATTGTGAATCATTCGACTCTGGATGCACAGAACAAAGGGATTTCGACGGTTTACCAGGAGGTAAACCTCTGCCCGAACCTGAGCGTGGCGGAAAATCTGTTTATCGGCCGTGAGCCGCTGACGCGATTCGGGGCGATTGACTGGAAGACGATGGTGAAAAAATCACAGAAAATCGTGGATGATCTGGATATGAAGGTGGACGTGACGCAGAATCTGGAGGAGTACTCTCTGGCGATGCAGCAGATGATCGCGATTGCCCGTGCGGTGGATATGGACTGCAAGGTTCTGATTCTGGATGAGCCGACCTCGTCTCTGGATGATAATGAAGTAGAAAAGCTGTTCGGCCTGATGCGCCGCCTGCGCGATCAGGGCGTAGGAATTGTATTCGTCACCCATTTCCTGGAGCAGGTATACGCAGTCTGTGACCGCATCACGGTTTTGCGGAACGGCCAGCTGGTGGGAGAGTATCCGATTGCGGAGCTGCCGCGTGTGAAGCTGGTAGCTGCTATGATGGGCAAGGACTTCGACGATCTGGCGGCCATCAAGACGGACGAGACAAAAGACTTTACGAACGCACCGGTGGAGATTGAAGCGAAGGGCTTAAGCCACGCAGGGACGATTAAGCCATTTGACCTCGTGATTCACAAGGGCGAGGTGGTCGGACTGACCGGACTGCTCGGTTCCGGACGAAGCGAGCTGGCGCGCGTCATCTACGGCGCGGATAAGGCACAGACCGGTACCCTGAAGGTGGATGGAAAAGAAGTGAAGATCAACGCGCCGATTGACGCTATGCAGCTTGGCATGGGGCTTCTTCCGGACGACCGCAAGGCGGAGGGTATCATTGAAGATCTGTCGATCCGCGAAAATATTATCCTGGCTCTTCAGGCGAAACGCGGAATGTTCCGGCTTCTCTCCATGAGTGAGCAGAACCGGATTGCAGATGAGTATATCAAGGCTCTTCAGATAAAGACGCCGAGCCGTGAGACATTGATCAAGCAGCTTTCCGGAGGCAATCAGCAGAAGGTGATTCTGGGCCGCTGGCTGGCGACAGACCCTGATTTTCTGATTCTGGATGAGCCGACGCGAGGCATTGACGTTGGTACGAAGACGGAGATTCAGAAGCTGGTGCTGCAGCTTGCGGGCGAGGGGAAGAGTATTATCTTTATTTCTTCAGAAATTGAGGAGATGCTGCGTACCTGCTCCAAGATGGAGGTTCTGCGCGATGGCGCGAAGGTTGGCGAGATTACGGAGAATCTGACACAGGAGAATGTCATGAAGGCGATTGCGGGAGGTGGAGCAAATGAGTAATATAAGAAAGCTGACCAGTAAGAGGCTGTTTCTGCCGATTTTCTGTATGATTCTGGTCATGATGGTAAATATCGTATATGATGTGGCAAATGGAAATTTTGCACTGAGCTTTTTTACGATCTCCATCCGCAATGGTGTGCTCTATGGGAGACTGATTGATGTCCTGAACCGTGGCAGTGAGGTGGCGATTCTGGCCATCGGTATGACGCTAGTCGTCTCTTCCTCAGCCGGTACGGATATTTCGGTTGGCTCGGTGATGTCTCTGTCCGCGTGTATGTGCTGTATGCTGCTGGCCGGCTATGGCGTTTCTTCGACGAGCGAACTGGCAGTGCCGCTGATCGTTGGTATTCTGGGCGGCCTTGTAGTTGCAGTGGTCTGCGGCTGTTTTAATGGATTCCTGGTTGCCTATCTGGGTGTACAGCCGATGGTCGCCACATTGATCCTGTACTCTGCGGCCCGCGCGATCGGTCTTCTGCTTTGCAACAACCTGATCGTGTATGTCAGAAACGATGCTTACAAATTCTTTGGCGGATATCTTGGCATTATTCCGACTCCGATTGTGATTGCCGCAATCTGTATCGCGGTCATGGCGCTCCTGCTGAAGAGAACGGCACTTGGCCTCTACGTGCAGAGCGTTGGTATCAATAAAAAGGCATCCCGGATCGCCGGCCTGAACTCTTCACGAATCATCCTGATCTGTTTTGCGATTTCCGGTCTGTGCGCAGGCATTGCGGGTATTGTGTCTTCCTCTCGTATTTACTCTGCAGATTCGAACAATATCGGCCTGAACTATGAGATGGATGCAATTCTGGGTGTCGCGCTGGGCGGAAATAGTCTGGGCGGAGGTAAGTTTAGTCTGGCAGGTTCTATCATTGGCGCTTATACCATTCAGGCGATTACGACCACACTGTATGCGCTGGGGGTTTCCACGAGCGTGGCACCGGTATTTAAGGCCATCATCGTCATCATTATTGTGGCAATTCAGGCTCCGCCGTTCAAGGCTTATTTAAGACAGCGCTCCGCAAAAAAGGCGTCGCTCGCAAAGGGGGTACAGTAAAATGAAGAGTAGGAAAATGAACAGCAATACTTTGCTCCTCCTGATTACGATTGGTCTTTTTGTTGTCATGTATGCGGTTGGCTGTATTATTTACGGAAATAAGGGATTCTCCCACTTCCAGACATTCCTGAACCTTTTGATCACCAATTCCGGTTTGCTCTGCGTAGCGGCTGGTATGACCTGCGTGATGCTGACCGGCGGTATTGATATTTCGGTCGGCGGACTGATCGCCATGGATTGTATGTTCCTTGCAGTTGGTATCGACCGCTGGGGCTGGAACTCGATCCTGCTCTGTGTGCTGGTGCTCGTGATCGGCGTCGTATTTGGTGCTGCGATCGGCTTTCTGGTAGGATATCTTGAGATTCAGCCGTTTATTGTGACGATGGCAGGTATGTTTTTTACTCGTGGTATGACAGCGGTCATCTGCACGGATCAGGTGTCCATCAGCTCTGGCTGGTTTCGCGATATAGCCAGCATTAAGATTTATATGCCGTTTAACATCGGCGCATATACGAACAGCAAGGGAGTCCTTCAGGTTCCGTACATACGCGTCCATGTTGTGATTGCCCTGATTGTGCTGGTTGTGATTTTCCTGATGCTCCGCTATACCAAGTTCGGGCGCAGCCTGTACGCAGTGGGCGGCAACGAGGTCTCCGCAACGATGATGGGACTTGATGTAAAGAAGACCAAGCTGAAGGCGTATATGCTTTCCTCCTTCCTCTGCTCCATCGGCGGCATCTGCTACTGCATGAACACCCTGACCGGAAGTGTGCAGCAGGCGACCGGCCTGGAGATGGACGCGATTTCCTCGGCCGTCATCGGCGGTACGCTGCTGACCGGCGGTGTGGGAAATGTCATTGGCTCCTTCTTTGGCGTGCTGATTAACGGTACGATCTCGACGCTGGTAAAGACCAACGGAAAGCTGCTAAGCTCCTGGTCGAACATCGCGGTGGCGGCGCTGCTGTGCTTCTTCATCGTGCTGCAGAGTATCTTTGCACTGCTCAAAGAGCGGAGAAAATAAGTTCTCTGCTGTAAATAAGCTGCTTCGTCTGATGCAGTATGGTATCGTTTGAGAATCCCCGCTGTTATGGCGGGGATTCTTCGCATCCTTCTTGTCATTTTTGACAGAGTTAGCTGCAAAAAAAAGGAATATCCCCATGTTTTTACACAACATTTACTTTCTTCTTACATTTCTTTTGCAATTCCTTTTCACTTGTGGTATGGTATAAGAGTAAAAAGTTCGCTTATCCCCGGGTGCTTCTGACCGGGCGGAAGGAATTTTGAAAACCAGTTTAGCAGGAAAATTAAAACGACAAAAACCGTTCATACACAAGGAGGAAGGGGGACAAAGGAGTCTCCCTGAAAAAGACAGATGGGTATAGGTAATATCATTTCATTGTTCGGAAGCCTGGGTCTCTTTTTGTTTGGAATGAAGTACATGGGAGATGCCCTGGAGCTTGCGGCTGGCCCGAAAATGAAAGATCTTCTGGAGACTCTGACGCGCAACCGTGTCATGGGCTTCCTGCTCGGAGCACTTGTCACAATCGTCATCCAGTCGTCATCCGCGACTACGGTGATGGTCATGGGCTTTATCAACGCAGGGATTATGGACCTGGCGCAGGCGACCGGCGTCATTTTCGGCGCGAACATCGGTACCACGATTACGAGTGTCCTGATCGCTCTCGATGTGTCCGGCATTGCACCGGTCTGTATCTGTCTGGGAGCAGTGTTGATGCTTTACACGAAAAAGAAGCGCACCGGCTATATCGGGCAGGTCATTCTCGGATTCGGACTCCTGTTCCAGGGGCTCCATTCCATGAGTACCGCGATGTCTCCTCTGAAGGATTCTCCCGCGTTCCTGAACTTTATCACACATGCGACGAATCCGGCGCTTGGTTTTATCATCGGTGTGATTCTCTGTGCGGTTATCCAGAGCTCGTCTGCCGCCGTCGGCGTCGTGCAGGCACTCGCACTGCAAGGTCTGATGCCTCTTCATTTCGCTGCATTTATTATCTGCGGCATCAACGTCGGTTCCTCGACTCCGCCGATCCTCTCCGCGATTAACGCGAGAAATAACGCGAAGCGTGCAGCACTGATTTATCTGATTTTTAACGTGGTCGGAGCAGTGATTTTTGTGCCGGTTACCATCCTGTCCCCGATTACTCAGATCATCGAAAAGCTTGTGCCGAGTGCAATGTTCCAAATTTCGGTTTATCACATTCTGTTTAAAGTGGTGACCGGCCTGATTTTGCTGCCGATGACCAATCTGGTCGTGACCTGGACCTACCGCATTATTCCGAAGCAGGCGCATGAGAATGCGTTCCGGCTGGAATACATCGATAAAAATATGCAGGTGGCTTCGCCGGCGGTCGTGACACTTCAGGTGGGAAGAGAGGTTGAACGCATGGGCAAGCTCGTCCGGCAGAATCTGGAGCGGGCGCAGACCATTGTGAAAACGCAGAACATGGCGGGTGTGCAGCAGCTTCGTGACACGGAGGATGTGATCGATTACCTGGCTTCGGAGATTACGGAGTATCTGACGACCATTAACGCAACCGAGATGCCGGCGAGTGTCTCGCGTTATATGACCAGCGCATTCAACGCGGTGAACGATCTGGAGCGGATTGGCGACCACGCGGTCGTGATTTCCGGTCAGAATGAGACGAGCCTGGAGGCCGGGGAGCCCTATTCGGAGGAGGCGAAGGCGGATCTTCTGGAGATTTTTGACCAGGATCTGCAGCTCTTTGATATTACGCTGGAGCTGTTTAGTAAGCACAGCTTCTCGCCGGAGGTGTGGGTAGACATCCGCAAGCGGGAGCACCGGGTTACGAAGAAGGCCTCGAAGGCACAGGCCCGCCATATGGACCGCCTGAAGGCGGGGCAGTGTTCGTTTGAAAAAGGGCTGACCTTTGTCGAGATCCTGGACAGCTTTGTGCGTATCGCAAACCACTCGGTCAACATCGCAGAGGAGGGCGGCTCCGATGTGCTCAGCGGAATGATGAAGTCCGAGAATAATGCGTAGGAGCTTATAAAGTGGTTGACAAAAAAAAATCGTACTGCTATCATAATTGAGCAAAGCCAATGAAATCCTCACTATGTTCGGATGGGCTTTGCGCAGGAGATATCAGTATGGTTGAACGAGGACGTTCTTCCTATTTACAGGGGGAACGTTTTTTCTTTCGAGAGGAGAATTGATATGAGCAAATACAGCAGGGAGGATATCTGCCGAATTATCGAGGAGGAGGACGTGCAGTTTATTCGGCTGCAGTTTACGGATATGTTCGGCACGCTGAAAAACCTCGCGGTGACGGTCAATCAGCTGGACCGTGTCCTGGACAATAAGGTCACGTTTGACGGGGCGTCGATCGAGGGCTTCGCCCGGATAGAGCGCTCCGATCTCTGTCTGCATCCGGATCTGGATACGTTCCTGATTTTTCCGTGGCGGCCGCAGAATGGGAAGGTGGCGCGCTTTATCTGTGATATTTTTTATGCGGATGGAACGCCGTTTGGCGGAGATCCGAGGTATATTCTGAAAAAAGTGATTGCGGAAGCGGCTGATATGGGCTACCATCTTGAGGCAGGGCCGGAGTGTGAATTTTTCCTGTTTCATACGGATGATGAGGGCAGGCCGACGACCATCACGCATGAGCAGGCGGGATATTTTGACATTGCGCCGATTGACCTCGGAGAGAACGCCAGAAGAGATATGATCCTGACGATGGAGGACATGGGCTATGTTGTGGAGTCCTCGCATCATGAGGCAGCACCGGCACAGCATGAGATTGATCTGCGCTATGATGAGGCGCTTCCGAGTGCGGATGGCATTATGACCTTTCGCCTGGCTGTGAAGACCGTCGCGAAGCGGCATGGTCTGCATGCTTCCTTCATGCCGAAGCCGGTGGCGGGCGAGAACGGTTCGGGCATGCATATTAATCTGTCTTTGACGAAGAATGGGAAAAATGTGTTTTATGACGCATCGGATCCGATTCATTTAAGCCAGGAGGGCCGCTGGTTTATCGGAGGGCTTCTGAGCCATATCCGTGCCGTGACGGCGGTGACGAATCCGATTGTTAATTCCTACAAACGGCTGGTGCCCGGGTTTGAGGCGCCGGTTCATGTGGCCTGGTCGGCAAAGAACCGGATCCCGCTGATCCGCATTCCGATTATGGGGAATGGTACGAAGCGCATCGAGCTGAGAAGCCCGGATAATGCGGCCAACCCATATCTTGCTTTTGCTGTCTGCATGGCAGCCGGCCTGGATGGAATCCGCCGCCAGATCACACCTCCGGACAGTGTGGATGAGAATCTGCACGCGCTTACTGCGGAGGATTTAAAGGCCAGGGGCGTGGAGCGCCTGCCGGTCACACTTCTGGAGGCGGTTGAGGCCCTGGAGGAGGATGCGTTTATCTGCGGGGTTCTCGGAGAGCATGTGACGAAGCGGTACATCAAGGCAAAGAGGGAAGAGTGGGAGGCCTATCAGGCCAGCGTGAGCCAGTGGGAGCTGGACCGGTATCTCGCCAGGATCTGATGCTGGTATCCTGTCTTCCAAATAGCTCGACTTCAGGCGAGTATAAAGTCAGGCTAATTTGGAGACGAGTTATCAGGGCTGTGCGGGGAGAGAGCTTTATGCACAGGGGGCGCAAGGTGTTTTGTGGTCTCTGCTACGCATGAAGAGGAAATGAGGTCGGATGGAGGAATCGGATGGCAAATATTAATATTATTGTGGTGTTCCCTAAGCCGGAAGACGCCAGAAATATCCGAAGCCTTCTGATACGCAGCGGATATGATGTCCGGGCGGTCTGCACGAGCGGTGCGCAGGCGCTCACAGCGGCGGACCGGCTCGGGACCGGTGTGATTGTCTGCGGCTATAAATTTGCGGACATGGTGTATTCCGAGCTTTATGAGGATATGCCGCGCTCGTTTGGAATGCTGCTGATCGCTTCCGCGCGGGCGGTGAGTGAGGGAGTACAGGAGGGGGTATTGTGCGTAACGATGCCTCTGCGTGTGAATGACCTCCTGGATTCTCTTGAGACGGTAATCAGTCAGATGGAGATGCGCAGACGGCGCAAGCGCATGATGGCGCCGCAGCGCAGTGAGGAAGAGAAAAAGCTGATCGCGGATGCAAAGTCTCTTTTGATGGAGCGCAACAATATGACAGAGGAGGAAGCGCACCGTTATCTGCAGAAGACCAGCATGGACAGCGGCACGAATATGGTAGAGACAGCGCAGATGCTGTTTGCGCTGATGCGATGAGAGTTTTAAAATCCTGATGCAATGAGAGTTTTAGGATCCTGATGCGGTGAGGTTTTTAGGATCCTGCTGCGGTAGCTGTGTCGGCTGATAATAACGAAGCAGATGGAAAGGGTTGAGAATGAAATTTACAAAAATGCATGGCATCGGCAATGATTATGTCTATGTCAATTGTTTTGAGGAAACAGTGGAAAACCCGTCGGAGCTTGCCATCCGTGTCAGTGACCGGCATTTTGGAATCGGCTCGGACGGGCTGATTTTGATTAAGCCGTCCGGGAAGGCTGATTTCCGGATGGAGATGTATAATGCAGACGGTTCTCTCGGCGCGATGTGCGGCAACGGCATCCGCTGTGTGGCAAAATATGTGTATGACTACGGTCTGACGGACAAGACCCGGATCAGCGTGGAGACCGCCAGCGGAATTAAATATCTGGATCTGACGGTGAAACCATCTGACGCAGGTTCAAAAGCGCCCTGCTGCGGGCAGGACAGCCGTGGAGCGGCAAATCCAGGATTGAAAAAGGATGCTTCCGAAGCGGTTTCCGGGGCTCATGGCACTCCCGGGCGCGGAAAGGTGAGCGATGTGCGGGTAGATATGGGCGCGCCGATTCTGGATCCGAAGCTGATTCCGGTCGATGTGGACGCTGTGAGAAAATGTTCCGCTATTTGCTTTGGCAGCCGATGGCCGGATACTGGAGTATCGCCGGATGCTGATATTACGCCGGATACTAATAGTTCGCCGGATACGGATCATCCGCAGGCTGCTTCTGCGGATCAAGTCGGGGGTTTCTGGAATGATCTGACCCGGGAGAAACCGATCATCGGCGAAACCGTTTCTGTCGCCTGTGATGCTTTTTCTATTACCTGTGTCTCGATGGGCAATCCGCACTGCATCGTCCCGGTTGCGGACGTGGATGGGCTGGAGATTGAGAAAATCGGGCCTGCTTTTGAAAATCATCCGATGTTTCCGGACCGGGTCAACACGGAATTTGTCCGTGTTATAGACCGGAATACTGTACAGATGCGTGTCTGGGAACGGGGCTCCGGCGAGACACTTGCCTGCGGGACGGGAGCCTGTGCGGTCGCGGTGGCGAGCGTTTTAAATGGCTGGACCGAGAACCGGCTGACAGTGAAGCTGCGCGGCGGCGATCTGCAGATCGAGTGGGACCGCGAAAAGAATACGGTGTATATGACCGGTCCGGCCGAGACGGTGTTTGAGGGCGAGATTTGCGTGTGATTTCATTACCTGATACGCGGTACAGGGGATTTTGTGGAAAATTTTTGAACCGTTGCCGGGAAATTTTGTTCCGAAAACGAAACGGCGATTCGGTAACGGAAGCGGATCCATCGATCTTGTTAATGTTCAGAAGTACTATCACATATTTATAAATACGGAGGAGGACATTATGTTCAAAATCAATGACAATTATCTGAAGCTGCCGGGCAGCTATCTTTTTTCTACGATTGCGAAGAAGGTGAATGCATTTCAGGCGGAGAATCCGGATAAAACCGTGATTCGCTTAGGCATCGGGGATGTGACGCAGCCGCTCGCCCCGGTTATCATTGATGCGCTTCACAGTGCGGTGGACGAGATGGGCAAGGCGGAGACGTTCCATGGCTATGCGCCGGATCTGGGCTATGAGTTCCTGCGCACGGCGATCGCGAAAAACGATTATGCGGACCGCGGCTGCGAGATTGCGGCGGATGAGATTTTTGTATCAGATGGGGCGAAATGCGACTCCGGAAACATCCAGGAGATTTTCAGCGTAGATAATAAAATTGCGGTGTGCGATCCGGTCTATCCGGTCTATGTGGATACAAATGTGATGGCGGGCCGCACCGGCACCTATGATCCGAAGACGGAAATGTGGAGCGATGTGATTTATATGCCATGCACGGCGGAAACTAATTTTGCGCCGGAGCTTCCGAAGGAGACGCCGGATCTGATTTATCTGTGCTTCCCGAACAACCCGACCGGAGCGACCATTACGAAGGCGCAGCTGCAGGAGTGGGTGGATTACGCAAATAAGGTCGGCGCGGTGATCATTTATGATGCGGCTTATGAAGCTTATATTTCGGAGGCGGATGTGCCGCATACGATTTATGAGTGCGAGGGTGCGCGGACCTGCGCGATTGAGCTGAAATCGTTTTCCAAGAATGCGGGCTTCACCGGCACCAGACTGGGCTATACCGTGATTCCAAAGGATTTGAAATGCGGCGATGTCATGCTGCATTCCCTCTGGGCGAGACGCCATGGCACCAAGTACAATGGAGCTCCGTACATTCAGCAGCGTGCGGGCGAGGCGGTGTATACGCCGGAGGGCAAGGAGCAGCTCGCGAAGCAGGTTGCCTATTACATGAACAACGCAAAGGTGATTAAAGAAGGGCTGCAGGAAGCAGGCTATACGGTTTCCGGCGGCGTGAACGCACCGTACATCTGGCTGAAGACCCCGAGTGGCATGACATCGTGGGAATTCTTTGATTATCTGCTCGCGAACGCAAACGTGGTCGGCACGCCGGGCTCCGGCTTCGGACCGAGCGGCGAGGGATATTTCCGGCTGACCGCATTCGGCACCTATGAAAACACGTTAGCGGCGCTTGACCGGATTAAAAGGATGTAAAGAACAAGAATCGTTTACAGCAGGAGTATGCAAAATTGAAAATACTGATTATACGCCACGGCGATCCGGATTATGTCAATGATTCTCTGACGGAAAAGGGATGGAGGGAGGCGGAGTATCTCTCCGAACGGCTGGCAAAGCTTTCGATTCGTGATTTTTATGTATCTCCGCTGGGCCGGGCGAAGGATACCGCGGATCCGACCCTGAAAAAGCTGGGTCGGACAGCCGCCGAACGGGAATGGCTGCGGGAATTTGCACCGCGCATCAAGCGCCCGGATAAGGACGGGGACAGCATCTGCTGGGACTGGCTTCCGCAGGACTGGACGGGGGAGGAGCGTTTTTACCGCTATGACGAGTGGTGGCAGCCTTCGGCGATGAGCGAAGCCGATATCCGGACAGAGCATGCGTGGGTGACGAATGGTCTGGATGGCCTGCTGGCTGAATATGGTTATGTGCGCGACGGGCATATTTACCGGGTGGAACAGGGAAACAATGACACCATCGCTCTTTTCTGTCATTATGGAAGCGGGTGTGTTTTGGTCGGACATCTGATCGGCGTCTCTCCGATGGTGCTCTGGCATGGACTTTGCGCCGCGCCGAGCTCGGTCACGACCGTTGTGACGGAAGAGAGAAGAAAAGGAATCGCGAGCTTCCGGGTGAGTTCATACGGGGATATTTCCCATCTCTATGCGCATGAGGAGCCGCCCGCGTTCGCAGCGCGGTTCACCGAGAAATGGGAGAATGACGAGCGGCATGACTGAGAAGGACTGGATTATGATTTAGAATATTAAATCGTATAGCAGCATGGTATTGGATTATATGGGATTTCCGAAGAAATATTGATTTTGTAGTGGGGAATGTGGTCAAGATGGTTCGTAACAGTTCCTTAGAAATTGTGATATAAAGATTACATCGGACAGGGAGAATGATACCATATGATAACAGAAAAACTATATTATAAGGACGCATACATCAAAGAATTCACTGCAACAGTGATGGATTGCCAGGAGAGGAAGAAGGGGTTTGAAGTTATTCTCTCTGCGACTGCGTTTTACCCGGAGGGCGGCGGACAGCCGTATGATACCGGAATCTTGCGGATGATTCCGGAGGCATACGTTGAGAACCCTGCGCAGGTGAAAGGTGCAGACGATGAGACAGCCGCTGCTGTTCATGTCCTCGAGGTTCATGAAAAGAACGGCGAACTGCTGCACTACACGGACGCACCGCTTTCCATCGGCTCTGAGGTATACGGGAAAATTGACTGGGCACGGCGCTTTGATCTGATGCAGCAGCATTCCGGCGAGCACATCGTGAGCGGGCTGGTGCATGCGGCTTATGGGTATGATAATGTAGGCTTCCATATGGGAAGCGACGTGATCACGATTGATTTTAACGGCGAGCTCGATGAGGAAGCTTTGCAGGAAATAGAAGCAAAGACGAACGACGTCATCTGGCAGAATCAGGCGACACGGATCTTTTACCCATCTGCCGAAGAGCTGAAGCAGCTGCCCTACCGCAGCAAGAAGGAACTGACCGGCGAGGTGCGGATCGTGGAGTTTCCGGTATCCGGCACTGGTGCAGAGGCTGTCAATGCGGCTGGCGCAAACGGCTTACCGGTTGTTGGAATGACTGCGGATACTGAGAAAATGGATCATGCGCAGATGCCGGATTCGGTGCCGGGGATTGATATTGCGAAGCTTCCCTATGCGGACCTGTGCGCCTGCTGCGGGACCCATGTCGCCCGGGCGGGTGAAATCGGGATGGTGAAGCTGTTGTCTGTCGTTAAATTCCGCGAGGGTGTGCGTGTGGAAATGATTTGCGGGAAGCGTGTGCTGAATTATCTGAACATGGTGAATGCGCAGAATCATCAGATTTCCGTACTTCTCTCCGCAAAACCAGATCGCACGGCGGAGGCTGTAAAGTGGAGCATGGATGAGAACTTCCGGCTGAAAGGGCGTGTCCTTGCTCTGGAGGAAAAGTGGTTCGCGCAGGAGGCAGAGCGCCGTTCCGGTGTCGGCGATGTGCTGCTGTTCGAAAAGGATATGGATTCGGACGGCGTGCGGAAGCTGGCGGTGGCGGTCATGGAGACCTGCGGCGGCCGCTGTGCGGTATTCTCGGATAACGGGGACGGAACCTTCAAATATGCGCTGGGAGAGAAGGACGGCGACCTGCGGGCGCTGGTGAAGGAGATGAACCAGGCGCTTGGCGGGCGCGGAGGCGGCAAGCCGTTTTTTGCACAGGGATCCGTGCACGGCGAGGAAAAGGAGATACGAAAGTTTTTTGACAACAGATTTCATGTAAATATGAGTATACAAACAATCTCTCAGTAAGTAATTATTTTGATCATTAGCCCCTTGCCACAGAAAAAAAAATGTGATAAGATGGCTCTCGTAAAAGGCTGTGAAGGAGACTCTGTGTTTGGAACCTGACAGAAATTTGGTGTCACCGGCTGAGAACACCGATTAGGGAAAGGATACAATAGGGAACACTCCGGAGCTGACTGTTCGAACAGGGCTAAGGGAATTCCGACATTGATTCATCGGCCGGAAATAGCCAGAGTAGGGCAGTACGTTGCACGCGTTAAGTGTATAAGAGAGGCAGAATTTCATTTGATTCACTGCGCAGATACCGAAAGTCGGGAATAATATGACGGTGGTTCGGAATGCAGGCGTTTATGCAGATTCTGCAATGCGGGTGGTACCGCGGGTAATGATTATCCGTCCCGGAATATCGATTTCGATATTCCGGGACTTTTTGCTGTTCGGTGTAGTTTCGACCAGCTGCAAATGGAAAATACAGCCAGCAAACCATGATCTGGCAAGAGTGGTCTGCTGTCTAAAAAGTTTTAAATATCAGGAGGAGACGATTATGGAATTTTTATCGGGACTGACACCAAAGGAAACGCTGGAGCTCTCGGAGCTGTTGGCACCGGAGCGCATTGGCACAGAAGTGAAGGTGAATGGCTTCGTGCATTCCATTCGCGATATGGGCGAGGTCTGTTTTGTTGTGCTGCGCAAGCGCGAGGGGCTGCTGCAATGCGTGTTTGAGGAGAATGTATCCGAACTGGCAGCGAAAAAGCTGAAGGAATCCCAGACCGTAGAGCTTTTTGGTACGCTGAAGGAGGACGTGCGCGCGCCGCATGGGATCGAGCTGCGTGTGAAGGGCGGCGAGATTCTGACGGAGGTATACGCGCCGCTGCCGCTGCCGATCGGCAAGTGGAAGCTGAACACCTCTCTGGAGGCGAAGCTGGACAACCGCAGCATTTCCCTTCGCAATGTGCGGGAGCGCGCGAAGTTCCGGATTCAGGAGGGACTGGTGAGAGGCTTCCGGGAATATCTGACGCAGCAGCAGTTTACCGAAATTCACACGCCGAAGATCGGCGGCAGAGGCGCGGAGGGCGGCGCAAATATTTTCAAGCTCGATTATTTCCATCGCCCGGCTGTGCTGGCGCAGAGTCCGCAGTTCTACAAGCAGATGATGGTGGGCGTGTTTGACCGTGTGTTTGAGACCGGCCCGGTGTTCCGGGCGGAGAAGCATAATACAAAGCGTCACCTGAATGAATATACCAGCCTGGATTTTGAGATGGGCTACATCGACAGCTTTGTCGACATTATGGAGATGGAGACCGGATTTTTGCAGTATACGATGCGGCTCCTGGAGAAAGAATACGCGAATGAGCTTCATATTCTGAATGTGACATTGCCGGATACGGAAAAGATTCCGGTGGTGCGTTTCGACAAGGCGAAGCAGCTGGTATCTGAAAAATACAATCGCCGGATCCGGAATCCGTACGACCTGGAGCCGGAGGAGGAGAGTCTGATTGGCCGGTATTTCAAGGAGGAATGCGGGGCGGATTTTGTGTTCGTGACGCATTATCCGTCGAAAAAGAGACCGTTCTATGCGATGGATGACCCGGCGGATCCGAAATTTACGCTGAGCTTTGACCTGCTTTTTGGCGGGCTGGAGATCACGACGGGCGGCCAGCGCATCCACGATTATCAGAAGCTCCGGGAAAAAATTGCGGCGCGCGGGATGACGGAGGAAGGCATGGAGCAGTATCTGGACACCTTTAAATACGGAATGCCGAAGCATGGCGGGCTTGGAATCGGGCTGGAGCGCCTGACGATGAAGCTGGTCGGGGAGGAGAATGTCCGCGAGACAACGCTGTTCCCGCGGGATTTGTCCAGGCTGGAGCCGTAACGATCCGCGACGCCAGCACAGGAGCAATTATTTTGGAAAAAGGTATTTATGGAACTGCTTCGCTTTTGCGGGATTTACGCAATGAAATGAAGTCATGTATGGGGAAAAGGATGTAAAATAAAGAGCGCAGGGGGTGGGTTATGGCAAAAGAAAACAGATGTGTGCTTTGCGGCGGTCGGATTCTTCCTTCGGGCAAGTGTGCCGGATGCGGTTGGGATAATTCAAAGAAAGAACCAAAATATCGCCTGAATGCGCACAATGAAAATACGGTGCATCTGCATGCAGACGACTGTGAGGACAATCTGAACCGCGACAATGACGGCAGCCCCGTGCGGCTCAACCTCAATCGTGAGAAGCCGCAGGATACACAGAAGAAACGAACTGCCGGAGTTCAAAACTCTGATAATCAGAAGCAATCTGTTTCCGCGGGGACAGGAGGCAGTCAGGCGAAGAATGCCGCTCAGGCACAAAGAGACAGCGGCAGCCAGACACAAACCGTCAAAAAAAGCAGCAGCTGGGCGAGCGTAAATTTAAATCGCGAGAAGCGCAAAGCGCAGACGACCAAAACTCGCGCGATCAGAAAGCAGGCGGCCAGATCAGAGAAGACGACAAAGCAGTTTTCTTCGGTTGATGCGGCAAAGAAGTCTTCTTCGAAAACGAAAACAAAAACAAAAACATTGCCGCCGCTTATCGATGATTCTGAGACAGAAGCTGAAACGAATACAACAACACAATCCGGCGGGGGCGGTAAATTGCTGCGGCGCGTCATCGTTGTTCTGGTCGTGATCTTTATCATAGTATTTGTACTGGGTGAATTTCTGGACGAATTTTTCCCAATGCTTCTGGTGGATGTGTCGGACACGATTGGAGAAATGGTATCGGATGGCATGAATGGCGGGGATGACTACGACGACGGGGACGATGATGACTGGGAGGATGCTGATTCGGGAAAGCCCGAACTGCAGCAGTGGGACGAGACGGCGGACGGCTATCTGACCACGGAGCTTGACCAAGGGAATTATTATGTCGGATATGATATTCCTGCCGGAGAATACCAGCTGGAATGCCTGGAAGGGTCTGCCTATGCGACCTGGGAATCGCCGGATGAGGAAGGCGGAGCCTATGGATTTGTGATTTTGTATTCCGAAGAAAAGCAGGAGGATTACAACACGTATTGGGGGGAAGAGGAAGAGTGCCCCTGGTATGAGCTTTCTCCGGTGTTTGAGCTTAGCGAGGGCATGGTTCTGAATCTGGATGATGCATCCTCCGGTATCGTGCTGACCGGTGTGGGAGAAGGGATCGATTCTCTGAAAGACCATGAACCGCAGTCGGCGACCGAAAGTATTTACCTGAGTGATGATATGACAATGACGGTCGGCGAGGATTTTGAAGCAGGAGTATACGATATCCGTGTCGTTGTGGACGGAAACACTTATGCCTGGGTAGATGTGGAAAAAGAGGACGGCATGACCGACGGAATTTCTCTTTCTACCTATGAAAATATGGAGGACTATCTGCGGTACAATCTTGAAGATGGAGATGTGGTTACGGTGACGACGTACGGCACGGATGCCAGGATCATGCTGGTGCCAAGCTGGTGATGAGATGATATAAGGCCGGGTGGGATCAGAATAGTGAAAAAGAAAGAATGGATGAAGGAGGAAAACGATGGCGAATATAATCAGCGATGAGACAATCGAATACGTCGGCATTCTGGCGAAGCTGGAGCTGTCCGACGAGGAGAAGGAGCAGGCGAAAAAGGATATCGGCCGGATGCTCGATTACGTGGACAAGCTGAATGAACTGGACACGTCCGGCGTGGAGCCGATGTCCCACGTATTTCCGGTGAACAACGTGTTCCGTGAGGATGTTGTGACGAACGGCGACAACCATGAGGCAATCCTGAAAAATGCCCCGGCAGCCAAGGAGCAGTCGTTTATGGTGCCGAAGACGGTGGAGTAGGAGGGATCTGGATATGCAGATAACAGAACTGACTGCCCTGGAACTGGGCAGGAAGATTAAGGAAAAAGAGATTTCTGTGCGCGAAGCGCTGGATGCTTCTTATCAGAAGATCGAGGCGGCGGACGGTGAACTGAACAGCTTTGTGACATTGGATAAAGAAGAGGCGTACGCCCGTGCGGATGAGGTGCAGGCGGGTATCGCGGACGGCAGCATAACCGGACCGCTGGCGGGTGTGCCGACAGCGATTAAGGACAACATCTGTACGGAAGGACTGCGGACGACCTGCAGCTCGAAGATTTTGTATAATTTCGTGCCGACCTATCAGGCAGAAGTCATCCGCAATATGGAAAAGGCCGGGGCGGTGATCCTGGGAAAGACAAATATGGATGAGTTCGCGATGGGCAGCACGACCGAGACCTCCGCGTTCGGACCAACGAAAAATCCGTGGAACACAAACCATGTGCCGGGCGGTTCTTCGGGCGGCTCCAGTGTGGCCGTGGCGGCGGGAGAGGCGCCCTATGCGCTGGGATCGGATACCGGCGGTTCTATCCGTCAGCCGAGCTCCTTCTGCGGCGTGGTCGGGATGAAGCCGACCTACGGTACGGTATCCCGATATGGCCTGATCGCCTATGGTTCCTCGCTCGACCAGATCGGACCGATCGCGAAGGATGTCTCAGACTGTGCGGCGATTCTGGAAATGATCGCCTCCCACGATAAGAAAGACAGCACGTCCGTGGCACGTTCTGATTATGATTTTACTTCCGCTCTTGTGGATGATGTGAAAGGGCTGCGCGTCGGCATTCCGTCGGATTACCTGGGTGAGGGCCTGGACGATGAGGTGCGCAAAGCTGTGCTTGATGCGGCGGATGTGCTGCGGCAGAAGGGCGCACTTGTGGAAGAGTTCGACTTAAGCCTGGTGGAATATGCGATTCCGGCTTATTATGTGATTGCCTCGGCGGAGGCCAGTTCGAACCTCGCACGTTTTGACGGTGTAAAATACGGTTATCGTTCCGAACAGTACGAGGGTCTGCACAATATGTATAAAAAGAGCCGCTCCGAGGGCTTCGGCGAGGAGGTAAAGCGCCGCATCATGCTCGGCTCGTTCGTGCTGAGCTCCGGCTATTATGACGCGTACTATCTGAAAGCGCTGCGCACGAAGGCGCTGATCAAGCAGTCTTTTGATCGCGCGTTTGAAAAATATGACGTCATTCTTGCCCCGGCGTCCCCGTCGACTGCGCCGGAGCTGGGAAAGAGCCTGAGCGATCCCTTGAAAATGTATCTCGGTGATATCTATACGATTTCGGTCAATCTGGCCGGTCTGCCCGGCATTTCCGAGCCCTGCTGTCTGGACAGCCAGGGACTGCCGATCGGCGTGCAGATGATCGGCGACTGCTTCCACGAGAAAGCAATTATCCGCGCGGCATACGCATTTGAGCAGGCGAGAGGGCGGTTCCTTACGCCAAAGATCACAGGCCGGGACTGCATGGCAGACAAACAGAAAATGACAAAGCAAAGGAATGGATGCCCGGATGCTGCGCCGTCAGGCGCAGGAGAGGCTCCGACTGCAGAGATTCCTGCCGGGGATCAATGTGTACAGAACGGTACGGATGCAAAGGAGGGAGAATAGGATGGCGAAACAGTATGAAACAGTCATCGGACTGGAGGTCCATGTAGAGCTGGCGACGAAGACAAAGATTTTCTGCGGCTGCTCGACCGCATTTGGTGCGGCTCCGAACGCGCATACCTGTCCGGTCTGCACCGGCATGCCCGGATCCCTTCCCGTGCTGAATAAACAGGTGGTCGAATACGCGATGGCGGTCGGCCTGGCGACGAACTGCCAGATTCATCAGTTCTGCAAATTTGACCGCAAGAACTATTTTTACCCGGATAATCCGCAGAATTATCAGATTTCCCAGCTGTATCTGCCGATCTGCCATGACGGGTTTGTCGAGGTGGAGACCTCGGCCGGAACGCGCAGGATCGGCATCCATGAAATCCACATGGAGGAGGACGCGGGCAAGCTGATCCATGACGAGTGGGAGGACTGCTCGCTGGTGGATTACAACCGGAGCGGCGTACCGCTGATTGAGATTGTATCCGAGCCGGACATGCGCAGCGCGGAGGAGGTCATCGCCTATCTGGAAAAGCTGCGCCTGATCATCCAGTATCTGGGCGCTTCGGACTGCAAGCTGCAGGAGGGCTCCATGCGTGCGGATGTGAACCTTTCCGTGCGGGAGGTCGGAACGGAGACCTTTGGTACCCGGACCGAGATGAAGAACCTGAACTCCTTTAAGGCAATCGCGCGCGCGATTGACGGGGAACGCGAGCGGCAGATTGAGCGGCTGGAAGAAGGAAAACCGGTCATTCAGGAGACGCGCCGCTGGGACGACAACAAGGAATACTCTTACCCGATGCGCTCCAAGGAGGATGCGCATGATTACCGCTATTTTCCGGATCCGGACCTGGTGCCGATCCTCATCAGCGACGAGTGGCTGCAGGAGGTAAAGGACCGCCAGCCCGAGCTGCGCACGGAAAAGCTGGAGCGGTATAAAAAAGAATTTGACATCCCGGCATACGATGCCGGCATCATCACAGAGTCCAAACGGATGGCGGATATTTTTGAGGAAACGACTGCGCTGTGCAAAAAGCCGAAGAAGGTGTCCAACTGGCTGATGGGGGAGACACTGCGTCTTTTGAAGGAGGAAAACCGGGAGCCGGAAACACTCGATTTCTCCCCGGCGAACCTGGCAAAACTGATTGAGCTGGCAGAGGCGGGGACCATCAATCAGACCGTCGCGAAGGAGGTCTTTGAACAGATTTTCCACCAGGATGTTGACCCGGAAGCCTATGTAGAGGAGCATGGCCTGAAAACCGTCAATGACGAGGGGGCGCTCCGTTCGGTGGTTGAGAGCGTCATCGCGTCCAATCCGCAGTCGGTCTCAGATTATAAGGGCGGCAAAGAGAAGGCGCTCGGCTTCCTGGTGGGACAGACCATGAAAGCGATGAAAGGGAAAGCAAATCCGGCGGCGGTGAACGCGATGCTGCGGGAGCTGCTGGCCTGAGAAAGAAGGAATTTCCGTGTACTATGAGTGCCATATGCACATTTTTATGAACGGAAGGGATTACCATAAAGCGGTTGCGCAGTACAGACAGGGCGCTGATGAGGCGGATATCCGGGAAAAGCTATCTGCCTATGCAAAAGCCGGAGTGACGTATCTGCGCGATGGCGGCGACCATTACGGAGCCTCTGCGCTGGCAGCCCGAATCGCGCCGGAGTATGGGATCACGTACCGGACGCCGGTCTTTGCGATTCACAAAAACGGACATTACGGCGGAATTGTCGGCCGGGGCTTTGACACGTGGAAGGAATACCGGCAGCTGATCAAGGAGGCCGGTGAGGTCGGCGCGGATTTTATCAAAATCATGGTGTCTGGCATTCTGGATTTTGCGCGGGAGGGAGCCCTGACGGAGGAGTCCCTGGAGGCGGATGAGATCCGCGAGATGATTCACATCGCCCATGAAGAGGGCTTTGCCGTGATGGCGCATACCAACGGTGCGGACGCCGTGCTTGCCGTGACGGAAGCCGGAGTGGATTCCATCGAGCACGGCAATTTCATGGACGGGGAGTGTCTGCTTGCGCTGCGGGAAAGCCGCACGATCTGGGTGCCGACGTTTGTAACGATTGCGAATCTGCCCGGCAGCGGCCGGTTTGATGATGCGTCTCTTTGCCGGCTGAAGGAGCGGCAGGGGGCGGTTATTCAGAAGGGCTTCGCTTACGGGGTGACGATCGCGCCGGGAAGTGATGCCGGCGCTTACCGGGTACCGCATGCGCAGGGGATTCAGGATGAGTACCGTGAGCTGTACGCACTCTGCAAAAATCAGATGAACAGAGAGGAGTTTGAAGAAAAAATGGAGACGGCGGCACGGGAAATCGAGCGGCGCTTCCAGAGAATATGACGATGCTTCCTGGTTCCGGGCAGCAGGAAATCGTTTGTCCGGAACTATTACGAAAATGTTAAGTTTGTGATAACAATGTCCAATTTGAACTTGTGCGACTTGCAGAAGTTTGTCTGACGTGGTATGATGTAGAGCAATTGGGCAAAGGTTTCATGCCTGTTTATCTCTAATATTACTAAACTTTTATGCAGGAAAAGGACTTCTGCATGGCAGAAATGCCGTAGAAAGGAACAATGATATTTATGTTAAACAGAAGAAAGAATGCGGTTCTGATTTGCCTTCTGACGGCATTGATGATCGTGCTTTTTACATCTGGCTGCTCGAAAAACAGCGATGGCCAGAAGGAAACGGAGTCGGAGACGGAATCCGAGACGATGAGTGAGACGGAATCGGAGACGGAGTCAGAGACGGAGTTCCAGACCAACGTTGTGTATGTATCGGAGGATGGAACCGTCCGCATTGTTCTGCCGGACAGCACATGGAAGGTGACGCAGGACGTGGAGGAGATGCGTGTGTTCTCTTCCGGTACGGATGCGATGATTAATATCGTGTACGCAGCTGACGAGAGTGCCATGAAAAATGTCTCTGTGATGGAGTCTGAGGAGGACCTGGAGGAGTCGCTCGTAGGGCAGTACTCGGAGGAGGACTCCTTTGAAGTGCAGTCATTTCTGGTGCGAAGCTCGTCTGCGGTGGTCAGCTATGAGTATGTTGTGAAATATACCTATTCGACCAGTATGTGGGCGTATTCCATTACGTATGCGATTGTGTCCGCGGATGGGGATTCTGCATATGTGGTCAGCGGAACGGTTACGGAAGATGATGAGGAGCTCCTTGCTGCGGTACAGGCGGCTGTGGAGAGCTTTACGGTATTGGATACGGACAGCATCTTCAATGTGCTGCCGGGCACGGTTGAGAATAATAATGAGACGGAATCCCAGACAGACGCAGAGGATGAGGAGGATGAGGCAGGCAGTGATGAGCTTGCCACCTTAAGCGAGTATTCGACGAGTGTTACACTGTATGCTTCGACCAGTGTGAATATCCGCACGAATCCGAGCACGGAGGCGGATCTGGCCGGTTCCCTGCAGAAGGGAGACGCCGTGACGGTGACCGGAGAGACCTCCGGGTGGTTCCGGGTCAGCGTCGGAAGCATTGTGGGATATGTCAGCAAGGCTTATCTGGTCAGCACGCAGCCGGACACCACGGCGGATGCGGATGAGGATTCGGATGAAGAAGCGGACAGTCAGACAGGGTCCGATTCTGATGTCATCGAGGCGGAAGTCGGAAGTGAGATTTCATATGGTACCTCCTATACCTATTATGCGACCTCCTCTGCGAATCTGCGTTCCCAGCCGAGCACGAGCAGCAGCGTGGCTGGTTCGGTCGCGTCCGGAGCTGCGGTCACGGTGACCGGGGAGACGGACAACTGGTTTGTCGTCTCCGTGGATGGGGTGACCGGTTACATATCGAAAGGGCTTCTTTCATCGACGCAGCCCTCGACCTCGGAGAGCACAGATTCATCTGGCAGCACGTCAGATAGCAGTACTTCTTCGTCCTCGTCCAACACGGGGACTGTGAGCGGTACGATTACGGCTGTGACCTCGGATACGCTGCTGATTCAGGGGGATGACGGGGTCACCTATTCGATTAACTATGCGAATGCGTCCGTAAATGTTGGGAGCCTTGCCGAGGGAACGTATGTCTCGGCAACGATCGATTACGACCAGACGACAGCCGGCGGTGCGCTGTACGCGACGAGCGTAAGCGGCTGATGACGCCTTGAATTTTTACATTGTACGGGAAGAAATTGTTATGAAATAACTTATGCATCTTGCACCGCCTCACGCGCAAATCGCAGGACATATAAGCATTGATGCAGCCCGCGTGTTATGCTGTCTGCTGTGTCGAACCTTGCAGGTCTGCGCGCAGCCTGGGTGCTTGCAGGAGGCGGAAGCTGTACATGGGACCATGATTCATACAGTCAGGAGATGACTGTAATGGTAGTATAAAGAAAGGAAGAAATGAAATGAGAAAGTATGGGAAGAAAGCAGGAAGTATCCTTCTGGCGGCACTTATGGGTGTATCCGGGCTGACCGGAGCGTATGGGTTTACGGTATCTGCTGAGGAAGAGACCGAGGCGGAAACGGTAGCTGAGACCGCAGCGGAAACGGAAGTGGAGGTTACGGAGCTTGAGATCACGGTGGATGGAGAGACATTGACGGTGACGAACGCGACCGGTCTGGATATTTTGATGCTGACTTATGAGACCGGAAGCACAGCGGACGCATCGGAGGCGAACGCAGCGGAAGCGGAGGAGGATAACGAAGCAGAGGATGCTGCGGAAGAGGCCGGGACGGACGGCGAAGCTGAGACGGAAGTGGAAGTGTCTGCGCCGCAGGTGATTGCGACAGAAGCGGATGGCACCACGCATACCTTTGCATCAGTGGATGTTTCAGGTCTCAGCGATCTGACCATAATTGAGAAAATCGGATTCCTGTTCCTTTACGGAACGGATGCCAGCGGTGAGAAGAAGAATTTTTACGAGGTGGCAGATGAGGTGACGCTGGACGAGCCGGTGACCATGTACGCGACCGGCCAGGTGAACATCCGCGAGGCTGCGGACGGCAGCTCTGCTCTGCTTGGCTCTGTGGCACGCGGCGGTGAGGTACAGGTAGTTGGGGGCACCTCGGCCTGGTTCAAAATCACGCAGGATGATATTACGGGATATGTAGCGGCCCGCTATCTGACGATGGAAGAGTCAGAGGCGGAAGCAGCAGTGGCGCAGGAGTCGGAGGCGCGCTCCGCACTGGAGGCGGCGGCTGCGGCAGCAGCGGCAGCTTCTTCTGCAAGCAGCTCGGGCGGCGCGACGGAGGTGAGCCGTGAGCCGGTGTATGACTGCGATGGCAGCGGACATGGCTATTATATTGTTACGTATTCAGACGGCAGTGTGGCTTATGTAGATTTCTGATGATCTGCCAATTGATGCGGGCGGTGTGGGCCGGTTCCGGGAAAGCGAACCGTGTCGGCCGTCATGGGTGTAAGTGGAGTTGAAAAATGGTTTTTAGTTCTTTGGTTTTCATCAGCATTTTTCTCCCAGTGGTGCTGATATTGTACTGGATTCTGCCGGGCGGAAGTGTTCGCCCGGCAGATGACGGCGGGGAGGGTGCGACCGGACTTTTCGCAAAGAACCTCCTTCTTTTGGCGGCCAGCCTGCTTTTTTACGCATACGGCGAACCGGTCTATGTGTTCCTGATGGTGATTACCGCCCTTCTGAATTATCTTTGGGCGAGGCTGCTGGTTCGGATGCCGACGGCCAGGAAGAGGATCATGACAGCCGCGGTCGTACAGAATCTGGGTGTGCTGGCTGTATTTAAATATGCCGGTTTTCTGGCCGAGCTCTGGAACGGGCTTGGCATTTTTGCGTTGCCGGTTCCGGAAATCGAGCTTCCAATCGGCATTTCTTTTTTCACCTTTCAGGCCCTGTCTTACGTGATCGACGTCTACCGGGGGGAAGTGGAGGCAGAGCACAGTGTGTTCCGCGTGATGCTGTATATTTCGTTTTTCCCTCAGCTGATTGCCGGCCCGATTGTCAAATACCATGACATCGCGGAAGAACTGAATCACCGCAGTCTGACCATGGAAGGGGTGCTTACCGGCATCCGCAGATTCGCGGTCGGTCTGGCGAAAAAGGTGTTGATCGCCAACTATATGGCGGTGATTGTCGATACGCTGTTTCTGGCAGAGGCGGCGGAAATGAATGTGTGCGTCGCCTGGCTGGGCGCGATTGCCTATATGCTGCAGATTTATTTTGACTTCAGCGGCTACAGCGACATGGCGATCGGTCTTGGCTGGATGTTTGGATTTCACTTTAAAGAGAACTTCAATTATCCCTACATAGCTTCTTCGATGAAGGATTTCTGGCGCAGATGGCACATCTCGCTGTCGACCTGGTTCCGGGAATACCTGTATTTTCCGCTTGGAGGAAACCGAAAAGGGAAGCTGCGTACCGGTGTGAATAAGGTGATTGTGTTTGCCTGCACCGGTATCTGGCATGGGGCGAGCCTGACCTTTCTTTTCTGGGGGCTGTATCACGGGTTTTTCCTGCTGATGGAGGAGTGGCTGCCGGCTCTGTGGGCAAACTTGACCGGACGGCTGCGGGGCACTGGAAAAGCTGATGCGGGCTCACAGAAGGAGCATGCAGTATCGGCTGGTGCGGGCCCACGAAAGGAGCGTGCAGTCTCAGCAGAAGGGGATGCCCGGAAGGCATCCGGCGCGAATAGCCGCGGCGGTTGGCTCGGGCGTTTCTTCGGGCACGTTTATGTGGTGCTTGCGGTTATGATTGGATTTGTATTTTTCCGGGCGGAGACGTTCGCGCAGGGCCTCTTCTGGGTGAAGACCATGTTTACCGGTTTTACGTTTGACAATGCATCCATGCAGCTGTTTATGGCCATGCTTACTCCGCTGAATCTGACGGCGATGGCGGCTGGCCTGGTGGCTTCGACCCCTCTGCTGCGGCGCTTGGAAAAGAAAAAAGCCTGTCAGGCGCTTTCTTGGCCCGTGGCGCTGGTGCTTCTGGCACTTTCCATGCTCTGTCTGGCGGGAGGAACCTACAATCCGTTTATTTACTTCCGGTTCTGAGGTGGTATGATGAAAAAGACGTTTAAAATCGGATTCCTTGTATTGTTTTTATTGATCTGTATGATTCCTTCTCTGGGGCTTGTCGTGACCGGCATTTCGGATGGGCTTTCTGAGAGCGGGGAGGAGACGGTGTTTCCTTCGCTGAAGAATGTGGATGAGGAAGGAGAGAGCTGGAATCTTGATTTCCTGAGTGATCTTGGAGACTGGTTTGAGCAAAAATTTGCGTTCCGCGAGGAGCTGGTCAGCGCGTATGGTCTGGTGACTGGGAAGGTGTTCGGGACCTCCTCGCAGGAGCAGGTGATCGTAGGGACGGATGGCTGGCTGTATTTTACGGATACGCTTTCCGACTATCAGGGGACGGATCTGATGACGGAGCGGCAGCTCTTTGACGCGGCGCACACGCTCGCGATGATACAGACCTATGCGGAGCAAAATGGCATTGATTTTATCTTTACCATCGCGCCGAACAAGGCGTCTCTTTACGATGAGCATATGCCTTACTATTACAGCAGCTTTTGCTCGGATGAGAACAATCTGAGCCATTTTCTCCCGTGGCTGGAAAGCGAGGGAGTCAATTATGTTGACTTGTACGCGGTGTTTGAGGAGCAGGATGAGGTGCTGTACCACGCGAGGGATTCCCACTGGAACAATAAGGGTGCGGCGCTGGCCGCGGATACGCTGCTGACCGCTCTCGGTCAGGAGCATGTCTCCTATGAAAATGCGGATTATGAGATCCGGACGGATTATATCGGTGATCTGGACGAGATGATCTACCCGTCGGCGGAGACTCCGGAGGAGGAGATATATTATGACCCTGAGCCGCAGTTTACCTATGTGAGTGAGGTTGAGAGCAATTACGACCGGCGGATCTACACGCTAAGTGATGCGGAGGGAAGCCTTCTGATGTACCGGGATTCCTTCGGAAACGCATTGCTGCCGTTCATGGCGGAGAACTATGGCAGCGCCTGCTTTACCCGGGATCAGCCATATCAGCTGAACAGTGATCTTGCCTCGGGGGAATTCACGGCGCTGGTCATTGAGAGCGCGGAGCGCTTTATCCCGAATCTGGCCACAAATGCGCCATCTCTGGCTTATGGATATGTGGCGGATGAATCGGCGGATGATCTGGATTACACGGCGGACATCACAAACCTGGTGGCGGCGGAAGCGGGTGCCTATACAAAGATTACCGGCACGCTTGAGGAAGGCAGCTATGAGGTAGACTCGCGAATTTACATCCGGATAAGCGGCGACATCTATTCTCTGACGTTTGAGGCATTTCCGTTTTCGCTCGAAGACGGGGCAGAGGGGTTTGTGCTCTACGTTGATAACACGTTTTTGGGCATTCTCGGCGGCGAGGAATATTCCTATGAGATGGGGCTTTCCTGATCCGGGAGGGATGTTTTGGACATTGCAGCGCAGATCGGATGGGAGCCGCATGGCCTCTGTTATGGGTATATGATAGTATGTGATATTACGTTTTTGTGTCAGGATGCAGCTGGTATTTTGCATAAAAGCTATAGCTGCAAAAGGTACAGCTGCTAAAGGGTATAGCTGCCAAACGATTTGAGGGAGGAGTTTGTTTTATGGTTAGCACGTTACTGTCCATTTCGATTGCAATCCTGGCGGGGCTTTTGATGACCCGCGTGTTGAAGCCGCTGAAGCTGCCGTCGGTCACCGCCTATCTAGTGGCCGGTGTGCTGATTGGTCCATACTGTCTGGGACGGGTGGATATTTCGGGTCTTGGCTTTCCTACGATGGAGAGTGTGGAAGACTTAAGCCTCGTATCGGATGTCGCTCTGGGATTCATTGCATTTGCGATTGGCAATGAATTTCGCCTGTCACAGCTGAAAAAAACAGGACGGCAGGCGACCGTGATCGGCATTGTGCAGGCATTGACCGCGACGCTGTTTGTCGATGTCGCGCTGCTGCTTGTGAGTGCGGCGACACATGGAAAACTGTCTGTGGCGCAGGCGATTACGCTCGGCGCAATCGCGACGGCGACCGCTCCGGCCGCGACTTTGATGGTCGTGCGGCAGTACAAGGCAAAGGGACCGTTGGTGGATTTGCTGCTGCCAATCGTTGCGCTCGACGACGCGGTAGGTCTGATCGTGTTTGCGGTCAGCTTCGGGATTGCCAGAGCCATGGTGAGCGGTTCCTTTGATATGTTCTCGATTCTGGTCAATCCGCTGCTGGAAATTGTGCTGTCGCTCTTGCTCGGCGCGGTTCTGGGCTGGCTGCTGACGCAGCTGGAAAAGCTGTTCAACTCCAATACGAACCGTCTGAACATGTCGATTGCGTTTGTATTTCTGACGACGGCTCTTTCGATGCTTGAGTTCGAGGTCGGACCGGTGACCATCGGTTTCTCCTCTCTTCTGGTATGTATGATGCTGGGGACCATGTTCTGCAATCTCTGTCCGCTTTCCGGCGAGATTATGAGCAAGACGGATAGCTGGACGAGTCCGCTGTTTGCCGCGTTTTTTGTGATCTCCGGCGCGCAGCTGGAGCTCGGAGTATTTAAAGATGGCACCATTGTTCTGATTGGACTGATTTATATCATCACCCGTTCCGCGGGTAAGTACATCGGAACATTCCTTTCCTCAAAGGCGACAGGCTGCAGCGACACCATCTGCAAATATCTGGGGATCACGCTTTTGCCGCAGGCGGGCGTGGCGCTGGGAATGTGTGTGACCGCGCAGCAGCTGGGCGAGCAGGGGGAGCTGATCCGCAACATCACATTGTTTGCGATTCTGATCTATGAACTGGTCGGCCCGATGCTGACGAAGATGTCGCTGAAGCAGGCAGGCGAGATTCAGCCGATGAGCGAAGAGGTGAAGAACCGCCGTAAGATCAATCTGGAGAAGGCAAAGAAGGAACAGCCGGGAAAATAAAATATGGGAAACACAAAGGAACGTCTTCGATGCCTGCGCGAATAAGGCCGTATCTGGAAAAGACTGGATGAAAGACGGAACCAGAATAGATGAAAAATAAACTCACAGGAAGGGAGCACGACAATGGAAAACATGAAGCTTGACATTATCTGTATGGGAGAGATGCTGATTGATTTCACTCCGGGAAAAGAGGAGAGAAGCTATATCTGCAATCCGGGCGGCGCTCCGGCGAATGCTTGTATTGCGATTGCCCGAAACGGCTTAAAAACCGGATTTCTCGGCCGCCTCGGCAATGATGACTTTGGAAAGCTGCTGAAGCGGACGCTGGAGGAGAATCAGGTGGATGTGCTTCTGCCGGAGCTGACCGACCAGGCGGTGACGACACTGGCATTTGTGACGTTGTACGAGGGCGGCGAGCGGTCGTTTACCTTCGTGCGCAAGCCGGGCGCGGATATTCTGCTGGATGCGTCGGATGTTGAGGAAGATGTCATCCGAAGCGCGAAAATCCTGCACTGCGGTTCGGTAGGCATGTCGGCAAATCCGAGCAGGAACGCACATTTTGCCGCGATGGAGATGGCAAAGAAAAATGGGAAGCTGGTCAGCTATGACGTGAATTACCGCAACATGATCTGGAGCTTTGAGGATGCGAAGGCAGTCGTGGACCGCGTGTTCCCGTATGTGGATCTGTTAAAGGTTTCCGATGAGGAGCTGGATTTTGTCGGAGGCGAAGAGAATATTCCAACGCTGATGAAGGAGAACAACATTTCGGTTGTGATCGAGACGCTTGGCTCAAAAGGAGCGAAATACTTTTACGCCGGGTCCGAGGGAACGGTGGTCGGCAATAAAGTAAAGGCTGTGGACGCGACCGGCGCGGGCGATGCCTTCTGGGGCGGATTCCTCTCGAAGCTGCTGATGAGCGGTGTGACGACGGTTTCTGACTTGAACGAGGAGCTGGTCCGTGAGGCACTGGTATACGGAAACGCCTCCGGCGCTCTGTGTGTGCAGAAGATGGGCGGCATCCCGGCGCTGCCGACACGGGCGGAGATTGAGCGCTTTCTTGGCTGATACGATGTCACTTTTAGAGTAAAAGGAGCATCTATTGAAATACATCGATGTTAAGAGATTAAGATGAGGAGCAAAAACGCCTGGTGTCTGATGGTGTTAATCAGCGCCGGGCGTGTAAAAATCAGGAGTGTATAGAGTCTATGAACGAGTATAAGGAAAAAATTGATTCCTATCTTGACAGCAAAAAGGAAGAAATGCTGGAGGATTTGAAAACTCTGGTGCGGATTAACAGCCAGAAGGGAGCTGCAAAGGAAGGCATGCCTTTTGGGGAAGGTCCGGCGGCCGCGCTTTCGGCTGCGCGGCAGATGATGGAGCAGTATGGTCTGTGCGTGAGAAATTATGAGAATTATGTGGTGACCGGAGATTTGAAGGCTACTGATCAGACAGGTGAGTATCAGAGGAGTGATGGCTGCATCTGCTCGATGGATGGCTTTTCACTCCGACTGAATGACTCTGCTTCGAAGGTGGTTTTGCAGCCGGAGGAAAAAGAAGGGAATGGCGCAGCCGATTCCCAGAAGGGCCTTGATATTCTGGCGCATCTGGATGTGGTTCCGGTGACGGAGGACTGGACGGTGACGCAGCCATTTGAGCCGAAGATTGTGGAGGACAGAATTTACGGGCGCGGCACTGCCGACGACAAGGGTCCGGCGATCGCGGCGCTGTATGCGCTGCGGGCAATCCGTGAGCTTGCGATTCCGATGAAAAAAGGGGTGCGTCTGATTCTTGGCTCCGATGAGGAATGCGGCTCGGGCGATCTGAAGTATTATTACGGAATCGAAAAAGAAGCCCCGTATACGTTTACCCCGGACGCGGATTTTCCGGTGATTAACATTGAAAAAGGCCGGCTGGAGGCGCGTTTTCATACGGAGTATGGAGATACCGGGAGCACTGCGTCTGAGACTGCGATGCAGGCAGAGAAGGATGCGCAAAAGAGCCAAGCAGCACTGGCGGATACCGGAGCTTCGCGGGGAATGGCGTCGGGGCGCAGAGCCTCTGGGGTGCGTGTGTTAAGCCTCAAAAGCGGAGACAAGGCAAATGTAGTTCCGGGCAGGGCGGTTCTGGTGCTGGAGGGCTTGTCGGAAACGATCGTGCGTCAGGCCTCGGATGAGACGACGAATGAGACCGGGGTGATTTTCGAAATCGAGAAGCTGGACGATGGTGGCTTCGGTTCCGGCAACCATTCGGCAGAGAATCTGTTGCTGGTGAATGCCCGCGGTCAGGCGGCGCACGCCTCGACCCCGCAGGAGGGGAAAAATGCGCTGACCGCGACGCTGCGTCTGATAAAGAAGCTGGCCGCGGAGAAGGTATTCTCTTGTGATGGTGCCGATGCTGCCGGTCTTGACGTATTGCTGGCACTGGAGCGCCTGTTTCCCTATGAGGATACCTGCGGAAAAACGCTGGGTATTTACCGCGAGGAGGAGCAGTCCGGAGCGGTGACGCTGTGCTTCAGTATTCTGGATTATCAGCCGGGACATGTATGCGGTGCGTTCGATGCGCGGCTGCCGATCGGCTGCGATGAGGAAAACACGAAGCAGCCGGTCATGAAAGCCTTTGCTGAAAACGGCATTCAGATGGAGGATGTGCCGATGACCCGTCCGCACTGCGTGCCGGGTGATTCGGACTTTGTTAGGATTTTGCTGGACAGCTATGAAACCTATACCGGCATAAAAGGAGAACCCCTCTCGACCGGCGGGGGAACTTATGTGCACGGCCTCGAGCGCGGTGTGGCATTCGGCTGCATGACGCCGGATGTCGACAATCATATGCACGGAGACGATGAATTTATGGTCATCGATACACTGATGATGAGCGCGAAAATTTTCGCGGACGCGATTATAAGGATTTGCAATGAGTTGTAAAAGGAATGTAAGGAGTAAGGAATCATGGCCCTTGACGGCATTGTGTTATCAAATATCACTGCGGAGCTCTCCGAAAAGCTGACCGGAGGGCGCATCAGCAAAATCGCGCAGCCGGAGGCGGACGAGCTGCTGCTCACCATTAAAAGCCCGGCCGGGCAGTACCGGCTTCTGCTTTCCGCGAGCGCCAGCCTTCCGCTGATCTATCTCACGAATACGAATAAGCCGTCCCCGATGACGGCTCCGAATTTTTGTATGTTGCTGCGCAAGCACATCGCAAACGGACGGATTCTTCGTATCTGGCAGCCGTCGCTGGAGCGCATCATTCATTTTGAGATTGAGCATTACAATGAGATGGGCGATCTTTGCCGGAAGGATCTGATTATTGAGCTGATGGGCAAGCACAGCAACCTGATTTTCTGTGACGATACCGGCATGATCATTGACAGCATCAAGCATGTGGGAGCCATGACCAGCTCGGTGCGTGAGGTGCTGCCCGGACGGCCGTATTTTATCGCAGTGACACAGCAAAAGCTGGATCCGCTTGCTACTTCGCAGGAGGAGTTCTGTTCCACTGTGTTTACCCGTCCGATGCCGCTTGCGAAGGCCATCTACACATCGTACACCGGCATCAGCCCGGTGATTGCCGAGGAGCTCTGTCACCGTACCGGGGCAGAGTCCGCGCAGAGTGCCAACACCATCGATGAGCTGACGCAGCTGCATCTTTTTCACACATTTGAGCTGATGATGGAGGATGTAAAGGAAAACCGCTATTCGCCCACCATCATCTATGAAAATTCGGATGAAAAAGCACCGGTGGAGTTTTCTTCCCTTCCGCTGTCGATGTATGAGGATTACAGCGCCCAGTACACCGTTCGGCACTTTGACTCTCCGTCCCAAATGCTGGAGCAGTATTACGCGATGAAAAATACGGTGACCCGCATCCGACAGAAGTCCTCTGACCTGCGCCGCATCACCACGACCGCGCTTGACCGCTGCCGCAAAAAATACAACCTTCAGGTGAAGCAGCTTAGCGATACGGATAAGCGTGACAAATACCGCATTTACGGCGAACTGATCCATGCCTACGGCTACGATGTGCCGCCAAAGGCGAAAAGCTTTGAAGCACTGAATTATTATACCAACGAGATGATGACGGTCCCGCTCGACCCGACCCTTTCCGCGCAGGAAAATGCGCAGAAGTATTTTGACAAATACAACAAGCTCAAGCGCACGTATGAGGCGCTGAGCGAGCTGGTGCAGGAGACGAAGGCGGAAATTGAGCATCTGGAATCCATCTGTACGTTCATGGATATGGCGCTCTCAGAGGAAGACCTGGTGCAGGTAAAGGAGGAGCTGACCGACGCCGGCTATATCCGTCGGCGTTATTCGGGGAAAAAGGTGAAAATCACCTCGCGCCCGTATCATTACATCTCTTCGGATGGATATGATATCTATGTCGGAAAAAACAACTATCAGAATGACGAGCTGACCTTCCGCTTCGCCTCCGGCGGAGACTGGTGGTTCCACGCAAAGGGCGCCCCGGGCTCCCACGTCATCGTAAAGGCGAATGGAACCATGCCGCCGGATTCTACCTTTGAGGACGCGGCGCGCCTCGCGGCCTGGTACTCACAGAATCGCGGCGCCCAGAAGGTCGAAATCGATTACGTAGAAAAAAAGCATGTGAAAAAGCCGAATGGCGCAAAGCCCGGCTTTGTCGTGTACTACACCAACTATTCCATGATGATCGACAGCGAAATTTCACAGATTAAATCCTGTCAGTGAGCCATTTCGATTCTTTATCCCGTTGAGCAGTAAGCCAGGCAGCCGAAGTCATAAGGGCACTGAGTACCGGCCGAAGCGGAGTGTAGATCCATCAACAAGGCGGTCCTTCTTATAACATGGTTTGCACGGATAATATACCCCCGTATTCTGTCTGAATGCGGGGGTTTGCTTCTTTTTTTGCTTTTTCCGGCATAGAATGAAATCGGGTATAAACAGACAGGGAACGAAATGATACGCTGCAAGAAGATTAAATGGACCAGGAGGAAGGAATGGTGCTGACCCGGCTGGATGAGATCGCCAATCAAAATCATTTACAGCTTATCAAAGCCCTCATTCCTCATCTTCCGCCGGGCAGCCAGAAGACCTTCTCGGTCATGATTAAAATGATGGAGATCCGCAATGTCCTGAATTACTACGACCAGCCTCCCGGTCAGAGCCGGGGAGCACGTTACCCGTTTCATCACGCCTCGCAGGACGCCGGTGCCGCGGCAGCAATGGCATCTGAGCAGAAGGACAGTATGGCAGCAAACGCCTGCCGGGGCGAAGCTTCTAAAGAAGCTGCCGAAGAAGCAGCCGGGGAATCTGTCGATCTGCTGGATATCTTAAGCGACGTCCGCCAGTATTGTGAGGGGGAAGAAGCCGCTATGATTGACCAGGCTCTGCAGATGATGAGCATGATCGAATTGTATTCGATGTTTTCGCAGCAGGAAGGAGAATCCATATGAGTGATAACAGCTGGATGAACAATCCCGCCCTTGGCAGTATCAGCGCGGAGAAGCTTCAGATGCTTTCCTCTCTCGCCGAGCAGGCGCAGGGAAAAAGTCAGGAGGAGGTTCTGCCGTTTTTGATGGCTTTGTCACAGTCCGGCGGCAGCGGGCTTTCCTTCGACCCGGCCGAGACGGAGGCCATCATAAACGTAATGAAAAACGGAAAATCACCGCAGGAGATCCGGAAGATTGATAAAATCCTCTCGATTATGAAGAAAATGAAACGGTAAAAATGAAACGATAAAATGAGCTGCAAATGTTTGTTCTTTGAGAAAAATCATTTTGAAATGATTGTTTTTAGAGAAAAAATCATTTTGAAATGATTATTTTTTAATAAAAAGTCATTTTGAAATGACTTTTTCTTGATTTTTGCTCTTTGCAGGATTATACTAGTATTGGCAGTTGGCAGGTCAGGATACGGTAACCCGAATTACAGAGGTATTCTCAGACCATTCTGCAGACATACTGCAACTATATTCAAAAGGTGTCATTAATGGAGAATATATTATGAAGCGAATTATCACAGATACCCTGCTTGAGTGGAAAAATACAGAAAAAGACCGTCTTCCGCTGGTGCTATATGGAGCACGACAGGTTGGAAAAACCTATACGCTGACACATTTTGGCAGAGATTACTATAAAAATACTGTTTATGTAAATTTTGAGAGAATGCCCTTGATCGCGGAATTTTTTGACGGCGACTTACAGCCGTCTCGCATTCTTCGTTTTCTTGAAGAGTATTTTTCCGAAAAAATTGTTCCGGGGCAGACTCTCATCATCTTTGATGAAATTCAGGCATGTGAGCGTGCGCTGACGTCCCTGAAATATTTTGCGGAGGAAGCTCCTGAATATCACATTGCTGCCGCCGGCAGCCTGCTCGGTGTCGCTGTTCATCGGGAGCGTTTTTCCTTTCCGGTTGGGAAGGTACTCATGAAAACAATGTATCCGCTTCGCTTTGATGAATTCCTCCTTGCTATGGGAAAAGAGGTTCTGGTCACACTGATCAGAGAGCGTTACCGTACCATGAGTGAAATGCCGGAGCAGACACACAAAGAGCTCCTTCTCTGGTTTCGGCGCTATCTGTTCATCGGAGGTATGCCGGCCGTAGTTCGCAAGTATGCCGAAGAGGATACTCTGGTCAATCTGCCTGAGCTTCAAAGTATGATTCTGAATGCCTATACTGCTGATATGGCTAAATACGCTACCGCAAGTGAATGCACCAAAATTCAGAATGCATTCCGTTCTCTTCCCACACAACTGGCAAAAGATAATAAAAAATTTCAATATAAGTTAATTCGAAGAGGTGCGACAGCAGGACTGTTCGGTGAATCCATCTCCTGGTTGGTGATGTCCGGAGTTGCATTGAAATGTGACCGGGTCACAAGGGGGGAGGTCCCTTTGGCCGTTACGCAGGATTTGTCCTCATTCAAGCTGTATATGTCTGATGTCGGACTGCTCTGTGCTGCCTCCGGCATTATGCCTGAAAATATTATCCGTCAGGATTTGTCTGACGTTTATAAGGGAGCGCTTGCAGAAAACTATGTCGCGCAGACACTCCTGTGCAATGGCCACAGACTATTTTACTGGACTTCCGATTCTCCGGATGCCGAAGTGGATTTTCTTCTTCAAATGGAGGGAATGGTCATCCCAGTAGAAGTCAAATATGACATAAATGTACACGCCAGAAGCCTGAAGCATTTTCAGAAAATGTATCATCCGGAAAAAGTATTCCGTATCTCTGCCAGAAATTTTGGCGCAGATGAACAGGGAATGTACTCCATCCCTCTGTATGCAGTATTTTGTATATAATGAAAAATGTTGTAACTGTTCAGTACCTTCATAGTTACAAAATGTTCTAACAGGAGATAAAATCATATGAACAAATGCAAGAATATAGTCGGGAAACATTCTGCCAGCACCAGGCTCGTTTATCATCACGCGTCAGGACTGTTTTTGCTCTTTGTCCTGACGGTGCTGTTTTTCTTTTGCTTTTCTATGCCTGCCCGGGCCGAGGATGTTTCAGTCAAAACGCTGGCAGTCGGGAAATCTTATACAATCCGTGGCAGCGCAAAGGTCACTACTTCAAAAGCATCCGTAGCAAGGGTTGCGGAGAAGGCGAACGGCTCTTTTAAGATTACTGCGAGAAAAAAGGGAAGGGCAACCTTGACGCTGTATGACAGTGATGGGACAGAAACGGGAAGGGTGTATCTGCTTGTGACCAGTTCCGGCTCATTCAAATACAATACTTCTTCCATCTCACTGATGGCAGGCAAAAGCAAGACCGCAAAGGCCACCGTACAGAGCGGCTGCAAAGTGAAATACTCCAGCTCAAATACATCTGTCGCCACCGTAAGCTCCGCCGGAAAAATCCGGGCAGTATCCTCCGGCAAGGCGACCATCCGCGCATGTGTGTATTATAAAAATGTGTTGATTAAGACATGGAAAAAGAAGGTTACGGTGACCTGCGACCTTTCAACCAGCACGATTAAAACGCTTCTTACGACTGCGCTAGAGCCGGTCGGCTCCACCATGTATGTCTGGGGCGGCGGCTGGAATGAGGAGGATACCGGAGCCGGTACGGAGGCAGTGTCCATCGGGGTCAGTGCGCAGTGGAAAAAGTTTTTCCAGCAGCAGACCAGCAGCTATGATTACCGGACCACCCGCTATCAGATCGCAAACGGCCTGGACTGCTCCGGCTATATCGGCTGGTGTATTTACAATATTCTGAATACCACGGATGGAAATGAGGGATATGTGATGAAGGCCTCAAAAATGGCATCGAACTTTGCCTCCAGGGGCTGGGGCACTTATAAATCCGCATCCTCTGTGAAGGATTACAAAGCGGGTGATATCATGAGTTCGAGCGGGCACGTCTGGATGGTGGTCGGCTCCTGCAGCGATGGCAGCGTTGTGCTGCTCCATTCCAGTCCGCCCGGTGTCCGGCTGGCCGGCACGCCGTCTTCTTCCGGGAACACCTCCAGTGAAGCCGTAAAGCTGGCGGCTTCCTATATGAAAAACTATTATCCGGACTGGTACAGCAAATATCCGGACTGCCTGGTCAGCTCCTCCTACCTGTCCGGCTACGCACAGATGCGCTGGAGTATTTCCGGCAAGTCCATTATGACCGACCCGGACGGGTACCGAAGCAAGACGGCGAGCGCAATTTTGAAGGATTTGTTTGCATCATAATTAGATGCAAAACGGTGAGGCGATTCGGAATCCAATGTCTGCCTCCGCTTTTTTACGCGGAACCATTGAGTTTTGCCATAAAACCGGCTATACTTCTTTTTATGCGAACTGCAATTCCATCGGCTTTCGATGAGGGGCGAATTACAGTTTTTATGAGAACGAATCAAAGGAGAAAGCAGTGGATCGATTACAGAAGACCTGGAGAACAAAATTTAATGAATCTGTGCTGGAACGAGGGAAAACTTCATTTGAGAACCGAAAGGTGGAAAGCCTGAAGGAGGAAGGAGATCAGTTTTCCGCTGCTGTTCTGGGACATACGAGGAACAATGTTTCCCTGACGCTGAAAAACGGGAATCCCATCCGGATGACATGCCGCTGCCCGATGGCACGTGGAGGGAATAATTGCGAACATATGGCAGCACTGTTGTTTGCAATCGAAGAGAAGCTGGATGATACGAAAAAGACCGTGGAGGATAACTCTGAGAAAGACGGTAAACATGCGGCGGATGTCAGGGGAAAACGGCGCGGTGCATCTGGAAATGACAGCAATGAGATGATAAAAAAGGAAACGAAGCCCAGTGTGGAAAAAGAGAAACCGGCAACTGCTAACCCGGTGACTGCTAAACCGCAGACAGAGATTCTGACCAGACGGCAGATCGGGCAGCGCCTGCGCAGACTGCGGGCGAAGCAGACCTCCAATGCGCAGGAAGAAAACGAACGGCTCGCGGAGATTGCGCGGCTGGAGGCTATGGCAAATCAGACAACGGTGTCGGCAGAATCCACGGCGGAACTGAGCAGCCGGGATGCGTCTTTGGCAGCATCCGCAGGGTCACAGAAGCAGGCGGCTCAACCAGTAGTATCGACAGAGCAGCATAAACGAGCAGGAGCATCAGATACTTCGGCCAAGGCTCGCAGGCAGACAGCGACGCCGGAAGTATTGCCGAAGTCAGGCGGACAGGCGGCACGCTCAAATGTGTCAGCCGAGCCGCAGAAGAAGACTGCGCCAGTGGAAGAGACGCCATCAAATGCCCCTCGTGAGCTGACGCCGCAGGAGATTGCCGAGCGGGACGCGAAGCGTGAGGCAAGGGAGAAGCGGAAGGCGGAGCGTGCGCAAAAGGAAGCTGAGCGGAAAGCAGCTGCGGACGCTCAGAGGAAGAAGCAGCTGGAGAAGCTGCAGGCGGAAGAGGCGCGCCGGGAGGCCATCCGGCAGGAGAAAAAGGCGGAGGAGGAACGCCGCCGCGAGAAGAAGCGACAGGCAGAGGAGGCAAACCGCCTGGCCGAGGAGAGGAGAAAGAAGCAGGAGGAAGCCGAGCGGAAAGCAGCCCAGGAACGCGGGGCGAGGGAAGAGGCGGAGCGGAAAGCTGCAGAAGCGCGCAGGAGACAGGAGGAGGAAGAATTGATCCGGGAGCGCCAGGAGGCAGAACGGATTTTCATGGAACAGGAAGCGGAGCGGAAGGCGGCGCGGGCAAGACAGAATCTGCCCGCTGCGGAGTATTCCCTTCTGGGAGATTCGTGGCAGGACGACAGCGCGGAAGCCTATGGAGGCGCTGCCAGTCTGGAAGCTCTGGAGCAGTACAGCTATTTTGACGGCGAGGCAATTTTAAAGAATGCGGATCTGCCAAAGGAAGCGCGCACGAAGGGCGAAAAACTGTATTACCAGGGTGTGGTCGATAAGCTCAGTTTGTCGTCCGGATATGAGTCCTTCGGAGGAGACGATATGCTCGGGCGGGCCATCTGGAATGGGAAGGTTGGCCGCACGGAAATACAGACCTCTGTGATTTTTTCACGGGATCAGCTGAGGCAGGCAGATTGTGACTGCCCTGTATGCCAGAGAACAAAGGGCAGATATGGCTGGTATTTTCACGAGAATTCCGACTGTGAATACGTCGCGGCAGTGCTTATGGGCGTGAGGGATTTTCTGAAAACGCATAATCTTGGGGACGCGACGGACCGGATGGCGAACCGGCTGTTGAATGCCTATCAGCAGAAGCGGGAGAACCTGATGGTATCCGGTATGACGGAAAAGGAGAGTCTGACACTCAAGCCGCGCCTGGTGAAAAAGGGCGGAGCCCTGTCGGTTTCCTTTAAAATCGGTACGGACAAGCTGTTTGTCATCAAGCAGCTGGATGAATTTTGTGAGAACGTGCGCAATGCAGCTACGGCGACCTATGGCTCGAATACGGAGTTCAGTCATCTGCGGAGCAATTTCCGGGATGAGAGCCGAAAATGGCTTCGTTTTATCGAACAGATCGTGCAGGAGGAAGAGGAGTTCGGACAGAGACTCGAAAATGCGACCCGGTCCCGCTATTATTATCAGCGTACCACGAAGGTCGGCGGTTCGCTGAACCTGTTCGGCTGGCGGCTGGACGCACTGTTTAATGAGATCGGCGGGGATACGATTGAGTATGAAGACCGCGATCAGGTGAAGACGAAGAAGCAGCTGCTGCACTGTGGAGAAGGGAATCCGCGCGTGACGATACGGATTTCCGAGGCAAAGATGGCTTCCGGAACGAATGCAAAAACGGGTTCGACGGACCGGAGAGGACGAACGGCAAAGAGGGAGCAGACCCCGGAGGAATTCCACGGGATTCAGGTGGAAGGAGCACTGCCGGAGCTGTATTTCGGGATGGATCGGGCCTATTACGTGGATGGCGACTGCCTGTATCGGTCGGATCAGGAGTTTCAGGAAAAGATTGAAGATCTGGCTTCCCTTGCGGATGAGGAGGGCGAATTTTCATTCCGCGTCGGGCGGAACAACCTGTCGGAATTTTATCATCAGCTGCTGCCGGAGCTGGAAAATATCGCGGATGTGGTCGAGGAGAATCCGGAGCGGCTGCATTCCTTCGTGCCGCCGCAGGTGAGCTTTGTATTTTATATGGATGCGTCGGACCGGGATGTTATGTGCCGTCCATTTGCCAGATATGAGGGGCGGGAGCTTTCCCTGCTGGACTTTCTGGATGAGGACATGGAAAATCATCTGGAGATGTTCCGCGATTTTACAGCGGAGCAGGACATGCTTTACCGGGTTCGGAAATGGCTGCCCAATGTAGACTGGAAAAACCGGGAGCTGAACTGCGGGCAGGACGAGGAGCGGATTTACCGGGTGATGTCGGATGGCGTGGAGGAGCTGCTCTCGTGCGGAGAAGTGCAGTGTACGAAGCGGTTTCGCGCCGGGAAAATGGTGAGGCGGATGAAGGTATCTGTCGGCGTCTCGGTATCCAGCGGTCTGCTCGACCTGGACATTACGACGGAGGATGTGCCGCAGGAGGAGCTGCTTGACATCCTGAACAGCTACCGGCAGAAGAAAAACTATTACCGCCTGAAGGATGGGTCCTATGTCGATCTGGATGATGAGTCACTTCAGCTGCTGTCCGAGCTGATGGATTCCATGCATCTGAAGCCGAAGGAATTTGTAAAAGGCAAAATGCATCTCCCACTGTACCGCACGCTGTATCTGAACAAGATGCTCGAAGAGAACGAAAGCGTCTACAGCGACCGCGATTCGCATTTCCGCGAGATGGTTAAGGGGTTCAAGACCGTAAATGACGCGGATTTCGATGTGCCGGAAAGTCTTTCCAAAATCATGCGCCCGTACCAGAAGGAGGGCTATAAGTGGCTGCGCACGCTGGAGACCTGGCAGTTCGGCGGCATACTGGCGGACGATATGGGACTTGGAAAAACGCTGCAGATGATTGCGGTGCTGCTCGCGGCGAAGGAGCAGAGGGATAAAATGGAACAATCAGGAGCTTCGCAAAAGACCGGGAAAACGGAAAAATCCGGGGACACGGAAAATGTATCACAGCCCGCGGTCTCCATTATTATCTCCCCGGCGTCCCTGGTCTTCAACTGGGGCGAGGAGTTTGCCCGCTTTGCGCCCGCGCTGCGGGTACTGCTGATTACCGGCACGCAGGAGGAGCGGCAGGCGAAGATTGCCGCCTGCGAGGAGTACGATGTCATCGTCACCTCCTATGATCTGCTGAAACGCGATATTCATCTGTATGAGGATCTTTCCTTTGAATATGAGGTGATTGACGAGGCACAGTATATCAAAAATCATACGACCGCGGCCGCGAAGGCCGTGAAGGTGGTGAAGAGCCGCTATCGCTTTGCGCTGACCGGCACCCCGATCGAAAACCGCCTGAGTGAGCTTTGGAGCATTTTTGACTATCTGATGCCCGGCTTTTTATACCAGTACGAGGTATTCCGCCGCGAGATGGAGCTGCCGATCGTGAAATATCAGGACGAGCAGGCGATGAAGCGGCTGCAGAAAATGACTGCGCCGTTTATCCTGCGCCGCCTGAAGGAGGACGTGCTCAAGGACCTGCCGGACAAGCTTGAGGAGGTGCGCTATGTGCGGATGGATACCCGGCAGCAGCAGCTCTATGACGGCCAGGTGGTACATATGCGTGAGACCATCGCCGGTCAGGATGCGGATGAATTCAATAAGAATAAGCTGGTGATTCTGACCGAGCTGATGCGGCTGCGCCAGATCTGCTGCGACCCGTCGCTCTGCTTCGATACCTGGGATGGGGAATCGGCAAAGGCAGATGCCTGTATGCAGCTGATCATGAGCGCCATCGACGGCGGACACCGGATGCTGCTGTTTTCGCAGTTTACCTCCATGCTGGAAATTCTGCAAAAACGGCTGGATGCGGAGGGTATTTCCTATTTTACGATTACCGGGAGCACGGCAAAACAAAAACGGCTGGAGCTGGTAAAGGAGTTTAACAACGGTACGACGCCTGTTTTCCTGATTTCCCTGAAAGCCGGGGGCGTCGGGCTGAACCTGACTGGCGCCGATGTCGTCATACATTATGACCCGTGGTGGAATGTGGCGGCGCAGAATCAGGCGACCGACCGGGCGCACCGGATCGGGCAGACGAAGAAGGTGACCGTGTACAAGCTGATTGCCAAGAATTCCATCGAGGAAAAAATACTGAAGCTGCAGCAGGACAAAAGCGCCCTCGCAGACCAGGTCATCAGTGGCGAGACCGGGCAGCTTAGCAGCATGACCAGAGAGGATCTGCTCGAGCTTCTGGGAGGAAAGATGTGAGAGAAGATGGAAAGAATTCATTGACGCCATCCGATTGATAAAGTATAATCGTAACTATTCAGGACAGGTCTTCGCACTTGCTGCGAAGACCGTATGAAAACCGATTGCGTATAATCAATGGGCAGTCGTGGTATGTTCTCTGCGGGTTCAATGGGGGAACCGCAGACGATACATGTGCTGGAACAGCCCGAAAGGAACAGCTATGATAAAAAGTATGACAGGCTTTGGCAGATGCGAATGCCTGAAGGAGAACAAAAAGTTTACGGTAGAGGTTCGCGCGGTCAATCACCGCTATTTTGATGTGAGCATCAAAATGCCGAAAAAATTCGCTTTTTTTGAGTCGGCGATCCGTACCGAGCTGAAAAGCTTTGTACAGCGCGGGAAGGTGGATCTGTTTGTGACCTATGAGGATTACGCGGAAGAAAATGTCGCACTGAATTACAATGAAGCACTTGCGGCCAAATATATGGAATATTTTGGCCGGATGTCGGAACAGTTTGGCATCTCGAACGATGTGAGCGCATCCGTCCTTGGCCGGTGTCCGGAGGTCTTTTCGATGGAAGAGCAGGAGATTGATGAGGAGGCACTCTGGGCCGGACTGCGGGAGGCGATCCGCGGGGCCTGCGAGCAGCTGCTGGCTGCCCGGGAAAAAGAAGGGGAATCTCTGAAAAAGGATATTCTTGACAAACTCGCGGGAATGGACGAAAATGTAACTCTCATAGAGACCCGCTATCCGCAGATTGTCGCAGAATACCGTGAGAAGCTTACGGATAAGGTAAAAGAGCTGCTCGCCGACACGCAGATGGAGGAGTCGCGGATTGCCGCCGAGGTTGTGATCTTTTCGGACAAAATCTGTACTGATGAGGAGACGGTTCGTCTGCGCAGCCATATACACACGATGCAGGATACCCTGCTCGAGGGCGGTGCGGTCGGACGGAAGCTGGATTTCATCGCGCAGGAGATGAACCGCGAGGCGAACACCATTCTCTCCAAGGCAAATGATCTGGAGACCTCGAACATTGCGATCGATCTGAAGACAGATATTGAAAAGATCCGTGAGCAGATACAAAACATAGAATGAGACAGGTCGAACCGGCCAAGAGCAGAGGGCAGACGATGGCAGAGTTAATCAATATCGGATTCGGCAATCTGATTAATACGGAAAAGGTAATCGCGGTGGTGAACCCGGACGCAGCGCCGATCAAGCGCATGGTGCAGAACGCGAAGGAGCAGCAGCGTGTGATTGACGCGACGCAGGGGCGCAGGACAAAGGCTGTGATCGTCATGGAGACCGAGCAGATCGTGCTCTCGGCCGTACAGCCGGACACCATCGCGCGGCGGCTGAATATGCCTGTGCGTGGGAAACGGGCCGGCACGGCGGAGATGGAGGAGGAAGCACCTTCGCCTGTATCGGGCGGATGAAAGCAGCCGCCGGTGATTTCTGGCCGGTGTGGATGGCAGAGAAGCTGTCCGGCAGAGGCAGCCGCCTAAGGCAGGGAATTCATGTATGGGCTGCCGGGAGGAACGATGGAAGGGAGATTGATATATGGACAGGAAGGGGATACTGATCGTAGTATCCGGATATTCCGGAGTGGGGAAAGGCACATTGATTAAAAAGCTGACTTCACGCTATGATCAGTACGCGTTGTCGATTTCTGCGACAACCAGGGTGCCGCGGGAAGGCGAGGCGGACGGACGGGAATATTTTTTTAAGACGGAAGAAGAATTTAAGGAGCTGGCCGATGCAGGGCGCCTGTTTGAATATGCCCGCTACTGTGATCATTATTATGGAACGCCGAAGGATTACGTAGAGGAGCAGCTTGAGCAGGGGCGCGATGTGATTCTGGAGATAGAGCAGCAGGGAGCGCTCAAGGTGAAGGAACAGAATCCCGATGCCCTGATGCTGTTTGTGATGCCGCCGGACGCCAAAACGCTGGTGGAGCGCCTTCACGGCCGGGACACGGAGACGGAGGAAGTGATTTGGCAGAGACTCTCTCAGGCGGTAGAAGAGTCGAAATACGTAGACCGTTATGATTATATGATTGTGAATGACGATCTGGAGCGGGCTGTGGAGGAAGTGCATCAGCTGATTGAGAGCCAGCATATGATGATCAGCAGGAACCTGGATTTTGCAAAGCAGATACGGGAGGAACTGATAGGACTGGCGGGAACGCTTAGCGCGAAAGCCTGAGAATCTGCTGAAATTCCATGTGCATTTTGCCTGCTCTTACTGTTCGGTATTCAGTTGATGAGCGAATGCAGACAAAAGCAAATGCAAACAAAAGCAGAAACAGATAAACACCTGAATCCGTGAAGTTGATGATTTTTTATTGCCGAGCTGCTCTAAATTCGGAA
>JAJQHZ010000054.1:0-1337 GCA_021199475.1 Lachnospiraceae bacterium
TTGAATTTATCAGCTTTTCTGTTGATTAAATTCTTTGAACTTCACGGAATCAGGTAAAATAGATTTGAATAAAATACAACGCACCGGTCGAGTGATTAAAATCCATCTCATCACGCCAGCATTCCGCCAAGCGTCCCGCCGCCCGCGCACAAAACAAAGGTAGCGACCGTTCTGGTCAGCTGCGGCTGCAGCGTCTCCTCGCCCAGTCCTGACACCACCAGCAGAAGCAGAAAGTACAGCACACCGGTCAGCATCCCCCAGAGGAATTTCCGCCTCGCCGCGTGGCGGCCGCAGACCCAGCCTCCGGCAAAACAGGAAAGTACATAAATCACCATGATTCCAATTTCTGATTTTCCTGCATCCAGCTGCAGCTTCAGGAGTAAAAACGCAAATCCAAGCATCAGTACGACCGTCACCAGAAACGCAAAGACCAGCGCTCCCAATGTCCTGCCAAATCCTTTTCCATGCACTCTTAAAATTTCCACAAATAATCCTCCCTTGATTTCTGCCGGTCTCCGCTAATTTTCACATACTTCATTTGGCTTTTACATACTTCATTTGGCTTTCACATGCTTCATTTGGTTTTCACATACTTCATTAATTATATATGCCTCACTGATTTTCTGCATTCGTTTGCTCTGATATTCACTGCTGCGGATCAATACCCATGTAAAATTTTAAACTCTGCTTCTATCGAACGAATTTATGCCATGGCATCCTTTTCTTTCATCTTATGGTAATCCTGCATAAGCTGGATGCCTGCCTCCGCACTGCGCTCCGGCGCTTCCACAATTCGATACCAGTAACCGAACCTGCGGCCGCAGCCGCTGGATGCTGCCATCTTGAAATGCTCATATCCAAACACCTGCGCCATATATTCTTCCTGCTGATTCCGCGTTCCCGGAACGCCGAGTATGTAGCTTCCGTCCTTTGTCCGGCCAAGCAAAAGATGACGGTAAAGATAATAGCCATGCTGAAGAAAATTGCTTCTGCCCACCTTCCAGTTTTCCTGTTGAAGCGGCAGAATATCGCATAGTTTAATCTGGACACACTTCGTAAATTCATCATCCCGAAACGGGCGGAAGCGCTGCCTGCTCTGAAGCAGGCGCTCTGCAGGGTTCTGTTCCGGCTCCCGCAGTGGTTCTATCTCCGATGGCTGTTCCGGCTCCCGCAGCGGTTCTATCTCCGGCTCCCGCAATGGTTCTATCTCTGGCGATTGTTCTGGCTGTGGCTCTATCTCCAGCGGCCGCTCCGGCTGACCTGGCAGTTCCGCTTGCTCCGTCTCTTCGGGCAACTCGGATTCTTCCGTTTTTCCTGGCAGTTCTGTCTGCTCCACC
>JAJQHZ010000054.1:1437-33631 GCA_021199475.1 Lachnospiraceae bacterium
GATTCTTCCGTTTTTCCTGGCAGTTCTGTCTGCTCCACCGCTCCGGACTGCCCCGATTCTTCCAGCTTCTCTGCCTCCGCCAATTCCGGTTGCTTCGTCTCCCCGGGCAGTTCCATCACAAAGCGCCCGGGATTCATCGGCTCATCATCCCACACGGTGAAAAACTCTCGCCCGTCTCCGCTCGCAATGCGGATGCCATTCATCTGCTCAAAATAGTAGTTCTCCTTGCCAATCGGCGTATCGGCCCGCCAGGCCCATTCCTCCGGCGCATTACAGTCAGGATTCATCGCCCCAAGCGGAATACCGAGAAGATACCCTCCCTCCCGCGCAAACCCGAAAACCTGAATCGGCGCTTCCAGCGGCTCCGCAATCGTCAGACGAAACAAAATCCGCCACATTCCGTTGCGCAGCTCCACCTTGGCAAAGCCCGCATTCTTCTGTTTTTCACCATTGATATATTCGTAAAAATAAGCGATAAATCGTTTATATTCCGACATAAAAAACCTCCCCGCATATATTTTTATAACTCGCGGTCAGAGCGGCAGCCAGCCGAACCAGCATCGCCAGATGCCCTTTTCGGCATTCAAAGCACAATGTCCTGAATTGTCAGCAGGGAACGTCCTCACCGTCAGCAAAACGACAGGTCCCACTCTCGCTGCTGCCGACACGCACACTTCCCATGACTGCACTGCCATTCATCTTCCATCACAAAATATATGCGGGGATTTTTTATTTTATGTTTTAAGCGATTCAGGACAGCAAACTTTTTGCGGCCTGCTGTCCTGAATCACTGCTTCCATTTTTGTTTTCGGTTTTTGCTTTCAGCTTTTATTTTTAACTTTTGTTTTTAGCTTTTATATTTTACCCTTGTTTATGTTCCGTGTTTTTCTCAGCTGATTTGCCACTTCACATGACTGCCTGTTTCATCCTTTGTCACCAGAAGCTGGTCGTCTATTTCCTGTTTCAGCTCGGTCACATGAGAAATGATGCCAATCAGCCGATCGCTGCCTGCCATTTCTTTCAGGACGCGGACGGCCTGGTTCCTGGAATGGTCGTCGAGGGAGCCAAAGCCCTCATCGATAAACATCATGTCCAGATGTATCGCGGCTGTGCTCTGCTGGATCTGGTCAGCCATGCCAAGTGCCAGCGACAATGCCGCCATAAAGGACTCGCCGCCGGAAAGAGTACGGATCTCGCGCTCTTTTCCGGTCACAGTGGAGTAAACCATCAGATCCAGTCCCCGGTTCTTTCCTTTGCCGGCCATCTCGACACCGACCATGCGCAGCTCGAACTGGCCGCCGGACATTTCCAGAAAACGGCGGTTGGCCGCGTGAAGAATTCGTTCCATATAATAACGCTGTACAAACGTCTCCAGATCCATCCGGCTGTCTTTGACATTTCCGGACACGAGTCGGTAAAGGGTATCCAGGCGAATGTGTTCCTCCACAGCAGTGCGCCGCTCCCCCAGCTTCCGTTCCAGAGCCGTTCGCGTTTCCTCATCCAACTGACGGATTCCGCTGACACGTGAGAAAGCTTCCTCTGCAGACGCTAACTGTTCCTCTGCGATTTTCAGCTCCGCGCTCAGCGCCTCCGGATTCGGTCTCGGGCGGTCTCCGATCGTTTCCAGCGCGGCTTCGATCCGGCTTTTCGCCGCGATCCGGCTCCGTGTATACCGATCGATCCGGCTCTGCAATTCCTTTTCTTCCTCCGGAGCGTGTTGTGCTGCAAATGCGCTCCACTCCTCTTCCGTCAGATCCCTTTGCCGCATGCAGGTCTCATAGTTTGTCTTCCTCTCCAGGCAAAGCTGCTGCTGCCCGGGAAGCTCATCCCTGTATTTCTTCAGCAAAGCTGTTGTATGGTCAACCTTTTCCTTCGCCGTTTTCGCCGCGTCTGCGGCTGTTCTGCTGATGGCCTCCTGCTTCTTCTTTGTCTGTTCCGCCGCCTTCAGTGTCCCTTCCGCCTCTTCTTTTGAGACAAAGCTGCCCGACTGTTCCGCAAGTGCCTTCTGTTTTTGCCTGCTTCCTTCCAGACGCGCCAGGGCAGCCGTCTCCGCCGCATCCGCGGCATCCGCCTTCTCCCTTTGCTTCTGCTTTTTCTCATCTATGCCGGACAGATTTTTCCGGATAGCATCCAGCTGCGCCAGCTTCTGTTCCAGATCCGTTTTCTCCTCCTCCTGCTGCTTCTGCCAGACCTGGAGCCAGTCAGCTGCCCCTTTCATCATTGCTTCCTCACCTGCTGTCCCGCTGCATTTTCCCTCTTTCTGTTCATGATTCCGGTCCATTGGCAGGCGGTTCAGGTTCCTCACACCAAAAAAGTCCGTATCACCACTCATCGCCATCGATTGTTTGTCCGCAGTGTCCGCAGATTCCAGCGTTTCTTTCCGGAAATCCGCCCCGGCTGCCTCCATCTCCCGGCACAGCTTCTCCAGTTCCCGCCGCGCGGACTCCTGTTTTTCCGCCAGGCTTCCGGCCGCAGTCTGGGAAGCTGCCGCCTTCTTTTGCTGCTCCGTGGCCAGCTTTTGCGCTTCCGCCTCCAGCCCGTTCAGCAGTTCCTGAGAGATTTCTCTCATCTCCGCCCCCGGCGCCGCGGCCGGATGCGGATGCTCCACCGAACCGCAGACCGGACAGGGCATCCCTTCCTTCAAATCTCTGGCCAGAATCCCCGCCTGCTCATCCAGATATAGCTTCCGCAGTGTCTCATACTTGACTCTCGCTTTCTGATAAGCTGCGTCCGCCTCTGTATATTCCTGCCGCGCCCGGACGCACGTCCGTTCCTGCGCTTTCTCACTTTTTTGAAGAGTCCTGACTTCCTCCAGATGTCCCGCCAGACGCACCAACGCTTCTTTTTTCCCATTCCATACGGCCATCCGCTCCGGAACCCCGGAAAGCGCCTGCTCCCCTCTTCGCCAGTTGGTCTCCTGTGCTTCCAGGCGCTCCAGATGCTTCCGCTCCGCATCGGCTTCCTTCTGTGCGGCCTTCAGGGCATCCTCATTTTCCTTTATTTCCTTTTTGGCATCCTCCTCTTTCCGGAAAAGATCCAGCGCCTGCTTTACCCGTTCCCGAATGCGGGCAAATTCCATCTGCTGCTCTTCCGAACGTTTCTGCTGTGCTTCCTGATTTTTTTCCGCCTCCAGCAGACATTCCCTCTGACCGGGAAGCGCCGCTTCCAGTTCAGACAGCGCCCGTTCGGATGCATCAGCCGCTTTTTTTGCGTCAATATAAAGCCGGTATTCGTTTCGAATCTCAGAAACAGCGCGCAGAAGCTCCATTTGTTTTCGAAGTTCATCGATATCTGCTTTTTGCGCCTCATATCCGGCAAATTCTTTTTGCGCCGCTTCCAGCTGCTCATAGATTTGAGCCAGATTCCGGGCACTTGTGTAAGCATTGCGCTTCGCAATCTCCTGCGCCCTGGCCTGCTTTCGCCTATCATCCGCTTTTCCTTGCTCCGCCTTCAAATATGCGCAGAGCTCGTCCAGCGCTTCCAGAAACCCATCCAATGCGGTCATCTCGCCGCCCGTCATCTGCTTTTTCAGCCGGTTTACCTCCGCCGCTTTCTCATAACCATCCGGAACACTCACATGGGAAGCCTCTGCCCGACAGGTGGTCCGGATCTCATCCATCTCCTTTTCCTTTTCCCTTCTTCGGTTCGCCAGCTCCTCCTCGATTTTTTGATACAGATCGGTGTGAAACAGCTTTCGGAAAATCACCTTTTTGTCGTCCGATTTTGCCCGGAGCAGCTCCATAAATTCGCCCTGCGCGATCATGGCCACCTGCATAAACTGCCCCTTGGTCAGCCCGACAATCTCCTCCAGCTTTTTATCGATCTCCTTCGAAGGATAATCCGCGCCGTCCGGCATCGTCAGCGAGACGCTGCCCGTGACCTCTCTGGTCGCAGAGCCCTTTCCCGCACCGCGCGTCAGCAAACGGAGATGCCGCGGCACCCGGCGAACCGTGTACATGGCGGTGCCATCCGTTCCGTAAGTCATCTGCTGATTTAGCACAGAACCACTCTGCTCCGAAAAAATCAGCTCCACAAACGGCTCTCGGTCATACGCCGTGAACTGGCTCTGCAGCACAACCCCATCCTTTTTATTCAAGGAGGAGCCCGTCTCCCCGTACAGGGCAAAAACAATGGCGTCAAAAATGGTCGTCTTTCCCGCTCCGGTGTCTCCTGTGATCAGGAACAGATTCTGATTCAGGCTGTCAAACCGGATGGTCGTCTCGTTTCCATAGGAGCCGAACGAACGCATGGTCAAAGCAATTGGTCTCATCCCGTCACCTCCGTCTCCATCACCGTCCGGATCACGTCGCGCAGAATCTCCTTCTCTGTTTCATCCGCGTCCTTCAGAAACGCGCAGCACAGCTCATACGGATCCAGCCCTTCCTCTGCCTCCATCTCAACATCATAGCTGTAATCCGCCGTGCGAATGGTCTCCCTGCGGATTTCCAGCAGATTCGGGAACGCGAGCCGCAGCCGTTCCTGCATATCCATCACTTCCAGATCCGTTTGATCTGTCAGTATCACCGTCACAAAATCCTGACAGGACTGCTTTAGCACCTCTTCCAGGGTGCCGCGGAGGATGCGCACCTCACGCAGCGGAACGAGAGGGATCACCGATATGCGGATATCTGAGCCACTCATCCCACAATTCACGTTTTTCCGTTCATGTGCCAGGCCGCCCGATTCCTTCTGGCCCAGCTCGACCACAACAATGCCCTTCTCCTGTCCGGCCTCGCTGACAGAGCAGGCCAGCGGTGTCCCGCAGTAGCGGATGCGTTCGCTTCCCACCTTCATTGGCTTGTGAAGATGCCCCAGCGCCACATAATCAAAACAGGAAAGTATGTCCGCCGATACGGCATCAATATTGCCGACCGTCCGGACCTCCGAATCCATGCGTTCAATACTCTCTGCAAGTTCGTCTTTCGAACCCCCTTCTGCCGTACTTTTCTTTCCTGACCCGGACATCCGCTCCTTTGCGGCGTCCTCACAATCCATTTCACTCCCGCGCATCTCCTGCGCTCCGGAGCCGGGCAGGTAAAACTGGTGGCTGACCAGCACATTTCTCGCGTCCGTGTCAATCTCCTCCCGCGCAATCAGCCGCCGCAGGGATTCCTCGTAAGAAAAATTAGTTCCATTCTCATCAACCCCGACGACGCCTTTGACCATCGACGGTTTTACAAACGGAAGCAAATAAAAATGAACCTGCCCGTACTCGTCGGTGCAGGTCACCTTTTCTATGTATTCGTTCTCCGTGCGCGGCGGCTGACCAACCATGTACAGGTTCTGCCGGGAAAGCACACTCCGAAAGCAGTTGACACGCGAGGCACTGTCATGGTTCCCGCTGATCATCATAATGACCGCCTCCGGAACCGCCGCCCGCAGCTCTCCGATAAAACGGTCAAACACCTCCACCGCTTCCGCGGACGGCACCGCCTTATCATAAATATCACCCGCAATCACCACCGCGTCCGGCTTTTCTCTCCCCGCAATTTCCGTAATCTGCCGCAAAATATACTCCTGATCCTCCCGCAGATCCCGGTTCATCAGCTTCAAGCCAATGTGCAGGTCAGACAGATGAAAGAGTTTCATACCTTCCTTATCCTCACATTCTTTTTTAATGGTAAATCACGGTTCCTTTTCTTCTTCAATCAGCACTTCTTTTCCCCGAAAAGCAAACCCGTATTTTCGAACCTTGCGGATTCCTCTCGCCTTCAGATCCGTCTCATATTTCATATCCCGGATCTGGTCAAGGGCCCGCCTTGTCGTATCATTCAGTGTCTTCTCCTTTTTAGGGTCAAACACCTTAAACTCAATCATAATACCATCCTGTGTTTTATCCAGCGGCTCAATGGAAACATCATATCGGCCAAAGCCGCTTTCCCTGTTGGATGTCAGGATATGCGTATCGTTCAGATCAGCAATCAGCCCCAACGTGAATCCATGATAAAACTGCTCTGCTATTTCACTTTCCGAGGAAGCACTCCCCACATCAAAATAGCTGAACGTCCGAAGGGTCACTTTCTCCATATACCGCTGCATTCCCTCCAGATTTCCTTTCAGCAGCATCTCAATAAATCCCGTATAGTTGTCATAGGATCCGGCAAACCATTTTTCAACCAGATGGTAAAAAGCTTCCCGCACCTCATAATTGGTCAGCTGTATCTCATAATCTTTTTCCCGTTCCTGCACAATTTTCACATAACCGGTAGTCAAAAACCAACTCCAGACCGTTTTGGAATCATTCGTTAACTCCGCATAAGTAATGGATTCATCAATCTGTGTCACAATAGATCCACCCTGCAGCAGCGTTTCAAACTCATCTTTAATGCGAAGAGAGCCCCTCTGCACCAGCTTTCCAACCAGCGCATTCCCGCTGGTATTCATCCAGTACGGCTTCAGTCTCCCATTCTTCAGGAAATTCAAAATCGACCATGGATTATAAATGCCGTTTTTCTTCCCAAACTGAAATCCATCATACCAGCACTTCACCGCTTCCTTGCTGGCAGAAAATCCATAGGTTTCCAGCGCATCAAAGACCTCGCGTTCCGTGAAGCCAAAGCTGTCTTCAAACTGTTCTGTCGTAGTAGTTACAACCGACAGGTTATTCAAATCCGAAAAGATGGATTCCTGCGTAATTCTGGTTATTCCCGTCATCAATCCCCGATCCAGCCATGGATTATCTTTGAACGCAGCATGGAACATACGGCGAATATACTTTATCGCCTCCTCCCAGTAGCCTGCGGTATAAGCTTCCAGCATAGGGGTATCATACTCATCGATCAGGATCATGACTTTTTTTCCAAAATGCTCATACATGCATTGGGAAAGAAACTGAACCGCATTCATACTGTCCTCATCCGAAGCTTTTGCGCAAAGAATGTCTGAAAATTTTCCTTTTTCATATTCCGACAGCTGATCTGACTCCAGCAAATACGAGTGCCTCCGAAACAATTGGGAAAGCATCGTCCGCATGACATAGCACATACTCTCATAGGTGTCCTGTTTTATATTTGCCAGACTGAAATTGATAACCGGAATCGTTCCCTGAAGCTTTCTGAAATCCTCCTCTTTCCAGATAGAAAATCCCTCAAACAAATCATTTCTGCCATGAAAACGTATGGAAAAAAAGGTCTCCACCATGTTCAGAGTCAGGGTTTTGCCAAACCGCCTTGGGCGGGTGATCAGCGTCACCTGATCCGAGCTGTAATACCAGTCTCTGATAAAATAAGTCTTGTCTACATAGAATACATTTCTGCCTATGATGTCTTCAAATTCCGTAATGCCCAGCGCAACTTTTTTCAGCATAACAAGCCCCCCAATCCTTTTATTTTCTCTGCAGATACTGCCAATATTTTAGCACATCCCGGCCATCAATAGAAGCAGCTTCTGAGTTTTCCCAGATCTGCGGAACCGGTAAATCATCGGTTTCTCTCCAATTCCTCAATCACCCGCGGCAAGTCTCTTACCTCCGGACAAATGGCCGCCGCACCGGCCTGCTCCAGCTCTTCCCGTGAACCATACCCATAAAGCACGCCGACACAGGGAAGTCCATTCTCCTTCGCTCCCTCCACATCATGAAAACGGTCGCCCACCATAAGGATTCTGCTCTCCGATTCACTGGCACGCAAACCACTTTCATCACATTCATCACTGCCGCCAGGCGCATTCCCCCGGTAATTGTTCACCATGATCATTTCCGGGCCTGGTTCTTCCCTGTCTGGCTTTTCATCCTTGTCTTCCATAGCCGCATCCGCATCCCGAATCTGTGACAGTGCATATGCGATCACGTCCCCTTTTCGGCTTCTGCTGCTGTCCATCGATGCGCCCGCAATGAATTCAAAATACGGATCCAGCTGAAAATAAGATACCGTCCGCTTAGAAATCTCTTCCGGTTTGGATGTAGCTACAACCAGTTTCCTTCCCTGTTCCCGCAGCGTCTGCAGTACCTCCGGAATTCCCTCATAAACTGAATTTTCCTTCCACCCACGAACCTGATGATACTCGCGGTAGTCATCCACCATATGCTTCGCCTGCTCCGGGGTCATCCCATAATACTTCTGAAACGATTCATAGAGCGGCGGACCAATAAATGCCATCAGCTTCCCGCGGTCGGTCTCCTCAATTCCGTTCTTTTTCAGCGCATACAAAACCGCATTGATGATTCCCGGCGCAGACTCCGTCAAAGTGCCATCCAGATCAAATAAAACATATTGATAATGCATTCCCATTTTCTCCCCACATCGTTTTGTCTCTCACAGACACCTGCTTCCCCCTTAGCGTAATCACGCAGGTGATTTTTCAATCTTTATTCATTAAACAAAGTTTACGGCTGCATTTCTCTCACACAGGAACCATGGCCAGAAAAACCGGCCATTTATGTTAGTTCCTGTTCAGTATCTACCCCCGGCACGACTGCCGATTGATCCGCGCCGCAAGCACGCCCGCGCTGAAACCGTTGTCAATATTGACGACGCTGACACCGCTCGCGCAGGAATTCAGCATAGATAAAAGCGCCGCGGCTCCGCCAAAGTTCGCGCCATACCCCACGCTTGTCGGCACACCGATGACCGGACAGGCGACCAGACCTCCGATCACACTCACCAGTGCGCCTTCCATACCGGCAACCGCGACAATCACATTTGCGTCCTCCAGAACCGGCAGACGATGAAGCAGACGGTGCAGCCCCGCCACACCGACATCATATACCCGCTCCACATGACTGCCATAGAGCTCCGCCGTAATCGCAGCCTCCTCCGCGACCGGCAGGTCGCTTGTTCCGGCCGCTACTACAGCTATTTTCCCTGTTTTCTCTGTTTCCTGCGGATTCGCGATGCCAATGCGCGAAGTCGGGTCGTAAGTAAAAGGAATTGGATTATTCTCAGAACACAGTCCGGACCGCACCGTCTCCGCCTTCTCCTGCGTCAGCCGTGTCACCATGATATTTTTCACGCCGCGCCCTGTCATCGCCCGGATAATCCCGACAATCTGCTCCGCTGTCTTTCCTTCACCGTAAATGACCTCCGGCATCCCTTGCCGTACACTTCGATGCAGATCGATATCTGCATAATTGCCCACCAGCATATCCGGCTGAATCCGGATATCCTCCATCGCCTGCTCCGGCGTCCGGGCTCCTTCATACACCTGCTTCAGCAGCTGAAAAAGCTCCTGTTGTTCCATCTTCCTTCCGTCACCCAATCCTTTTTTGAAATATGGCGTAATAACAATTCCACTCAAAATCATCCCGAATTTCAATATTCCCGGGCATTTTTTTCAGAAGCTTCTCCTTTATCTCATCCGTCACTTCCTCATCTATAGCTTTCTTTAGATGATTCGCGTCCAGAAAAATCCGCACCTCATCCAGCCCTTTGCGTATTCTCTCCGCTTCCAGACAAACATCAAAGTTATATTGGGTTTCCGATTCCCACATCTCAATTTCATATTGATTATCCAGTATCCAATCCGTAATCACAGCCGCAGAACCATTGCTTCCCGACATCGCAATGAGCTTACTGACGCTGTGCGTCTGCGGCACGGTGACCCCCTTGCATTCCAAAAAAGCCTTCAATGTTTTTTCCACACACTGCTGCAGATTATACGCCACATCATTTAAATATAGTTCATCGCTCTGATAAAACGGCATCAGCCGGGCAGCCACCTCATAATTATGGTAAGCGGCTTTAAAGTAGCGGATGTCACACATGCCTGTCACCTCCTGTAAACAAGAACCCCGGTCTGCTCAATCTCCCTGCGCAGCCGTTCTCCCAAATGAGCCGCATGCCCTTCCTTACCTTTGACATTCTGAATTAATTTTCATTGATGAATATCATTATAAATGAGAATCCTCTGTTCCGCAAGCGTCGTTTAAAGCAAGGACATGAATGTAGTCAATTACATTGTGCGTAGATGCCTTCCCTTGAGCGGCGACTTTAAAGATGTCCTCACCAGTTATAACCGTGCCATCCCGGCACACGTTAAAAAAGATGATCCTATATGTGGTCATCTTTTTTCCTATCCATTTTATTATCCATTCTATTATTCATTCCTGATTCTCTTGCTGTTTTGCGATATATTCCTTAACCACGCTGCAGAATTTGTCTGCCCGCTCGTGCTGTTCTTCTGCATCCTGCTTTGAGGCCACGTAAAAATCTGCATAATCAGAATGGTTCCTAATCCTGAACGCCTCAGATAGATACTTTGAATACTCTTTGTCAAATTTTCCGGTTTTGATGTATTCCCTTTGAAAATACGATATCACCCCGGCATGCTTGGAAAAATCCACGCCATCCAAAGCCAACAACGCCCTTGTTGCCGAAAACATGGCGTAATAAGACCGTCCGATTGAGTCTTTGAAAAACTTTCCCTCCAAAAGATAGGACGAAGCATTTAAATGCTCGACAGCCGACTCCATCCGATATCTGGACATCTCCCACTTACTTACATCATCCATGCACCAGAACCCCCTCGTTTTCGATATTCTTATAGTATGGAAGGGATTCCTTCCACTTCTCATATTCATCGAAGGGAATTACAGTAGGAGATACCAGCACCTCGTATTCAAGTTCCAGATCATTAGCCCGATCCCAAACCTTCTTAAGCTCATCCTGCAGTTCCGGACGTGAACCCTTTACGATTGCAGCTACATCAATGTCAGAATCGTCACGGTAATCTCCTCTGGCATAGGAACCATAAAGAACAATTTTCGAAAGCCTGTTCCCGTATGTTGCTCGATATGACTTTGCCAATTCACTCAGTATCGAGCTTAATTCTGTCCGCGTACACATTCAGCATTCACCGCCTTTCATGCAAACATACATATCTCACGTTTTACATCTTTAGCTTACCACAAAGTTGCCAGCTAATCAACTTATGATTTAGCAAAAGCACGTTGACAAATATCTCTCGAAAAAATATACTTGATTCGGAGCATAAACCAATCCCGAATGGAAATGAATGATGTCCATCATACAAGCTTGCCTAAACAAATGGTTTCGCGACGATCAGGATGTCCTGCCGGACGATTCTCATAGCAGAAACCGTATCATATGGAGGAATTTTCTATGTCCACAACACAATCCATCGATTTTGATGAAATTATAACGATCGTAAAGGAGACCGCGCGGCTGTTCTGCGATGACGAGGCAGCCGCGCACATTACAGTAAAGGGGCGGTCCGATTACGTGACCGAGGTCGATATGACCGTGCAGCGCGTCTTATATGAGAAGCTCGCCGCGCTTTATCCAGATATTCAGTTTATGGGAGAGGAAAAGGATAATCGTGCGATTGATTTTGAGCGTCCGGTCTGGATTCTTGATCCGGTTGATGGTACAACTAATCTGATCCACCGTTTTCCGGTCAGCTGCATCTCTCTGGCGCTTGCCAAACACCATGAGACAGTTGCAGGTGTCATCTACAATCCCTGGCATGATGAGCTGTTTTTTGCACAGAAAGGGCGCGGAGCCTTTTTGAACGGGCGGGCCATTCATGTAAGCGCCTCCGACACGCTCGCGAACAGTCTGGTTTCGGTAGGCACATCGCCGTACTCCCACAAGCTTTCCGACACCGTCTTCCGCCAGATGAAGAATGTCTTCCTGCGGGCGCAGGATATCCGCCGCCTCGGCTCGGCCGCCATAGACCTCTGCTCTGTCGCATGTGGGCGGACGGACGCTTATTTTGAACAGTATTTAAAGCCATGGGACTTTGCGGCGGGGATGCTGATCCTGACTGAAGCCGGCGGAAAGGTAACGGACTATGAGGGCAATCCTCTGACACCGGATCGGCCGCGCGATGTCCTCGCGTCAAATGGGCGGATCCACGAGGAACTGATTCAGGCACTTAAACTTGAGGTGTAATTTCCAAAAAACACTGCCATGCGCACAAGCGCCTGAATCTTCTCCGGCATGGTGCCTGTGCAGCTCAGTTCTGCATGGACTCCTCAAAAGCTGTTTTTTCCGGAAGCGCCAGCGCAAATCGTTTTTTCAGCCACTCATCCGCCAGGCCGACCCATTTTGCCGCGTCTGCGTTCATCTGGCTCTTCGCCACCGAGGAGGCCTGCGTCGCAACGCTCATGCCGTGGTCGCCCTTCTCGAAAACGTGCAGCTCGAACGGTACGTGATGGTCCGCCAATGCATGCGCCATACGAAGGCTGTGCTGCACCGGCACCATGGCATCCTCTGAGGTCGCCCATAAAAATGTGGGCGGCGTCTGTTCGCTTACCAGCCTCGCCGGACTGATCTCAATTATTTTCTCTTCGGACGGATCGGTCTCTCCGGTAAATGCTTTTACTGAATTTCGGAAAAACGCGTCGTCCAGTTCATTTTTCTTCGTATCCCGAAGCAGAATGTAGTCGCTTAAGGTATAGCCCAGGATCAGAGCAGCCGGGCGAAGCTCTTCTTTTTTCACACCCAGATATTCCGTGAGCAGGGGCTTGTCCCAATACACACCATACATGGCAGTATTATGCGCTCCGGCAGAAAATCCGCACACCGCCACGCGCTCCATATCCACCATCCAATCTTCCGCGTGCGACCGGATCAGCAGCATCGCCATTCCGATTTCACGCACCGGAGTCGGGTGGGTCAGGTGCGCCTTTACCGGAATATCGGAGAATAAATCGATAAATCCCTCCGCGCCTTCCATATAAGTTGAGTAGCGCAGAACGAATGCATGATACCCCATTGCTGCGAACGCAAGCGCAACCGGCTCCGCCTCGCGGTCAGAGCAGTTAAAATATCCCCCGCCGGGACAAATCAGCACCGCCGGACGCATCCCCTGTCCGTGCAGCTCCCCTTTTTCCGCCAGCACATAAGCGGTCAGAGTGACATCCTCCCGGTTTTCATACAGCTTAAATTCTTTAACAAGCATTTTTCTTCCTCCTGAACTTTTTGCTATTTTATTTCCGCATTCGCGAAGCGATTCTTTATTGCGCGGTTTTCATTATTTTATCATCACCAGTCGTCTTTTTCTTTCTTTTCTTTTTGGTTTTACCCCGCATTTTTTTTGATGTTATAAAATGAATCACTTTCACGTCAAAAAATGCTGCCTCGTTCTGCGTTCCAGTCACGCTCGAAATCCTTTGCAGCATTCCACCTCCCGGCGGGAAAGTGAAAACAAAATATTTACATCCCGGACGAAAACGCATATAATGGTAAAAAACGCAGGCCACGCAGCGGAACGGAAAATCGCCGGGCAGGTAAGGATATTCAATAGCATTGTGAAAGTAAAAGCTACACATGGAACTGCTCATGGTATTTATGGTACGCACTGCCAGTCCGTAAAAATCGTTCGGTCAATGGGCAAGGTACCATACCACAGACAATAAGGGGGATTTGAACATGGAAATGACTTTGGGAATGTATCAGAGCTTTGGCAATGACTATCTGATCTATGACACGGAAAAGAATCGCTACGAGCTGAAGCCGGAGGACATCCGCTGCATCTGCAACCGCCAGTTTGGCGCAGGAGCGGATGGCATTCTGATCGGCCCGGTGCAGATTTTCGGAAAGATGGGCGTGAAAATTTTTAACCCGGACGGCAGTGAGGCCGCAATCGCGGGCACCGGCCTGTGCATCTTTGCGAAATATCTAAAGGACGCGGGCTATGTGATGAAAAAAGAATTTACGATTCAGACACAGAGCCGCCCGGTGACAGTCCGCTATCACAATGAAGAAGCGCGCGAGCTGACGATTTCGATGGGCAAGCTCTACTGCGGCCAGACGAAGCCAGAGAGCGGCGAGCGCACGGAGGTCGTCCCGGTCACTTACAAGGGAAAAACGTATCAGGGCACCTGTGTATGGATGGGCAATCTGCATTGCATCATCCCGATGGATGAGATATCAAAAGAGGCGGTCTGCGAGATTGGCTCCTCACTGGAAAAGTCAGAGCGTTTCCCGGACGGGATCAATACGCAGATTATCCGAATTGCAGATAAAAATAATATTTACACCGAGGTCTATGAGCGCGGAGCCGGATATACGCTGGCTTCCGGCAGCAGCTGCTGTGCGGCGGCGGGCGTCGCGTACCAGCTTGGTCTCACCGACCCGTGCGTGTATGTGCATATGCCCGGCGGGCGTCTGGCCGTGCGCATCGATGAGGATATGACCGCGCATATGACCGGCAGCGCGGACTGCATCGGACAGATTACCCTGTCGGATGAATTTCTGCGGAAAAATCAGATTATGGTGGAATAACGCCTGGCCGCAAACATTCATAAATCAATTCCGCGGCACGACTGCAATTGGATTGGCAGCAATTGAATGGAACCGGCCAAAACGAGATGAACGATTTGTCGGCAGGCAAAACAAAAAACTGCTCAAAAACAGGAGGCCCACTTGCGAGCCTCCTGTTTTTTTACTATTTATATGTTCGTATTCGCAAAGCGAATATGGACATAGGCCGCGTCAATCACGAAGTGATTCTTTATCGCGCGGCTTTCATGATTAATCCAGTTTCATGGGCGTCCCCTGATATAGCTATCAGATGGCCTCCACTGCTGCCTTCTCGACCGCGATGCCTGCCTTATAGCTCTCGATGTAGGCGTCAAAGCCTGCCACATCTGCCGCATCCGGCTTCATCTCCATGCTCTCAGCATCCGCAAACACGCTCTTGTTCAGGAACTCATCCAGCGACTCGCCTTCTTTTTTATGTACCAGATAAGAAGCAAGAATCGCCATGCCCCACGGTCCGCCCTCGCCTGCGGTCTCCATGACGGATACCGGGGAGTTCATCGCTGCCGCAAGAATGCTCTGGCCAACGCCCTTGGTCTTGAACAGTCCGCCGTGACCCATGATACGGTCTACCTGCACATCCTCATTTTTCAGAAGCAGGTCCAGACCAATCTTCAGGGTCGCAAGAGAAGCATAAAGGTTCGCGCGCATGAAGTTCGCCAGGCTGAATTTCGCGTCCGGCGTGCGCATCATCAGCGGACGGCCTTCGTTCAGTCCGGTCACCGGCTCACCGGCAAAATAATTGTACGCAACCACGCCGCCGCAGTCCTTGTCGCCCTCGAGTGCCTTATTGTAAAGGGTGCCAAACAGTTTGTTCATATCTACGTCCACGCCGACCGCTTCGGAGAATTCACGGAACAGACCAACCCACGCATTCAGGTCAGAGGTACAGTTGTTGCAGTGCACCATCGCCACCGCATCGCCGGTCGGGGTCGTCACCATGTCAATCTCCGGATATGCCTTCGAAAGAGCCTTCTCCAGCACGATCATCGCAAATACGGAGGTGCCGGCCGAAACGTTTCCGGTGCGGACCGCCACGCTGTTCGTCGCCGCCATGCCGGTACCCGCGTCGCCCTCCGGCGCTGCCACCGGAATGCCTGCCTTCAGCTTGCCGGAAACATCCAGCTTTTTCGCGCCTTCCTCGGTCAGAACGCCTGCATCCTCGCCCGCGAGGAGTGCCTTCGGCAGAAGCTCCTGCAGCTTCCACGGATAGCCCTTCGGCGCCACCAGCGCGTTGAACTTGTCAATCATTTCCTTATTGTAATCCCTGGTCTCACTGTCGATCGGGAACATTCCGGATGCGTCGCCGATCCCGATCACCTTTTTCCCGGTCATCTGCCAGTGGATGTAGCCCGCAAGCGTCGTGAAGAATGTGACATCCTTCACATGCTCTTCCCCGTTCAGAATTGCCTGATACAGATGCGCAATACTCCATCTCTGCGGAATGTTGAATCCAAACAGCTCCGACAGCTCCTTCGCCGCCTGCTCCGTGATGGTATTTCTCCAGGTTCGGAACGGAACCAGAAGCTCATCGTTCTTGTCAAAGGCAAGATAGCCGTGCATCATGGCGCTGAAGCCAATCGCCGCGAGATTCTCAATCTCCGTATCATACTGCTTTTTCACATCCGCCGCCAGATCGCTGTAGCAATCCTGCAGGCCGTCCCAGATGGCGTCCAGGCTATACGTCCAGACTCCGTTCACCAGCTGGTTTTCCCACTCATGGCTGCCCGAAGCGATCGGCTGATTCGCCTCATCGACCAGCACGGCCTTGATTCTCGTAGAACCAAATTCCAGGCCGAGAACCGCCTTGCCGCTCTCGATGGTTTCTTTTGCTTTTACCGCGTCAAAACTCATTGCATTGTCCTCCATTCAAAAATAGCTATGGATATCATACAAAATCCGATCACAGATTGCAAGCTATTTTGTGACTTTTATCAAAGGATATCTTCCGTGCCGTCCAGCAGATAAACCTTTCCGCCCTTTGGAGGAGCATTCAGATAATTCGTGCGAATCTCCGCCTGCATCTGCGCAATCTCCTCCTGCAGGCCGCGCGCAGACATCCGCATCGCTCCTGCGCCGAGGATAATGACCTGCTCGAGCGCATCGGATGTGGCAACCGTCACGTGATAATTGTTTTTGCGCTTCATCTCGCGAACCGTTTTTTCAATATACTGATCCGCCGTCTCTGCTTCCTTTGTATAAACCACATAAATATTATGGTATCTGGACACCTCCGTCGCATGCCCGGCAACACGATAGGCATCGAACACCACAATCACATGGATCCCTTTGTATCCCTGATAATTGCTCATCAGATCAAGCAGCCGTCCGCGGGCGCTCTCCAGAATGTCCTTTGCCAGCTCCTTTAGCTCCTCCCAGGCAAAAATGATGTTGTAGCCGTCCACCAACAGACATTCATTCTCGTTTCCCTTCCCGCCCCGGCGTCTCGTCTGAGCTTCGCTTCCGGAAATGCTTGCGCTTCGGGCCGAGCGGGTCGTCTGCGAGGCCTCATACCCCGCCCATCCGGAATCACTGCGGCTCTGTGCATTCTTTCCATACAGAAAACGATTGCGTTCCCGCTCTTTCGTCCCATAGGTGCGCTCAAAAATTGCACGAAGTTCGTCATCGTCTGCGACAGATCCCGAAGAGCCACTCCCGGAGCCGCCTGATCCAGCGGCAGCCTTTCCTGTATGCGTCGGACCACCATCCTCTTCCTTTTTTTCTCCCTGCCTTCTCTGCGCCATTTGGGCATACGCATCGGTATCCCGAATATGCGCGTAATCCGGCACCTCGTCCCAGTTCACGACAAATCCTGCCCCATGTGCACAGAAAACGGATCCGCAGGGGTTCTCCGTATCCGCCTGCGCGTCATAGCCGCGCTGCGCGATCACCTCCTGTGCATTGTGGCATTCCTCATAGCCCTTCAGGCGGCAGGACAGGCGCCCGCGCCCCTTTGTATAAGACAACAACTCCCTCTGGTAGCCGCGCATGGTCACAACCGGCGCAGTGCCCTCAATCATCATCATATCCGATATTTTCCCAGGCGCTGCAAACAGACCGGAAGCCCGCGAAGCACCGGCTTCCAATGGCTCATCGAACGAATCTGCCCCGGCGGATTCCTCCGAACCTCCCAAAATGCCGCTCTCACCTGATGTGCCAGAAGAACTGCCCCGGGCGGCATACACCGGCTCCGGCGAGCCCGCACTCCCGTGCATTCTCTGAATATCAGAAAGCGCCCGGCCAACGGATTCCATCGGCACCTCCATCCGAAAGCTGTAAACCGGTTCGAGCAAAACATTCTCAGCCCGACAAAGCCCCTGGCGCACGGCCCGGTAGGTTGCCTGGCGGAAATCGCCGCCCTCCGTATGCTTCTGGTGCGCCCGCCCGGCCACCAGCGTGATTTTCATATCCGTGATTTCCGAACCGGTCAGGACACCCAGATGGCTTTTTTCCTCCAGATGCGTCAGCACGAGACGCTGCCAGTTCAGATCCAGCTCGTCCACGCTGCAGCTGCTCTCAAACTGCAGTCCGCTGCCGCGCTCCGCCGGTTCCATCAGCAGATGCACCTCCGCATAATGACGCAGCGGCTCAAAATGGCCCATGCCGACCACCGGCGCCGCGATCGTCTCGCGGTACACAATGCTTCCCTCGCCAAACTGAACCTTCCAGCCAAAACGCTCCTGAATCAGATTTTGCAAAACCTCCGTCTGCACCTCGCCCATCAACTGCGCGTGGATCTCTCCTTCGCTTCCTGCACCGTCCGATCCGAATGCAGAATTCCCCGAATCCGTCGTTCGGGAACCGTCGGCCGCATTCTGCCCGTCCATGCGCGCCCGGGCAGCCGCCGCCCAGGTAATGTGCAGCTGCGGCTCCTCCTCCTCCAGCTGTTTCAGCTGTCGGAATGCACGGTGCACATCGGTTCCCTCCGGAAGCTCCATCCGATAGGACAGCACCGGCTCCAGCACCGGCACTTCTCCCTCCGGCTCTATGCCAAGTCCTTCCCCCGCGTACGTATGATCCAGTCCGGTAACCGCGCAAATTGTCCCCGCCTGCACCTCCGGCACCGTCTCATAATTTGCACCCGAAAAAATCCGGATCTGGTTGACCTTCTCTTCCCAGGTCTCCCGGTTCATCCGGCCGAGCGGCACCTGTATCCCGGAGCCGCCTTCTATTCGATTATTCGCCGCACCCTGAGCTGTACGGTCATTGATCCGTCTGGTTTTCTCTTTCTGAAGCTGCGCATCGTGAGCTGCGCGGTTTTGCATCTGGTCAGCCAACGCATCCCGCCGATTCGACAGCACATCCTTTACATGCAGCGTCCCGCCCGTAATTTTCATATGTGTCAGGCGGTTTCCCTGCGCGTCCCGCGTGATCTTGAACACCCGTGCCCCGAATTCCTCCGGATACTCCCGCGTCAGGCAATACATCCGGAGTCCCTCCAGCAGCTCTTCCACGCCCTGAAGCTTCAGCGCCGACCCAAAATAGCACGGAAATACCTGCCGCCCGGCGATCAGCCCGGCAATCGCATCCGTTCCAATCTGCGTTCCCGACAGATACGATTCCAGCAACGCTTCGTCGCACATCGCCAGATTCTCCTGAAATTCCTCCGAATCATGCGGCACGGTAAAATCCATGCAGCGGTCGCCCAGCTTCTGTGTAAGCTCCGCCATCAGCGCGTCCCGGTCCGTCCCCGGCTGATCCATCTTATTCACAAACAAAAATACCGGAATCCCGTAGCGGGCAAGCAGCCGCCAGAGTGTCTCCACATGGCTCTGCACCCCATCCGCACCGCTAATCACCAGAACCGCATAATCCAGCACCTGCAGCGTCCGCTCCATCTCCGCCGAAAAATCCACATGTCCCGGCGTGTCCAGAAGCGTTAACTGCACCCGTGACTCCCCGCCGCTCTTCGCCTCCAGAACGACCTGCGCCTGCTTCGAAAAAATCGTGATTCCGCGGCTGCGCTCCAGTTCAAAATTGTCAAAAAACGCATCCTGATGATCCACGCGGCCAAGACTTCGGATGCGCCCTGTCAGATAGAGAATCCCCTCCGCAAGTGTCGTCTTACCGGCATCCACATGAGCCAAAAGACCAGCACATACTCTTTTACTTGTTCCGGATTGGCCCGTCAAATCCAGATTCCTTCCCGTTGCAGTTTTATTCGCCTGTTCGCTCATAAAACGCCTCCTATTTCATCGCCTCTTCCATCACGCGGAGGACATTTTTGTAAAAAATCTTTTCGATTTCGTTTCCAGTAAAGCCTTCCTTTGACAGAGCGTTCTCCAGAATGGACATCTGAGAGCAGTCGGAAATCTCCAGATTCCCGCCGATCCCGTCAAAGTCTGTGCCGATGCCCACGCAGTCCACGCCGCCGACATCCGCGATGTGTCTGGCGTGCCGCGCCATCATGACTGCGGTGCTGTCCTTGCAGGTCGTATCCTCATTCAGAAAACAGGCCGCAAAATTAATTCCGGTCACGCCGCCCGCGTTTCCGAGTGTCCGGATCATGTCATCCGTCAGGTTCCTCGGATGCGGGCTGATCGCCCGGGCGTTGGAATGGGTCGCCACAAACGGCTTTTTGCAGATATCAGCCACATCATAAAAGCCGCCGTCTGACAGATGAGAAACATCCACCAGCATCCCCAGCTCCTGCATATACCGGACTGCCTCCTTTCCAAAATCCGTAAGTCCCTGCTTCATAATCTCCGGATCTCTGGAATTCGGCGCTCCGAAGCAATTGTGATAATTCCAGGTCAGCGACAGCGCGCGGAATCCCATCTTGTAAAATTCCTCCAGGTTTTCCATCCGGCCGTCGACCGCGCGGCCGTCCTCCATGGTCAGCACCGCGGACATTTTTCCGGCCTTCCGGTTTGCCCGGAGCTCTTCTGCGTTTTTTGCCTGCGCGATGATTTCCGGATAGTTCTTCAGATTGTCCATAAGGTACTTCCAGAGCGTATCGATGTATTCCCGATCCGGCAGCAGTTTGGAATTCCGGTACCCGCGATATTCATCCGATGGAAGAAAAATCGCAAAAAACTGTGCGAGCTCTCCCCCTTCCTTCATCCGATTAAAGTCGACGGATGTATACGCAGAATCATACAGCTGGGCATTCTGCGGGTCACACGCATAAAGCATCATCAGGGTATCACAGTGCATATCAATAAATTGCATATCTTTTTCCGACCTTTCATCTATTTCAACAGCCGCTTTTTCAAAATCAGTCCGGCTTTCCGGTTTCCATGAACGGTTTCCATGAACGGTTTCCATAAACGATTTCCTATGCTTTTGCATAAACGTCAATTTTCCTATGCAAATAAAATAGCACAGGGAAATGGCAGCGTCAATTTATATTTCAATCCGATTCGTTCTCCTTGCTCAACGATTACCACATGTCACATCCGTGCCATACAATCCGAAGCATAGGACTTAGACATGACACATGTCTTTTTTATGCCTTTTTTCAGAAATTTACCATCCACGCAACCCCCCAGAAAAAGGCAAATATTTTTTGTTAAAAATTACGCAAAAAAGCTGTTATTTTTAAGTCTTCTATGCTATACTTACGAAAAAAGAAAGTTCGTGATTGAAAAATGCACGGCATTTTCATGCATTTTTTGAGCCTGGAGGATACATTCGTTGCAAAAAAACAAAAATCTTACCCCGTTTTACGCGGTCATGCTTACTCTGTTCCTGATTTTCAGCGTCGTCAGCATTGGTGTCTTTTTCCGTTACAACCGACTGGCGATCCGGGAAAACGCAAAGGACACCATTCAGATTACTTTGGACCGCGAACAATCTCATTTTGAGAACACAATTGAACTCCAGTATGAATATCTGGAGGGGATTGCCGATTACCTCGGCAAAAGCACAAATCTGATCACGGAGGATTCCCTTCGGCTGATCAATAATGTTGCGGAAAAAAGCAGCCTTGACCTGATCGCCCTGATTGATTCGGAGGGTACCGCTTATTACAGCAATGGCTCTGTGAGGGATCTCTCTGAGCGTGAGTATTTTCAGACTTCGATGAGCGGAGAACGCTCGCTCAGTGAGCCGGTGGAAAGCAAGGTGGACGGCACGACCCGCGTGATTTTCAGTGTTCCGATCCTTCATGAAGAGGAAGTCGTCGGCGTGCTCGGCGGATCTTATGACATCAGTGCTCTGGGTGATATGCTGATCAATGAAATCTATGAGGGAAGCGGACAGTTCCTGATTGTCTCGCAGGATGAGGATGGCACTGTGATCTCTCAGAGCGGCACCGAGCTTTTTGATCTGGACACCGGCGACAGCCTGACTCAGATTTACAAAGGATTCCGTTCCGTGACTACCACTTCCGATGGCAAAAAAGAAAGCTTCAGTGTTTCAAAGTGGATTGAAGACCTGGAGAACGGTGTTACACGGCTGATTACATTGGCCGAAGCGACCGAATCCTATTATTGTTATTACGAACCACTGGGTGTCAGCAACTGGATGCTCTGCTATATCGTAAACGTGGAGGACGCGCATGCCTCCTACAGTCAGTTTACCTACTACGAAACCAGGCTGTTTCAGGTGCTGGCGATCGGTGTGCTGGTGGTGCTGCTGATCATCCTTGTCGTTACATTCCGCAAGCAGAAGAATCTGGTTCATTTCGCGGAGACCGACGCGCTGACCGGCATCTGCAACAAAAAGACCGCGGAGGAATATATTAAGCTCTGGCTCGCGGATGAAGCCTGCGACGGCACACAGGTTTTCCTGATGCTGGATGTAGATCATTTTAAGGAAGTCAATGACGTGTACGGGCATGCGGTCGGAGATATCGTCCTGAGCGCGATCGGCAACGGTCTGCGGGAGATCTTTCGTGATACAGACATCATCGGCCGCCTGGGCGGCGACGAGTTCGGCGTCTTTATGAAGAACGCGACTCCGGAGATGGCCGTGGAAAAAGCCGAGATGGTCTGTCAGATGGTGCGCTCGATCAAGGTCGACTCTCAGCCCTCCTTCAAGACATCCTGCAGCATTGGCGTTTCCCTTTTCCCGCAGCACGCCAAGAATTTCATGGATCTGTACCAGAAGGCCGACAAGGCGCTGTACATTTCGAAAAACAGCGGACGCAATCAGTTCACGCTGTATGATATCCGGACGATGGAATAAAGAGCAGTCCGGATGCGCCCGGACGATGGAATAAAAAGCAGACTGTATGCGCCCGGACGATGGAATAAAAAGCAGACTGTATGCGCCCGGACGATGGATGCCCGCAATAGAGTTGGAACGCATTCGCGTAAAACATAAAAGACTTAAAACGACCCCGTTATCAGCTTTTGAAGCCGACCACGGGGTCTCTTTTATGCACAGGGGCACGTAAGGAGTATTGTGGCTTGCGCCACACGCGCCCCGCGCAGGCGAATAGGAGTTCGGCCAGCCGCCTCCTACTCGATCAGGGGCGCGTAAGGAAATTTTCCGGCTGAAGCCGGACGCTGTCTGCACTTCTGCACTTCATTCCGGTCCTGTAATTCTCAATCCATCAGCAGATTTCCGCTCCGGACGGCATTGCCTTCTCCGGTGTCATCAGGGACAGGTTCCCATCCGCGTCTTCCGCACAGAGCAGCATTCCTTCCGATACCAGACCTGCCATCTTCGCGGGCTTCAGGTTGACCAGCACCATGACCTTTTTGCCTACCATCTCTTCCGGTGAATAGGTGGACTTGATTCCGGAAAGGATCTGCCGCACCTGGTTTCCGATTTTCACCTGAGAACAGAGCAGCTTTCTCGACTTCTTTACCTCCTCGCAGGCGATGATCTCGCCCACCGCAAACTGAAACTTATCAAAATCATCGTAGGTAATCTCATCCTTCAGAGTAACCGTAAGTTCCTCCCCGGAAGCTTCAGGCGCTCCCTGCACGCCTGTCGATGCTGCGCTCTCCGGATCTGCATTCGTCTGAATCTGCGCTTCCCCGCTGGCCGCTTTCGCTGATTTCGCAGCCGATACCGATGCACCTGCCGTTTTATCTGCTGCATCTGCATTTTCCGCCGCCAATGCATTTGCCGCTTTGCCCGCGCCAGCGTTAGCTGCGGTTTCCGCAGCAGCTCCCGCTGCGCCGTTGTTCTGTGCTTCATATTCTATATGCTTTGCATTTTCCGCCTCAAATTCCGCCATCTGTGCCTTGCGGATCTCCTCCGCCTGCGCAAGCACTGCCTTCTGATCCAGCCGCGCAAACAGGATTTCCGGCTTGTCTGTCACCTTCGTGCCGGACTCGTAAAGCCCGAACGTATCCATCGTTTCCAGGGCACGCTTTTTCGCATTCAGCTGTGTCAGAATCCGTGCCGAAGTCTCAGGCATGAATGATTCCAAAAGCGAAGCACCGATTGTGATGCTCTCAATCAGGTTGTACAGCACCTCGGCCAGGCGGTCTTTCTTTGTCTCATCCTTCGCGAGTGCCCACGGCATTGTCTCATCAATGTATTTGTTGCACCGTTTAAAGAGTGTGAAAATCTCTGTAATGGCATCGGCGACGCGCAGGCTGTCCATCTTCTTTTCCACATTCACCGGAACGGCCAGCACAAGCTCCTTCAGATTCTCATCCACCGGCTCGCTCTCCCCGGTTCTGGTCACCACGCCGTCAAAATATTTATTGGTCATCGAGATGGTCCGGTTCACCAGATTGCCCAGCGTATTGGCGAGTTCGGAATTCACTCGCTCAACCATCAGCTCCCAGGTGATCACACCATCATTCTCAAACGGCATCTCATGCAGCACGAAGAAGCGCACCGCATCCACGCCGAACACATCCACCAGATCGTCCGCGTAAAGAACATTGCCCTTCGATTTGCTCATCTTCTCGCCGCCCTGCAGCAGCCACGGATGCCCGAACACCTGCTTCGGCAGCGGCAGACCAAGCGCCATCAGGAAAATCGGCCAGTAGATCGTATGGAAGCGGATGATGTCCTTCCCGATCAGATGCAGATCCGCCGGCCAGAGCGTTTTAAACTGCTCCGTGCTCTCCCCGTCACAGTCGTAGCCGATGCCTGTGATGTAGTTGGTCAGCGCGTCCAGCCAGACATAGACCACGTGCTTCTCGTCAAACGTCACCGGAATGCCCCACTGAAATGAAGTCCGCGATACGCACAGATCCTGCAGACCCGGCAGCAGGAAATTATTCATCATCTCATTTTTGCGCGATACCGGCTGGATAAACTCCGGATGCGTATTGATATGATCGATCAGGCGGTCCGCGTATTTGCTCATTTTAAAGAAATACGCCTCCTCCTTCGCGGGCTTCACCTCACGCCCGCAGTCCGGACACCGGCCGTTCACCAGCTGCGATTCCGTCCAGAACGACTCGCACGGCGTACAGTACATCCCCTCATACGAGCCTTTATAGATATCGCCCTGATCATAGAGCTTCTTAAAAATCTTCTGCACCTGTGCCTCATGATCCTTGTCCGTCGTCCGGATAAATTTATCATAGGAGGTGTTCATCAGATCCCAGATGCGGTGAATCTCCCCGGCGACGCTATCTACATATTCCTTCGGCGTCACGCCGGTCTCAAGCGCTTTCAGCTCAATCTTCTGCCCGTGCTCATCCGTTCCGGTCTGAAAAAATACGTCATACCCCTGCTCCCTGCGGAACCGCGCAATGCTGTCCGCGAGCACGATCTCATACGTATTTCCGATGTGCGGCTTGCCCGAGGTATAGGCAATCGCGGTAGTGATGTAATACTTCTCTTTGCTCATCGTTCTGTCTCCCTTTTATATCGTAGTGGTACAAGGGTCTGCGCCCCTGTGCATCATAAACATCCCATGCTCTGCCGCCAAATGCAGATGTGAGTTTTCCCGTATAGTTTAAGCAAAAGCCTCTCAGAAGTCAACCGTGTTTCCAAATTTTCTTTTGTTTTGCAAAAAGGGGTTGAAAATTTCATTTGGTTATGGTACAGTACACACAGGCAAACGAAAGTATACTAAACGCAGGCGAAACCCCAGAGTGTTGCAGCACTCTGGGGTTTCTTCCTCGTTAACGGTGAGGTGTCCCTTCAGGCTATGGTTGCCGACTAATCCTCTCCATCTAGCCATTTGCATATGTAGCAGGCAACTACATTTGCCGTGACGGAGATCAGGACCGAAAGAACACTAAACATACAGGCACCCCCTCTCCGTTACCAGTTTGGGTGCAGCAACAAATGCATTATAGCATCTCTTATTTGTTTTGAAAAGATGGAATTTGTGCTAATACGCAACAAAATCATTTATCGTTTTCTTTTCTGTAAATATTTTCTGCTATCATACCCTGTCAATAATCCGCATACAATATCCTGAGAATTTTTCAAAAGGATTCCTATGGCATACATAATCCGAAATCACGCCGCGCAAGACACTGAAACCTCTAACCGGAAAATAGCATCCGCCATCCGGTACCTTCTCCTGCCTCTTTTTGCCGCTTCGGCCACTCTTCTTATCTGCCACTTTGTCTCAAATCCGCCCTCGTTTCTGCAAACGGAGGAACAGCGGTTTACCGCATTCACAGAAGAGGTCTTCCGGGAAGAACTGTCCGGGAACACGCTGAATCTTCATTATCTGATTGCCGACCCGTCCGAATACGGGCTGGACAATGCGGAGGTATCGCTTGGAAGCTCCTCTCTGGAGGCGCGTGAGGCGGCTGTCGCTGCTCTGGAAAATTATCAGGAGGCTCTGCTGGAGTTCGACTATGATAAGCTTTCCGAAAAAAGGCAGCTTACCTACGATGTATTTGCGGATTATCTGGAGACGGAGCTGAGCGCAGCCGAATTTCTCCTCTACGATGAGCCGCTTGGTCCGACGCTCGGAGTGCAGGCGCAGCTCCCGATTCTCCTGGCAGAGTACGCATTCCGCACAAAAGGGGATATTGAGGATTATCTTGAGCTGCTCACACAGATCCCGGACTATTTTGACTCTATCCTTTCCTTTGAGCAAAAAAAATCTGAAGCCGGGCTGTTCATGAGCAGCGGCTGTGCGCTCGATGTCATCGAGCAGTGCCTGGAATTTGCGTCGGATACGAAAACTCATTATCTGATGGAAATCTTTGATAAAAAAATAGACGCGGTCAGCAATCTGACCGCAGATGAAAAGATTGCATACAAAACGCGAAACCAGTCCATCCTGATCGGATATGTTCTTCCGGCCTGGCAGAATCTGGCTGCCGGACTCGCCGATCTAGAGGGAACCGGAACGAATGAGATGGGGCTGTATTATTACCCGGACGGGCAAAAGTATTACGAATATCTCGTGAAAAGCAAGGTCGGGGACAGCCGCAGCATCGAAGAAATGGAAGAGCAGATCAAAACACAGATGGTCGCGGACTATACCGCCATACAGGAGCTCCTCGCGCCGGAAAACAACTCCACAGAACCTTCTGGCACAGACGAATCACCCGAAGATGATTCGCCCGCCTCGATGCTGGAGAATCTGCGCCAGCAAATCACCACGGATTTTCCGCTGCTTCCGACAGTTTCCTGTGAAATCAAGTACGTCCACGAATCCTTGCAGGAATATTTAAGCCCGGCATTCTATCTGACGCCGACCATCGACGACTATACCGCCAATGTCATCTACATCAACCCGGCAGGCGGCTACTCGGGACTTGATCTCTACACAACGCTTGCGCATGAAGGCTATCCGGGGCATCTGTATCAGTCTGTATACTTTGCCTCCCAGTCTCCCGACCTGCTCCGCAATCTGCTGGATGTCGGCGGCTATACGGAAGGATGGGCGACCTATGTGGAGATGTATGCCTACTCACTCTATGACAGCAGCACCGGCATTAGCAGCTATCAGTCATCCAACAGCACCTCTGACACAGACACCGAAATCAGCCGGCTCAACCGTTCCTTCACGCTCGGAATTGCATCCCTGCTGGATATCGGTATCCACTACCGCGGCTATACGCCGGAAGAGGTGCGCGCGTTTCTGACCGCACTCGGTTTCTCAGAAGAAACGTCCTCTTCTCTCTATACAGCCATTCTCGAAGCCCCGGCAAATTATCTGCAGTATTATGTCGGATATCTGAATTTTGTGGCTCTGCGGGACTCCTTTGCAGAAACGGTGAATGGCTTCACGCTCAAAAAATTTCATCAGGCAGTCCTGGAGATTGGTCCGGCACCGTTTGATCTCCTCAAAGCCTGGTGTCAGAAAAAGCTCACGGACACCGTATAAGCATTCAATGGCAATTTGATCTCACTATCCCGCATCCATCCGCACAAAACACCCGCCCAAACATCCGTTTATACAAAGCATCTCGTCCGGGAGTGCCCCCGCGCAGCGCACCAGATCAGATGTCCATCCGGTTCAGAATTTTAATTTCTTCATACATCCATACCCAATCGCACCCGGACCGATGTGGCAGGAAACACTCAGCGAAAGCGGATCCACCAGAATCTCTCCTTTATGCGCCGGGAAGGCCGCTTCCAGCTCCTGCCGCCAGGCCTGCACCTCCTCCGAATATGCACCCGAATACGCCATCGCGATCTGGATCCCCTCAGCCCGTTCATCCGCGCCAAACCGCTCACGATTGTCTTTGCGAATCGCGTCGAGCATCATAGTCCGCGCCGCCTTTTTGGTCCGGGCATTCGCATACGCATCGAGCTTGTCCCCCTGAATCTGGAGCACCGGCTTAATCCGCAGCAGAGACCCGATGGCCGCCACCGCCGGAGTCACCCTGCCCCCCTTTTTCAGATAGGACAGCGTATCCAATGTAATATAAATGCTTGCGTCAAGCATCGTTTCCAACAGCTTATCACGAATTCGCGCCGCACTCCATCCCAGACTCACCATCGTCCGCGCATCCAGAGCCGCCTGCTTCTGCGTCACAGAAATTCGCTTATTATCCACAACAAACACCCGTCCCGCGTACTCATCTGCCTGTGAAAGCATCCGCGCAGTGCTGCAGGTGCTGCTCAGCCCGCTCGACATCGGGATATGTACAATCTCATCATATTCCTTTAAAAGCCGGTCCCAGAGGTCCGTCACGTCCCCGACCACAGGCATGGAGGTCGATATCTCTGCGCCGCCTTCCAGCTGCCGGTAGAATTCCTCCTGCGTCAGGTCAATATCCTCGTAAAACAGTTCCCCATTAATGTAAAACGGCATCGGAATTACATAAATTCCCAGATTCTTCGCCTCCGCCTGTGTGATGCCTCTGTTGCTGTCCGTCACAATCGCTATTTTGCCCATTCTCTTTTTGCTTCCTCCCACTGTCCATATCCTCGTCATATTGTCCCATTCGATGCCCGGCATCCCGTATCGCAATTCCATGTGCATTTCCTGTCTGTTTCTTAGGAACTGTCGCAAAATAACATGCCCAGATTGTGCCGGATAACGTGTGAAGCACAGATCATAAAAACGTAGGCGCAGCGGGGCGTCGAGCGTCGAGCGTCGAGGCTTTTATGCCCTGCATTCGCGTATCAGGCGGAGCCGGATGCATCAATTATTTCGTAACAGCTCCTCAGCACGGTTTAAAAATCCCGCCGCCGACCGGGTATCACCGAAGTAGAGACAAATACTACATATGACAGTATCATACCACGGCACAGATAGAACTGCAATCTATAATTTTATCACCGGTCGTAACCGCTCAGGCTGCCCTTATCTCAGCATCCAACGCGCCAGCACCACACTCGCAGCCATCCCTGCCATAGAAGCAAACAGCGCGCCATACAGTGTATAGCGCGTCTTTTTTATCCCCACACTCGTATAATAAATGCTCATTGTATAAAATACCGTTTCTGTGCTGCACAGCATCAGAGATGCCGTCAGGCCAGTATACGAATCAGTCCCGTATTCCCGGAAAATATCCAGCAAAAGACCTGTAGCCGCACTGGAGGAAAACAGCTTTACCACACCAAGCGGCACCACGGCGGACGGAAGTATTTCGTCTGGCAGAATTCTGCCAATGAACACAGCCGCCAAATCCAAAAAACCAGACGCACGCAGCACTCCGGTCGCAACCATCAGCCCAATCAGGGCCGGCGCAAGCTTCACAACCATCTCAAGGCCTTTTTGAGCACCTCTTCGAAAGCTGTCATAGACCGGCACCTTCGATGCCAGCCCATTCCCCATCACATAAAATACCATAAATGGAATAATCAGTTCAGACAGGTATAAAAGTATGCCCATACATCCACCCGTGCGGAGTTTCTTACTGTAATTATATGAAAAAATGGACCGCGCATTACACGCGGTCCGCAAACAATATTTTTTCAGAAAAAAACGATCAATAGAAGTATCGCCTCATCCGGCAATGCCCCTGCTATGCCCGCAGACGTCTTCTCCGGATTTCCCAGCCAAGTACAGCAAGTGCCGCGCCCATCAAAACCAGGTATCCGACCAGCGGGGTATCATCCCCGGTCTGCACGTTCGCCAGTTCTCCGGAAACGTAACCATTATCATCCAGAGAATAATAGCTCGAGTCACCCATCAGATTGGAGGACGTCGTATTCAGGATCGACTCCCAGTCATCCTCGGAGGTCGAACCGTACACCGAATTCATCAGAACCGTCTGTATCGCCAGATTGTCCTGCGTAAATGCCGCCGTTGCATTGACAATCCGGATCTGATAGCCGAACGAACGCTGATTGGTAATCACATTGCCATCCTTGTCGGTCTCGGCAATATAAATTGTCACACCGGATGCCGTGCCCAGATTCAGCGTCAGCTTTAAGGTCTTTTCACTCGCGTTTTCCAGCTTCAGCGCAATCGGATCCGCATACAGCTCCGTCAGGGCCTCGTCCTTAAACAGACCTGCATAAAACGTCTCAGAGACCGCCTTGGCTTCTGTCCCTTCATATACGCGCTTCGTCAGATAAAGTGTCACCTTCGTCGCTTTCAGCTTATTCGTAACCGTTACAGACTGCGTACTTCCCTTCGTGATCGTCACAGTCGGACTATTCACGCTCACCACATAGGAGAAATCCGAAGAATCCGTAATCCGGTTTCCACTGGAATCCACCTCCGCGATGTAATAAGTCATACTGTTCTCCCCGGAGAGGAGGATCCGCCGGTTCACCGTCACGGTTGATGCATTGGAAAGAGACATTTTTACAATCGTCGGGGAGTCTCTGTAATCCGAAGTCCGGTAAATGCCCAGATAGAATGTATTGGTCACTGCCTCCGCTGCCCCCGAGGAATCCGTCACATTCAGCGTAAGGGACAGAACTCCGGTATAGCGATAGCCGCCCGGCAGGGACGAATAAACATTCTGCACCGCCATGCTCCGCGCCTTCTCCGACATCGTCACTCTTCCGCTGTTCGTATAACGGATCGTAAGCGAGCTCGTCGATGACTTAACAATCCCATATTGATCCGTTTCCGATACGTAGTAAACCCCGTCCTTCTTCAGGTTGGAAAAGGTCACGCTGCCGCTGAATCCGCTCACGTCCAGCGACACCACATCGCTGACCTTCTTCGTGCGCGCCGAGTCTGAAAACAACGCCACATAGTACGTATACGCGCCCTTTGCCTTATAGCTGCCGGTCGTCGTATCATAAGCGTACACCTGATAATCGCCCACATAGACCTGCTTGGTGACGGTCAGTGCATAGCTGGTCGTGGAGGTTGCCGTGTTCGTCAGAACCACTTCGGTCGTGCAGCCTCTGGTCACTGTAAACTTCACATCCGGAACCGGCGTATAACCGCTCGGAGCCGTAATTTCCGTCAGGTAGTAGGTCTCTCCATCGGTCAGCGCATTCGTCCAGACAATGTCTGATGTGCCGGAGGTAAAGGTCTTGCCTCCCGCCGCGCTTACCTCATAAATCGCTCCTGAACTGTCCTTCAGTGCAAGCTTCGCGCCCGAAAGCAGGCTTCCATTGGAAGCGCTGACTACACGGATTTTCACCGTCGTATCATTCAGTTTGTTTTGGATCGTCACGGCCTTCGATGTATCGCCGCAGTTCACCGCGATCGCATCGGATTCCGAATAGGAAATAGTATAGGCAAAGCCATTCTCTCCGCCCGTCACAGCCGTACCGGTGCTGTCAGTCTCGACGATATAAAAGGTCTGCTGCGCTGCCGTCGCCGTCAGAGTAACCGTCTGGGTCAGTGAACTGCCGCCATTCATGGCAAATGTGATTGGCGTGGCAGTCACCGCGGTCGTCTTTGCCGTATCGCTGTAAACATTTGCGTAAAAGGTCTCCGAACCCGTCAGTGCTTTTCCCGACCGGTCAAGGACGTTCAGAGTAATTGCCAGATCCACGGTATATCCAAAGGTTCCCTCGGTCCAGGCGCCGCTGTATACATACTCCAGAACCGCCGTCTGCGCTTTTGCCGCCTCTGAGTCATCCGAAAGCGTCACCGCAGCAACCGGCGCGTTGAGAGTGCTTGTTGCCGTAAGCGGTACGCCGTCCTTGTCCGTTGCCGCCACATAATAGGTACCGGAGGTAAGAGCATCAAACGTGACCGTCTGGCTCGCCGTGGAACCAGAGGCATACTTCAGCTCCTTTACATCCGAGGCACACGTCATTGTGGTGCCGTTAATGACATAGCCCGCCGCATCCGCAGTGGTCGTTGTCCCGGTATCCTCCGAATTCGATTCCGCAATCGTACCCGTGGATTCTGTCGTCGATTCCGTAGAATCCGCTGCAGCAAATAGTGCCACATAGTACGTGACTTCCGTCTCTGCAGTCAGGGTTACCTTTGAATCTGAGCCAGTTCCGGAAGCCGCATAGAGCGTCTGCGCAGATACCGTAATGGATTTATCGGCCGCTTCGGTCTCAGAATCCGTCGTCGGCGCTTCGGTCCCATCACCGGACTCCAATGCTGTCGATTCCGTTCCGTCTCCCGAATCATCCGCCGCCATTATTCCCGTATCCGGAAGCGTCTTCGAATCGTTCCGGTTCACAGAAGAAACCAGCTTTTCCATCGCCAGCTCCGTCTCTGTCTCGCTTTCCGTCTCGGTCTCCGCTGCTATTTCCGTCTCAGCTGCCGTTTCGGTTTCACTTTCCGTTTCCGTCTCTGACGCCGTTTCGGTTTC
>JAJQHZ010000054.1:33731-68334 GCA_021199475.1 Lachnospiraceae bacterium
CAGCTGCCGTTTCGGTTTCACTTTCCGTTTCCGTCTCTGACGCCGTTTCGGTTTCACTTTCCGTTTCCGTCTCTGACGCCGTTTCGCTTTCCGTCTCGCTTTCCGGCTCCGGCACGCCCTTCGAGAAAACAATGCGCAGCAGCTGTGCCGTTTCGCTTTCCACAGTAACCGACTGCGCGTAAACAGCTCCGGAAAGGTCTCCCTGTACCGTCACAGATGCTTCCGGCGCAAGAACTGTACCCTGTATACCGGCCGAGAGTGTCAAAGCTCCCGTATAGCCTGTATACGAATCTCCGTCCATCGCGGCAAAATTGTAGACAACATCTCCCGCCTCCGAAGCGTCCGTATACGTAACCGCCGCCCCGGATTTCCGGATCGTATAGCCGGAAAATGTGAGCGCCTGACTGGTAGAATCCGCAATCACGTTTACCACATACAGCGTATCCGTCACATCAAGTGCTTTATCAGAGGAAAGTGCTTCCAGCTGGCTCTCGTCCAGCACACCATTCTCGTCCGCATATACATTCAGCACCATCACCTTCTTCGATGACCGCGCGTTCGCCAGCTCCAGAGAACTCCCCTTCAGGGAAGAAAGCTGATCCGCCCCTTCCGCGTCCTGCAAAATGAGATCCTCAACCGTGCTCTCCTCCGGCAGTGTCCCGGCCAAAAGCTCCGTCACTTCATCCGGAATCTCCGTCTCCTCCGCCACAAAGAGATAGGAAAGTACACCGGAAAGCCTGCTTAATAACGTCTTCTTTTTCAGCTTATCTCCCGTATTTTTCCGGTCAGACCGCTCCGTCTCACTTTCAGATTCCGAGTCGCTCTTTTTTTTCTTTGACGCTTCCTCCGACTCCGTATCCGCCGCGGACTGTGCTTCCGTCGCCGCCTCAGATGCCTGCGTCTGCGCTTCCGTTTCCGCCCCGGTCGCCTGCGTCTGCGTTTCCGTTGCCGCTGCCTCGGTCGCCTGCGTCTGCGCTTCCGTCGCCGCTGCCTCGGTCGCCTGCGTCTGTGCTTCCGTCGCTTTCGTCTGCGCCTCGGTCGCCTGTGTCTGTGCCTCCGTCGCTGGCGCTTCCGTTGCTTTTGTCTGCGCCTCAGTCGCCTGTGTCTGCGCTTCCGTCGCTGGCGCTTCCGTTGCCTGTGTCTGCGCCTCGGTCGCCTGTGTCTGCGCTTCCGTCGCCGCCGCTTCGGTCGCCTGGGCCTCCTCAGCGAGCCCGGAAATACTGCAGGATTGTGTCAGCAGCGCTGCGGACAGAACAATCGCGGCAATTTTTTTCAATCTCTTCATTTTTCCTTCCTCCCCTTCATCGTCAGGGAATCACTGCCTGTCATTTCGTTCCGAAAATACGATCTCCCGCATCACCCAGTCCCGGGACAATGTACCCATGTTCATTCAGATGATCATCCAGTGCTCCGATATACATATCCACATCCGGATGCGCCTTTTTCATTGCTTCGATCCCCTCCGGCGCGCCAATAATGCACATAAAGCGAATGCTTTTGCACCCCTTGTCTTTGAGCATCTGGATCGCAGCCACCGCAGAACCACCGGTTGCAAGCATCGGATCCACCACGAAAACCTCTCGCTCATCGCAGTCAGCCGGGAGCTTGCAATAATACTCAACCGGCTTCAGCGTCTGGGGATCCCGGTAAAGGCCGATGTGTCCCACCTTCGCGGTCGGCATCATCGCCAGCATACCATCTACCATACCAAGCCCTGCGCGAAGGATCGGAACGACCGCCAGCTTCTTCCCGCTCAGCTCTTTCACCGTCGTCTTCGCAATTGGCGTCTCAATCTCCACATCCTGAAGCTTCAGATCGCGCGTCGCCTCATAACACATATACATGGCAATCTCCCCGATCATTGCCCGAAAATCGCGGGATCCCGTCTCTTTTCTCCGGATCATCCCAATCTTGTGCTGGATCACCGGATGATCCATAATCATAATCTTCTGCATAATTCTCCCTCCCGGATACGGACTGATGCCGCCATCCGTTCCATACCTGTTTCTGTCCCTTTTATTTACAATATAACTTCTGATATCAGGGATTGCCCCGTGCCGTACACACCCGTACCTCCACTGCCGGTCCGGCCGATACTAAACACATGCCGCCCGCACGGACACCCTTGTGTTATCTTACCATGATTTTCCTCATAAATCCTTGCAATATTCTTAAATATTTTCAAAGTATACAGCCGCGAATTCTGCCCAGTGCTTCGCCCGCTTTCGTTCACGCATTCACAGACAGCTCCCGCACAACCGTAATTTACTCTTCATCAATCATATGGATCCTTCTTGCGTGGCGCTCTGCTCCCGAAAAAGGAGTATTCAGAAACGTCTCCGTAATCTTCACCGCAAGCCCGGCTCCGACCACACGCGCGCCCATACACAGGACATTCGCGTCATTATGCAGCCTGGTAGCCTCCGCGCTGAAGCAGTCTCCGCAGAGTGCCGCCCGGATACCCTTGTAGCGGTTCGCCGTGATCGACATACCGATGCCGGTCCCGCAGATCAGAATTCCCTTCTCCGCGTTGCCGGAGAGAATTTCCTTTACAACCGCCTTCGCGTAAACCGGATAGTCTACCGCGTCTGCCGAATAAGTACCACAGTCCTTATACGCAATCCCTTTCTTGTCCAGATCACTCATGATTTCCAGCTTCAGGGCGTAACCTGCCTGATCACATCCGATTGCTAACATAACAATTCCTCCTCATTTAATAATACTACCAGCTTTTTCACCATTATTTCCAGCTGGGAAAAACACTTTCCGTAATCTGCCAGCGAACCTCCGTACGGATTCTCCGGCCCCTCCGACTCGCCGACATAGCGGTAAAGCACCTGCACCAGGTCTTCGCGCTCCGGCTCAAACGCTTCCAGAACCTTCTGTCTGACCTCATCCGTAAAGGTCAGAATCAGCGTTCGCTCATTGAAATCCTCACGCACCAGCGGGTCGCTCATATGCTCCTTCATCGTCAGTCCATTGCTCACGAGCACAGCTTCCGCCTTCGGATTAATCGGCTCCGGGAACAGCACAACCAGCCCTTTCGATGTCACATCCAGCTCATCCAGCAGATATTTGCTCTGCATAATTGCCTCGGCCATCGGGCCTGCAGCCGTATCTCCCTTACTGGCAAAAATAAGTCTGTCGTATTTTTTCAATCAATCCGCCCCCATACTTTTTCTATCGAATCCGCCTCCAAAGCGCGGCAGCTCCTGTGCCGATCCCCTGCAGGAAAAGCACCGCTCACACCGTAATCACCTGGTGCCCGGCCGCCTTCATCAGACGGTTCATAATCGCCGCCCCCATCTGCGGTGTCTCAAACGATTCCGAATAAATCACTGAAACGTCCATCTCATCAAACTCGCGCAGGATCTCGTACAGATGCTGCGCAATGGTCAGCTCCTGATCACGGGAGCCGATGGATTTCACCGCCGCGTTCGCGTAACAGTCCCGTGTCTCGTCCGCAGCGATCACTCCGGCCAGCCCTCCCGCTTCTTTTTGCGCCGCAGCAAGCGCGTTGATCTTCGTCACTACATGCTCCCGGCTGCCCTCCACAATAAAAAGAGGAGCCCTCGGCGCGTAATGCCGGTACTTCATCCCCGGTGCCTTCGGATGTACCGACGGGTCCTCCGAGGTCAGTCCCCGGTCCATCTCGGCCGTACCAAGCACCTGCCGCAGCATATCCTGGCTGATATATCCCGGACGCAAAATCACCGGCGTCCCCTCTGTCAGATCAACAATCGTGGACTCCAGACCGATGGACACCGGCCCGCCGTCCAGAACCATATCAATCACGCCGTCCATATCCTCCATCACATGCTGAGCCGTTGTCGGGCTTGGCCTGCCGGAAGTATTTGCGCTCGGTGCCGCCACATAGCCGCCCCCCGCGAGAATCAGTGCGCGCGCAATCTCATTGTCCGGCATACGTACAGCCACCGTATCCAGCCCGCCGGTCGTCGCATACGGCACCGCCGCCGATTTCCTCAAAATCATCGTAAGAGGCCCCGGCCAGAACGCATCCGACAGCAGCTTCGCCTCCGGAGGAATCTCCACGGTAATTCTCTCTATCGCTTCCCAGTCAGCGATGTGCACGATCAGCGGATTGTCCGATGGTCTGCCCTTCGCCCGGTATATTTTCGCGGACGCCTCCGGATTCAGCGCATTGGCGCCCAGACCATACACCGTCTCCGTCGGGAAAGCCACCAGGCCGCCGGAAAGCAGGATATCACCCGCCCGGCGGATTCCGTCCATTCGGACCCCATCCCGCATATCTTCCAAAACTGTCTTCATACTCTGCTACCTGTTTCTATGCTCTTTTTCAAACAGTATACCACCGACCGTGTAATTTTTAAACTCTTTTTCTCATTTTTTGTTATTTCTGACTTTTTTTCTGTGTTCAAATCCAAAAAGCTGTGATAGAATGAGAGACACCGGAAACATTTCAGGAAAGGATAAGGAGAAATGAGCGAAGAAGAAAAGGTAATTGCACAGGAAACCAATGAAGCAGAAGCTGGCGTCCCGGTCGAGACGGCGGCTGAGGCAGCGGCAGAAGCACCGGCAGAAGCAGTTGTGGAAGCGGAGGCAGTGACGGAGGCTGAGGCAGCGGTGGAAGCTGAGGCAGCGGTGGAAGCTGAGGTACCCGCGGAGACAGTAGCGGAAGCAGAGGCACCCGCGGAAGAAGCGACGGAGGCCGAGGCAGCGGCGGAAGCGCCCGCAGAGAGCATGGCGGACTATGACGCAGCCATCACCGCTTCCATGAAGCCGATTCACGAGGGCGACATTCTCAAGGGCACCGTCATCGGCGTATCGGATGAAGAGCTGACTGTGGATCTCGGCATTTACACGGACGGGATCGTCCGCCGGGAGGACGCAAGCGACGATCCTGATTTCACATTCCGCGATTTCGAGATCGGGCAGGAGATTTCCGCCACCGTCATCCGCCGCGACAACGCGCAGGGCCGGATTCAGCTTTCTCTGAAGGCAGCGGCAGCCGTGCTCGGATGGGAGCGCCTGCAGCAGCTTGAGAAGGACCAGACCAATATCACGGTCAAGATCAGCGAAGCAGTCAAGAGCGGTGTGACCGCCTACGTGGAAGGCATCCGCGGATTCATCCCGGCATCCAAGCTTGCCCTCTCCTATGTGGAGAATCTGGATGAATACGTCGGCAAAGAAATCGAGGTCCGCGTCATCACAGCCGAGCCGGAAGGAAAGCATCTGGTGCTCTCCGCCCGCGACATCCTCCGGGAGAAGGAGCGCGAAGAGCGCAAGCAGCGCATCTCCAACGTGGAGGTCGGACTGGTGACCGAGGGTACCGTAGAGACCATCAAGGACTACGGTGCATTCATTGACCTCGGCAAGGGATTAAGCGGTCTGGTTCACGTCTCTCAGATCAGCCAGCAGCGCATCAAGCACCCGGGCGCCGTACTCAAGGAAGGCCAGAAGGTGAAGGTAAAGGTCATCGCAGTGAAGGACGGCAAGATCAGCCTCAGCATGAAGGCACTCGAAGACGTCGCCGCCCAGGAAATCGAGGAGGAGACCTACAAAATGCCGAAAGCAGAGAACGCGACCACCTCGCTCGCTTCCCTGTTCAAAAATATCAAGCTGTGATTTAAGAAAGCATGCCGGGCTTTGTCCCTGTACCCATAGAAAAAGCACTCCGGAAGATCAAGAATCGGAGTGCTTTTTCTCGAATTATTCAGCAACATTTTCCATAATCATTACTTATCTTCATAATGCCCCTGACACTGCTCGATAATAACGGTTCCATCTTCATAACGGTAAACCAGTCGATCCTTGCCGTTAATCCTTCAGCTCCACATACCGCTCAGTTCACCCTTCAATGGTTCCGGTTTGCCAGAACCCTCAAATGGGCTCCGTTGAATTTCTTTTAACAGGCCATTGATTTTTCTTAGCGTCTTCTTATCCAGTGTCTGCCATTCAAGATACTCATCCCAGGCACTCTCGGCAAACATAATTTTACTCAACTTCCATAGCCTCCAGTTCCTCCATTGTTTTCTCTATTACATGTCCTGTTTTGACCTGGTGATCCGCTTTGCGCAGATAGGCTTGATTCATTTCAGAATAAAAAGGATCGTACGGTGCTTCAATATCAAATGGAATACGCCGGTCTCTAAGTGCCTTCTTCGTATAAATCAAATAAAAAGTAGATATGTTCATTCCCATATCTGCGCACATTTCCTCCAACTCTTTCTTTTCATCATCTTTGAGCCGAATGCTGATTGTCGTCATTTTGATTCACCCCTCTTTTTACACTCATAATACCATTATCTGAAGCACTTTGCAATCTAATTCATTCAAAATCGTATGATTTACATTCAATTATATGATTCGAGCGACAAAATCCCCTTTGCATGGCAGCCGATGGATTTACACTCCGGCCTTCACTGCCCTTCCTGTCCGCTTCCCTGTAATTCTGTCAGATACTTCAATATCCCATCGCAGATAGCCTGCACCACCTGATCCTGATACGCCTCCTCCTGCAAAAGCGCCTCCTCCTCGGGATTGGTCAGAAATCCGCACTCCACGATCACCGTCGTACTTATCGACCTTTTTAATATGTAATAAGTCGTATTTCCCTTCTGTGTCCTCGGCCGCTCGATTTCCAGTTCCTCGTTCAGACTTTCCTGAATCGCCGCTGCCAGCTTCTCTCCCTCCGCCGACTGCTCATAATAAAACACCTGCGGTCCCTTCACAGAAGCATCCTCCGGATAACTGTTCTGATGGATGCTCACCGTCAGAACCGGATTTTCCTCCGCAATCACCGCAACCCGCCGCTCCATATCCTGTGCCTTCTTGCCCGAAGCATCCGCGTCATACAGACCGTCCTCCGTCTCGCGCGTCAGCACCACCTCATAGCCCTCCGCTTCCAGCAGAACCGCCAGCTTCTGCGCATAGATCAGATTCAGTACCTTTTCATTTGCACCGCTCTCCCCAACCATGCCGGAGTCAAAGCCCCCATGCCCCGGATCAAGTACGATTTTTTCCCGCGCCCCGCGATTTTCGTCTGAAGAATCCGAAGAAGCAGTCCTGCTCTCTGAACGGTTTGCCGCCTGCCATCTTGCCCCATAGGCCGGCAGCAGATACGCGGCCGCGAACAGAACAATGAGCATAACATATGGAAGCAGCCGGGGCCACTTCCTATCTTCTTTTCTTTCCACACCAGGCTCCCTTTGGATGAATTTTTATAAATATATGCGTCAAAGCAGCGCTGAAATACCTGTATCGAAGCATCCCCCTTATTCCATCAAACGGAAAAAGGGCTCCGCATGCGGAGCCCCTCTGATTTATTACAATTCTTTTCTTTTCACATTCCTGCATCATCCGGCTGCCGTTGTTCACAGCCATTCTGATCTGTCAGGACCAGTACCGCATCGCCTTAACCGGAGTACGGTAATCGTAATTCGAAATCTTGATGCCGCCGGCCGGATACGCCTGCGAGTTGCTGGCGTGTACGATCTGACCGTTGCCGATATAAATCGCCACATGCGACGCGTAGCTCGTCGTTCCGTAGAAGAGAAGGTCGCCCGGCTGGATGGAATCAAGACTCACCTCCACACCTGCCGTATACCCGGACGAAATCTGAGAAGCGGACGGTCCGTCCATCTGCTCATCCGCGGTACGCAGAAGCTTGATCCCAAAGTTCGCAAATACCGAATACGTATATCCAGAGCAGTCCGCACCGTTCGTCAGGCTCGTCCCGCCATAGACATACGGATTGCCGACAAACTGCAATGCGTAGTTTACAATCTGTGTGCCCGTCGTGCTGCCGCTGACCGAAATGCTGGACTCAGAGGTAATCACACCCGAAGCGCTGATCGTATACTGCACGGTTCCGACGGTGATCGTCGTTGACGTCGCCATTGCTCCGCTGGAATAAAAATAATACTTGTTTGATCCGATGGTCTTCACCCCTGTCACCATGGCTCCGTCCGCATCCGGATCAAGGTAATACTTATTTCTTACACCATTTTCATCCGTTTTGTACATCCATCCAGTCACATGTTTATAACTGGAATCCAGATAATAGGTGGCCGTTCCCGAATTAACCCAGCCAGTTGTACGGGTCTCCGTCCTTGCGCCATCACTTCCGTAATAGTTCTGATCGATCCATTGGTTTGTCACCATCGTTGCGTCACTGCCAAAATAATAATATTTACCATTGACGCACACTTCCTGGCTGCGAACAGCTGTACCATTATCTTCAGAAAAATAATAGGTGCTCGATCCAACCTTCTTCATCTTACCGGTGATCTTCTTGCAGGTGGAGGTACTAAAATAGTAAATCTCTCCGTCAATCTCCTGCAGCCCCGTCACCAGAACGCCATTGCTGCCCGCATAATAATCCGTGCTCGCCCAGCCGGATGTGACAAGAGCGCCATCCGAAGCAAAATAATAATACTTCCCGCTCAGCTTCTTCACACCGGTCTGCTTCACGCCCTTCGACGAGAAATAGTACCTGCTCCCGTCAATCGTCTGCCAACCGGTCACCCGGACGCCCTTGGAATTGACGTAGTACTTACTATCGATCCAGGTGCTCTTCTGCACGACACCGCCGCTGCCGCAATAGTAATACTTATTTTTATACTTCACCCAGCGGTTGGCATATCTCGTGCCGCTCTTCGACCGGAAAATATAGGTCTTTCCGCTGATGGTCTTCTTCCCGGTCACCATGACGCCCTTACTGTTGACATACTTTTTGCCAACCCAGGTACTCTTCTGCACGATACCGTCCGAGTTCGCGTAATAATACTTGCCGCTCACCTTGAACCAGCCTGTGCTGTAGCTTGACGAGGACGTCTTATAATAATAGGTATTCCCATTCCAGGTCACAAAGCCGCTTCTCTTCTTGCCCGTGTATTTTCCCTTCGAATTGACCCACTTGTTGCCCACCCAGGTGCTGGTCGCCATGGAGCCGTCCGACTGGAAATAATACTTGCCGTACCACTGAGAAACATACAAAGCACCGTACAAAGTGCCATTGGATTTTCTGGCATAATACTTCGTGCCATCCTCCGTTGTAATCCAGCCAATCTGCATCTTACCATCATTTCCAAAATAATAGAGATGCTCATTCACGGTTGCAAAATAATTGGTTTGCATAATGCCGTTTTCATCAAAATAATACCACGTGGAATCAATCTGCACTTTTCCCGTCAGATATCCCGGCGACTCCGTGACCGTATATCTCCAGCCGTTGGCCGTCTGTTCCCACGCCGCGTCTGCACGCACTGCCTGCACAAACACAAGCAGAAGCGAGGCAAGCATCGCCAGCCAAAGCGCTCTTAACGCCTTCCCTTTGCCCTCTGCCCGAATCGCCCCGGCAGCTCCTGACACGGAATCCTTTCCTATATATTCCGCACTCCGGCGCATTCCAACGCCGCCGACTGCTCTGTGCCGACTGGCACCTCCAACTTCTCCGCAGGCCGCTGCGGTCTCTTCCACACGTAACACCGATTTCTTTACAATGCTCATCTTCACACCCTCACGAAATAATAATTTAACGTGTTTCCCGTAATAAAAGAATTAAAATAATTACAGAATTTTTAAATCTTCTTTACGATTTTACCAAAGCTTTGTTATAAAGTCAATACGCCGATTTGCTAAAATCAAAGAAAAACCGCCTCTTGACATTTCTTTATTTTCTGAGAAAATGGAAAGGATCGCATCAGACACAAGAAGAGGGAGACCTTCACTATGAGACTTCGAAACATACCCGGATCGCGCGAGGCCATCGCCGAAAGCGAATTCGTCATCCATGAGGATATCATGAAAGAAAAGAAGGGCTGCTGGGATACCGTTTTTGAGCATGCGCAGCCGCTTTACCTGGAAATCGGCATGGGCAAGGGCCGCTTTATTACCGAGCTGGCGCTGCGCCAACCCGACCGGAACTACGTCGGCATTGAAAAATATTCCAGCGTACTGATCCGTGCGCTTGAGCGCCGCGAGCAGCTGAGCACGCTGAAGAACCTCCTTTTTCTGCGGATGGATGCGGAGGAGCTGACCGACGTCTTCGGGCCCGGCGAGGTCTCCGGAATCTACCTGAACTTCTCCGACCCCTGGCCCAAGGACCGCCACGCCAAACGCCGCCTCCCGGGCCGCGAATTTCTCGCCCGCTACGACCAGATACTCACGCCGGACGGTCATGTCGAATTCAAGACCGACAACCGTGCCCTTTTCGACTTCGCACTCGATGAGGCCCGCGAATCCGGCTGGCATCTCGACGCGTGCACCTTCGACCTCCACCACAACGAAGAAATGATGCAGGGCAACATCATGACCGAATACGAAGAACGCTTCTCGGCGCAGGGCAACCCCATCTGCAAGCTGGTTCTTTCGCGGTAATAAAAACTCCGAAAGGACGCCGAAAGCTGCAGAAGATCTGCTTTTGTTGTTCATCAAATATTTTTCACAGCTGAAATTTTTGCCGTGAAAATTTCGAACGCGAAAATTTTTCTAAAAAATTTCTAAAATAGGGGTTGCAATTTTAAATCGACTGTATTATAATACGCTTTGTTCGCGAGAAATGAACAACATCGAAACAACATCTTTCGGAATCTCGCAGGACCTGAAAATTGAATATGCGCGATTAGCTCAGCTGGAAGAGCACCTGACTCTTAATCAGGGTGTCCAGGGTTCGAGCCCCTGATCGCGCACTGAAAGCACTGTTTTCGATGACCATGGAGTATCGGGGGCGGTGTTTTTTTCATGCTCCATCTGTATCTCCCCGGGCTCTCTATAACAGATTCATTCTCTTTTCCCAGAGTCCGGCCGGATGCCTCCCCTTTTTGTCTCCCTGAACTGTTGATTTACCTGCAAATTTATGTATAATGGTCGTAAGGAAGAAGCGAAGCGAAAAAAGCTGAATGGATGGAATTGGATATAGGTGCTGATACAGATTCAGAGGAATCTGAAGTCATCATGGGAAAGGAGCACTTTAATCATGATTGATAATAGTATGAAAAAAAAGCTCCCGATTGGGATTGATGATTTTGCGGAAATTCGCACAGAAGATTTTTATTATGTAGACAAAACGGCTATGATCAGGGATTTGTTGAATGCATGGGGCAAAGTGAATCTTTTTACTCGTCCAAGGCGCTTCGGAAAGTCCTTGAATATGAGTATGCTAAAAACATTCCTGGAGATTGGATGCGATAAATCTTTATTTGAGGGTCTTGAGATTTCCAAAGAGACACAGCTTTGCGAAAAATACATGGGACAGTTTCCTGTGATTTCCATTAGCTTAAAGACTGTCCATGGAAACAATTACGAATTTGCGAAAAATGAACTATGTACCGTTATTGCAAAAGAAGCGTTAAGATTTTCTTTTCTCGCCACAAGCGAAAGGCTCACAGAGACTGACAGAAAAAGATATGCACAGCTGACGAAAGTAGATGATACTTTAAAAAGTGCGTTTGCTATGTCTGTTGCCACAATTACAAGCAGCCTGAATACACTATCTCAACTCCTGGAAAAATACTACGAACGTAAAGTGATTATCCTGATTGATGAGTACGACGTGCCCCTGGCAAAAGCAAATGAGCGCAATTATTATGATGAAATGATTGTCCTGATCCGAAATATGCTGGATGCTGCTTTAAAGTCAAACCAAAGCCTTTATTTTGCGGTCATGACCGGTTGCCTGAGAGTTTCAAAGGAAAGCATTTTTACTGGTTTGAATAATCCGAAAATATATTCTCTTTTAGATACGAGGTGCGATGAAAGGTTCGGCTTTACAGACACAGAAGTACAGCAGATGCTGGAATATTATGGTCTTTCTACCTATTTTGATATAACGAAAGAATGGTATGACGGATACCGGGTTGTTAATACCTATGTTTATAACCCATGGGATGTTATCAACTGGTGTGACCAGCTGCTCACAGGCACCGACAAGAGGCCAAAGAGCTATTGGAAGAATTCCAGCGGAAATGAAGAAGTGAAGAAGTTCATCCGGCGGATGGGCAATGGTGTGACCAAAGCACAGATTGAGCGGCTGATATCGGGTGAAACGGTACAGAAAAAAATCGAAGAACAGCTGACCTACAATACCATGTATGACAACGTTGAAAACATGTGGAGTCTGTTGTTCGCAACCGGTTACCTGACTCCGAGCGAGATGCCGGATGGCAATCTGGTTCGCCTGAAAGTCCCGAATAACGAGGTTCGCGATATTTTCAGCGAGTTTATTCTGGAATTGTTTGAAGAAAAAGTTGCAGAAGATGGCACTCTGGTGACAGAATTCTGCAACGCATTGAAAAATGGTGATACTGCCAATGTCGAGCGTGTCTTTACAAAAGGGATGGGAAAGACAATCAGCATCCGCGATACAGCAGTGAGGAAAGAGTTTAAGGAAAACTTTTATCATGGCCTGATCCTGGGAATCATGTTTTTTAAAAGCGATTGGGGCATAACCTCAAACCGGGAATCAGGAAACGGTTACTATGATATCCAGATTGAAATTGAAGAGGAAGAAATCGGCATTGTCATCGAAGTGAAATATGCAGAAGGCGGGAATCTTGATTCGGCATGTGCAGAAGCACTGGATCAGATCAATAAGAACAATTACACGGCAGAATTGAAAGAAGATGATATGCACAAAATCCTCAAATACGGGATTGCCTGCTACAAAAAACAATGCAAGGTTGTATTAGAGCGGGAAGCTTTTGATGCCGATTAATAATAGGGACGAAAGAAATGACATCACGTGTACAAAACATGACGGAAGGGAAACCGCTGCGGCTGATTCTGTTTTTTGCCCTGCCGCTCATGATTGGAAATGCGTTTCAGCAGCTCTATACGCTTGTAGATACTATGGTCGTGGGACAGGCGCTGGGGGTAAATGCACTTGCGGCTCTCGGCGCGGCAGACTGGACCAACTGGATGGTGCTCGGCATCATTCAGGGCTTCTCACAGGGTTTTTCCATCAAGATGGCGCATGATTTTGGGGCGAAGGATTACCGGGAACTGAGACGGACGGTGGCAAACGCAGCCGTACTGGCGGCCGTATTAGCCGTGATTCTGCTCTTTGCCGGGCAGTGCCTGCTCCGTCCGCTGCTCGGTCTTTTGCAGACGCCTGACTCAATCATGGGGGATGCGCTTCTTTACCTGCGGATTCTGTTCGCGGGCATTCCTGTTGTGATGGCTTATAACGTCCTGGCGTCCATTCTCCGCGCGTTTGGCGACAGCAAAACGCCGCTTTACGCGATGCTGCTGGCGTCCGGCATCAACATCGCGCTGGATCTTGTATTTGTGTTGGTCTTTCACTGGGGCATTGCCGGCGCGGCCGCGGCGACTATTTTCGCGCAGGCCTGTTCGGGCGTCTTTTGCTTTCGGGGCATCCGCCGTATTGAATTTTTATCCCTGTCACGGGCAGATTTTCGCATCAGCCGTTCGCTCTGCCTGTACCTGATGAAATTGGGATTTCCGATGGCTTTTCAGAATGGGGTCATCGCCATCGGCGGCATGATCGTTCAATTTGTCGTAAATGGATATGGTGTTTTATTCATAGCAGGATTTACAGCGACAAACAAGCTCTACGGGGTACTCGAGATCGCCGCCACCTCCTTCGGCTATGCGATGGTGACCTACGTCGGGCAAAACCTGGGCGCCGGAAAAATCTCCCGCATCAGCAGGGGAATGCGCGCCGCACTGGTAACCGCCATCGCTACCTCTGTCGTGATCGGCGCCGCGATGCTGCTGTTTGGAAAAATGCTCCTGAGTCTGTTTATATCCGGTACCGCCGAAGAAATAGAGGCTGCTCTCGCGATTGCGTACCATTATCTGGCTGTGATGAGTGTCTGCCTTCCGGTTCTCTATATCCTCCACGTCACGCGGTCAGCGCTGCAGGGGATGGGCGATACGCTGCTCCCGATGGTCTCCGGCATCGCGGAATTTGTCATGCGCACCGGAACCGCCATCCTGCTCCCCCTGCTGGTCGGAGAAGCCGGTATCTTCTACGCAGAGGTGCTGGCGTGGCTGGGTGCAGATCTGATCCTGATCCCCAGCTACCTGATCCGGATGCGGCGGCTGAGGCGGGAATTGTCGGCCGCCTAACTGTCGGCGACCGCTTTTGCAAATTCCAGAAACACTTCATATATAATATCAAACAATTCAACCGCATCTGCATTCTGTACTCTGTAAATATAATGGGGGATAGTTGTTGTTTTTCTCTTTGGTATCATTCCAATTCCCTGGCTGTCACGGCAATATTCCTAAAAGGCTTAAAGATGCAAGGAAAATCAAGGGTTCTGGGAGGCTTTCGTTATATTTAAGGATTCGCGCAAAAAATCAATCGTAAAAATTTGCGATTGATTTTTTGCGTGTTTATAAGTATAATATAACTTATCGGAAGGAAAACAAATGCAAGCAAAGCAATCATAAAATGGAAAGGACACAAAACGTATGCGTGAAACGAGAACGACGGAGTTTAAAGAAACAATTACAAATACATTTTTGAAAACAGTAAGTGCCTTTTCGAACTATGATGGCGGAGAGATATTTTTTGGTATTGATGACGTCGGCAATATTAAAGGACTGTCAAATGCAAAACAAGCATGCGTGGACATAGAAAATAAAATTAATGACAGCATTACTCCACAGCCTGATTACACGCTGGAGCTGCAAAATAATGACAGGACGATAAAACTGACCGTAAAAAGCGGGATGCAAAAGCCGTATTTATATAAATCAAAAGCATACAAGAGAAATGATACCGCGACAATCGAGGTTGACACGCTGGAATTATCAAGACTGATTTTGGATGGGAAAAATATCAGATTTGAGGAATTACCGTGTAACGACCAGGAACTGACCTTTGATGTTTTATATCAGGAATTAAAAGAAAGTATCCAGATTGAGACCTTTAATCAGGATACTTTGAAAACACTGAATTTATATAACAATACTGGCGGATACAATAATGCGGCTGGTATTCTGGCGGATAGCAATCATTTTCCCGGAATTGATATTGTGAAGTTTGGCGAAAACATCAGTATAATTCAAAAGAGGGTGACGTTTGATCATGTATCCGCTTTGACTGTATATGAAAAAACGTTGGAGGTATTCAGGGACTATTATCAATACGAAGAAATACAGGGTGCTGACAGAAAGAAGGTAGAGATCATACCGGAAGCTGCATTCAGAGAGGCAATTGCAAATGCGTTGATTCATAGAGTGTGGGATGTGGAATCTCAGATAAGAATTTCGATGTTCAATGACAGAATCGAAATTATTTCTCCCGGAGGGTTGCCGGCCGGAATTACAGAGGAGGAGTATCTATCCGGAAAACTTTCTGTTTTAAGAAACAGGAACCTCGCAAATGTATTTTACAGACTGGGATTTGTGGAAATATTCGGCACGGGGATTTTGCGGATAAAACAGCTCTATGAAGAAGGAGTAAAGCAACCGGAATTTGAAGTATCAGAAAATACAATTAAGATTACTCTTCCGGTTTTTGAAAAGGATCTGAATTTATCGGAAGACGAAAGAATGGTATATCAGATTTTAAGTAAGACGATGTTGAAATCAATCAGTGAGATTGCCCCGTACGTCCAGTTTGGAAAGTCAAAGACAACACAGTTGTTGAAGGATATGGAGGAAAAAGGTGTTGTGAAAATTGAGGGCAGGGGGAGAGGAACGAAGTACGTGATAAAATAGGGAAGCGGAACAGCTGTGAAGCGAGGAAAAAGATTGAACCTGGCTTGTATTAGAGCGGGAATCTTTTGATGCCTAATAACAGGGACGAAACGCCGGCCATCAGCAACGGACAGGCCGGCGTTTTTGGATTTGATCTTGTAGATTATTTGATTGGCTCTTTGACGTCGTGATTGAATCAATGAGCCTGCCTGCCGGAAGGATTCCTGCCGCATTGTGCTATTTAGCAGAGGTTCCGCACTGCCTCCCGCACCGGCAAAATGAAAGACGGAGAGACAGACAGTTCATCAATTCCCATTTCGACAAAGGTTTCGGTCAGAGAGGTGTCAGCGCCGAGTTCCCCGCAGATACCGACCCAGGCGCCGCCCTTGTGCCCGTTTTCAATGACTGTCCGGATCGATCGAAGAACCGCCGGGTGGTGGGAATCATAAATGTTGTCCAGCTTCGGATTCTGACGGTCGATCGCCAGAGTATACTGAGTCAGATCGTTGGTACCGATGCTGAAGAAATCGACTTCCTTCGCCAGCTCTTCGCTGATCCAGACGGCAGCCGGTGTCTCGATCATGATGCCGACTTCGACGTCCTTATACGGAATATTCTGCTCGCGGAGTTCCGCTTTTACTTCCTCAAGAATCCGTTTGCTCTCCAGCACTTCCTGCACGGAAATGATCATCGGGAACATAATGGAGATGTTGCCGAACGCGCTTGCCCGCAGAAGTGCGCGCAGCTGTGTGCGGAAGATTTCCTGCCGGTCCAGGCAGATGCGGATCGCGCGGTAGCCCATGGCAGGATTATCCTCTTTTTCAAGATTGAAATAATCTACCTGTTTATCAGCGCCGATATCCAGGGTACGGACAACGACTTTTTTGCCGTCCATGTTCTGGGCAACCATTTTGTATGCCTTGAACTGCTCCTCCTCAGTCGGAAAGGTATCCGATTCCAGATAGAGGAATTCGCTCCGGAACAGGCCAATTCCTTCGCCGTCATTTTTCAGCACCTGGGCGACATCGGAAACGCCGCCGATGTTGGCATACAGGTGAATTTTTTTGCCGCTTTTTGTAATAGTCTCTTTACCGCGGAGTTCCGTTAAAAGCTGTTGTTTACGCTCATCATCGCGCATTTTCGCGCTCATCTGCTCCAGCGTCGTTTCATCCGGGTCGATGATCACAGTCCCGGTATAGCCGTCCACGATGGCTGTCCTCCCGGCCCATTCTTCCCGGATGTCGATACCGATCACCGCAGGAATATTCATCGTGCGGGCCAGAATAGCCGTGTGGGAATTGGAAGAACCATGGCGGGTCACGAAGGACAGGATTTTAGATTTGTCCATCTGCACAGTCTCGCTGGGAGCCAGATCATCCGCCATCAGGATAACAGGCTCGCCAAGAGCATGCATATCCGTGCCGGCTCCGCACAACACCGCGACCAGGCGCTCCGAAATGTCCCTCACATCCGCCGCGCGCGCCTGCATATAGGCATCGTCCATCTGTGCGAACATTTCCGCAAAATTATCCCCGGTCGCCGCGACCGCATACTCCGCGTTAATAAGCTCCCCGCGGATCATATTATAAATAGAGTCCAGATAATCCTCGTCCTCCATCATCATCTTATGGACTTCGAAAACAGCCGCATTGTCCGCGCCCACTTCCTTCAGTGCTTTTTCATAGATCTGATCCAGCTGGGCCAGTGCAGTCTCTTTTGCGGCATTGAAGCGGACGATTTCCGCCTCGGCGTCTTCAACGTGCCGTCTTTTTACCTGCGTTTCCTTTTTCTGATAGAAAAAAACCTTCCCAATCGCAATTTTATTAAAAATCGTTTTGCCCTGATATTGTTCCATGAGAGAACCCCCTTCTTATGTGCCTTCCACACCGCCCCTGTCGCCACGGTGTGGAAGAGATATCGTATCATCTATGAAGGTACTTGAACAGTTACGAAGTCATTACAGATTTTCCGAGAAAAAGGTCTGCAGACCGGCCATCGCGGCATCCTCGTCCTCACCGTCTGCCTCAATCGTTACGGTAATGCCTTTCTTTACGCCAAGGCTCATGATCATCATCAGCTTCGTTGCATTTACTTTTCTGCCGTTCGCATTGATAGAAATTGCAGAAGCATATTTCTTCGCTTCTTTTACCAGTTCTCCCGCCGGACGTGCGTGAATTCCAAGTTCGTCTGTGATCGTGTAATCAAATGTTTTCATAATGTTTTTCTTCCTTTCTTTTCTGATTATTTGTTTGTGGTCCGATTTATGAAAGCTGCTCAAGTACCCAGTCGACATCCTTTGTGGTCTTCAGGACTTCCAGGCGTTCTTCATCCTCAAGCATGGTGCAGAGCTTTGCTAGCAGATCCAGATGTTCATCACCGATTCCTACGATGCCGAAAATCAGCTGTGCCTGCGGCGCGGATTTTTGTGCGCGGGCCGCCAGCGTCGTCTGCACGACCGCGATATCACAGTCGCCCGGGATGTTATCTACCGAAGTATTCGTCACCTTGATGTCCGGACGGACGTCTTTGATGCGGTTACGGAATTTCGTCGCGCCCATCGCCGAAGAACCCATGCCTGCGTCACAGGCGAAAATGATCTTCTTCACTGCGGAGGAATCCGCGAGCTTTTCGTTTGCCGGTACCGCTGCTGTCTGCCCTTTGGATTCCGCTTTCATCGCTGCCACCTGACCCTGCGCTGCCTCCAGGCTCTTTTCACCCGCCATGCGCACGATCGGAGAGGCGATAACGAAGGAGACGCCGGTTGCGAGCAGAACACCAATGATAACCTTAAACATATCCGAACCGGGCGTCATCATCAGGAATGCAATAATAGAGCCAGGGGAAGCAGGTCCGACCAGACCGCATCCGGTAATGCTGTACCAGAAGATAGCGGCCATATTGCCGACGATCGGCGCGATAATGACAATCGGGTTCATCAGGATATATGGAAAATAAATCTCATGAATACCGCCGAGCAGGTGGATGATCACAGCGCCCGGAGCGGAATCCTTTGTCGCCTTATCCTTGCAGAAAAACATATAGGCCAGCAGAACGCCCAGGCCCGGTCCGGGATTGGTTTCCAGCATATACATGATGGATTTCCCTGCTTCGGCGGCCTGCGCCGTCGCGATCGGTGTGAACACACCATGATTGATCGCATTATTCAGGAAAAGCACTTTTGCCGGTTCAAGCAGGATTGAGACGAGTGGAAGCAGATTGTTGTTGATCAGGATGTTGACTCCCGCAGTCAGAACAGAAAGAATCGCGCTCATGACTGGTCCGATCAGGACATAACCGAGCATTGCCAGCAGCATACCGATGATGCCGACAGAAAAGTTGTTGATCAGCATCTCAAAACCTGCGGGCATATGGCCATCCATCGCCTCATCAAATTTTTTGATGCAAAAGCCTGCAAGCGGTCCCATGATCATGGCTGCCATCAGCATTGTCACATCCGTGTTGCTCATAATCGCTCCGATGACGGCAATTGCGCCTGCCACGCGTCCCCGCTCCCCGCCGACCATATAGCCGCCGGTGGAGGCGATCAGAATGGGAATCAGATAGGTAAGCATGGGACTGACCATGCTGTTGAATCCTTCATTTGGAATCCATCCGGTATCGATAAACAATTCGGCAAGAAAACCAAACGCAATCAGGGCGCCAATATTCGGCATCACCATCGCCGATAAAAATTTGCCGAAGCTTTGTACCTTTGCTTTCATTTCATTCTCCTTAAAATAATGGCTGATCGGCTCTGGTCTGCTGTCAATACGGTGATGTTAATCCTACAGAACCGTGACTTGTTGTTCCCTGCATTTTGCAAGAAATTCTTCCGGCAGGTTCCCGTCGGATACGATGATGTCCACATCGGAAAGCCGACTGAAGCGGAAACTGCATTTTACGTTTATTTTTGAGGAATCCATCAGCACAATGACCTGATCCGCCTGCCGGATCGCTGTCTGTTTTAAAATGGCTTCCTCACTGATTCCGCAGGTAAAGCCCGCAGAAAAATCAAACCCTGTTGTTCCCAGAAACGCCTGGTCGAAATTGACGCGTTCGAGCTCACGGACTGCGAGACTGCCGAATACACTCTGACTGAAGCGGTTCAACTGTCCGCCCGGGATCATGACAGTAGGGCGGGAAAGATCCTTTAACTCAGCGGCGCAGCTTAAGCCAGTCGTGTAGATCAAATCTGCCTGATCAGGAATCAGTTTCGCGAAAGCAGTCGTGGTGCTCCCGGAATCAAGAAAAAGACTTGTTCCTTCATGAAGCAAAGTGAGCGCTTTTTGAGCGATGACCTGCTTTTCGGCAATATTCTGGTATGCCTTGCTGCTTAACAGCCCGTCGGTACCAAAAATCGTCTGCACAGACTTTGCGCCGCCGTGGATACGAAGAATTCGCCTTGCCTCATCCAGTGTCTTTAAATCCGTACGCAGCGTCATTTCAGATACGTCCGGGAACTCGTCCCTGATCTGCGCAAAGCTCACCGTACCATTTTTATTAATCAGTTCTACAATTGCGTTTCTGCGTGTTTCCATCGCTTCCATTCTGTATTTCCTCCTGTATCATTTTCTTCTGTTGCAGCAGCAGACATCTTCCGCAAGCCATGGTCCGCGGACATAAAGCGTGCCCGTCCAGACAGATCAGGAAAAACAAATCAGCAATGGATGCATCTGACACACTTTATTCTGTTATAAAATTCGCCAGCAGATATTCCTCCGCGTCCGGGCACCAGAGGCCGTTGTTCGCATCAACAATATCCGCCAGAGCGATCAATCTGGCGTCATGCTCCGCCCCGCCCTTCGCGCGCAGATCCGTCAGAGCAGTCAGCGGCATGGTAAGATGGGTGTAAATCAGCTTCTTGCCTCCAGGAATCTTCGGAAGATTCAGTGTTGTTTCTGCCGCTGCGTCCAGTCCGCCAATGTGCGTCACCATAACAGCCGGATTGATGCGTCCCTCCGCAGTCAGGCGCAGGGATTCGATCATGTCGTCGGTATTGCCGCCGGTAGTACCCATGACATGGGTCGAATTGTAATGTACATCGTAAAAATTCATCGCTGCGGAAAACTGTGTATCGGTCGGCCCCGCAAAGAAATTCAGGCAGCCGTCACGCCCGAGGATCGCGCTGCACTGTGTAACCACAGAAGCGACCGGAGCATAGCAGAGGACATCATCAAACCCTGTTCCGCCGGAAATAGTACGAAGCTCCGCCACCGGATTCTCACAGCTTCCGGTGTTTACAAAGCGCAGATCGATGCCGTCCTTCGCCGCCTCCGCGGGCGGGAACAGAGAAGCCGCACGATCCAGACGCTCCTGGTTCAGATCCGTGACCACAATCATGGAGGGACGAACATCGCGGTGCAGCGCGTAAGTCAGCGCCCCCAGTCCCATCGGACCGGCTCCGGCCATGATCGCCAGCTTCCCGCCTTCTTTGATGCCCATATAGTGCGTATAAACGCCCATCTTTGTGTGATAAGCGGCATTGAACGCTCCAATGCTGCAGGACATCGGCTCTGCAAGGGACGCCTCATAATATGCGCGGCCTTTGTACTCCAGCAGACAGCCAAGCTCCATCACCTCTGCCGGAATCACGCAATAGGTGGTATCTCCGCCGAAAAACTCATATGAATATCCCGGGCTCCACATCGTACCCTTGTAGTTCAGCGCCGGCTGCAGGGTAAACTTCATACCCGGCTTGAACTGTTCCTGATGATTCCTGCCGACCTTTACGATATCTCCGGCGAATTCATGTCCCATGATCGCCGGGTGCTCCGCTACATCTTCATGGACCCGCTTGTGGGCTGCGCCCAGGATTGCACATTTGTAGGTCGACATACAAATGCTGTCTGACACGACCCGGACCAGGATCTCATCATCCGTAATCTCCGGAAGTTCAAATTCCTCCAGCCTCAGGTCATTTGCTGCGTGAAGCCTTACGCCTCTTGCTTTCATAGCAAAAACTCCTTTCTTATAATAATGAAAATTTACAGGGATTGCAACTGTTACTATGACAATGAATGCCACACAACTTTCGGAATCAGTTCTTCAATAACACTATACTCCGCCGCCTGTGTTCCGCTGCACATCACATTTGCCGCTCCGGTCGCGGTAGAGAGACACACGGCATCGGCAAGGCCCAATCCCCGCTCCTCCGCAACTGCGAGAGCAGCGACTACACTGTCCCCTGCGCCAACCGTACTGCCGACCGGTACGTGCAGGCCTTCCGCGTAGATTGTCTCATCCGCTGTCACATACAGCGCTCCCGCACTGCCCATAGAAACAACAACCTTCTGTATTCCATACTGAACCATCAGTTCCCTCGCTGCCCCGGAAAGCTCTTCCGGTGTGGAAAGAGAACTTCCCATCAGCTCCGAAAGCTCGCGGTCATTTGGCTTGATCAGATACGGGGACGCCTTCAGGCCCGCCTTCAGCAGGTCTCCGTCCGCGTCCAGAAAAACTTTCGCACCCTTTTCCGTGATTGCTTTCGTCCACGTAAAATACGTATCCGCCGGGGAGCCTTTCGGCATACTTCCCGAGATCACAACAATCGAGTCTGATTCCATCCGGTCAAGCAGCCGATGCAGCGTATCATCCAGGACTTCCTCCGAAACGACCACCCCCGGCTCATTAATATCCGTGTTCGTATGCTCCACCGGATCAATGATCTTCAGATTTGTGCGCGTTTCCCCGTCCACAAAGGTAAAATCCGTCTCAAGCCCCATCCGGGCAAGGGAGCCTTGAATCGACCGCCCGGTATGTCCGCCGAGCACTCCGGCAGCGATACTCGCTCCGCCGAGCTTTTGGATGCCTTTTGAGACATTGATGCCTTTCCCTCCGGGATCCGTGCGCATCTTTACGATGCGGTTCACCGTATCCACTTTCAAAGAAGGAATCTCAACCGTCTTGTCCAGCGCCGGGTTTAAAGTAATTGTAAAAATCATAGCAACCCTCCTTTTTTCAAATCAACAATTAATTAACTTTCGTTTCAAAACTCTTGAGCAAAAGATAACATGTTTTTCTACAGAATGCAAGTGTTTTTTTATAATTTTTTTTAAAAAAGATTGATATTTTTTTGTCAAAATGATGGGATTTTTGATGAATAGTTGTTGAAACAACAATTCTAAAGACCGTTGCTGTCTGCCAGTGGCAGACGTTTAGCCCTCGCCGGGTTATGCCTCCAATCTCCGATTGTGGGGCGCGGGCATCCCACGCTTCGCATGGGATATGCCTTGCCCGGCTCTGCGATCGAGTAGGAGGCGGCCGACCGAACTCCTACTCGCCCGCGCGGGCTGCGTCCGACTTCAGTCGGAAAATTTCCTTACGCAGCCCTGCGCATAATAAAAACTCCGACCAGCTGCCATGACTATGGCCTCCGGTTGGAGTTCTTATCGTATCAATGATTAAAACAATTTTCTCTTCGTTTCTCCCGGGATTATTATTGTACCTGTTCTTCGACTATCTGCAGGAATGCTCAATAACATCCATTGCCTGGCAGGAATTCGCGCTAAGGTTCATCGAATACAGCGCCATCATAATCTCTTTCTGATTTTCCTTAAAATACTTTGCAATTCTGTTCATATATATGCCTCACTTTCAAGATTCTCTTTTCGTTTTCTGTTTGTTGTTCCTTACGATGCATATAATACCGCTTTTCCTCTCTTGAGAACAGGTGTGAAATTGATGTATTTTAAGGCAATATTGACATAATCGATCGTTCAGCAACAAAACAGTAGGCAATTCTTCTATTATTTTTTATACCACCGCTTCAATCAGCACTTTATCGCCCAGCGAAATCCTTTTTACGCCAATCTCCTTTTTCTTATTAAAGCTAAAGCTGAGCATATAACCTTTTTTCAGATGAAAATATTCAAGGTATTCCGCCAGCTGTTCTTCACCACGCTCATTGTATGCATTGCCGCGCCATACCTTCAACTCGATTACAAATTGTTCTCCATGATAATCTATGATCAAATCCGTCTGTTTTCGGTTTCTGGTGCGTGCCTCCACATAATAATTACCTGTACCGTTGATAATCGGCTTTAAGAACAACATAAAATATCGGCGCCCATCCTCTTCTACAAATCTCTGATCCCGGTCTCCATAAATATCGTCGAAATATTCGACAAATTTTTCCAGCAAATGCTCGACATCCAGATGACCCTCGGAGATAAACTGATTTTTATCATCAGAACCCAACCGGAACATTTCCGTTCTGGACGCCTCCGCTGTCATCAGAAAATAATTATAAAGCCGTGTTTCAAAGATTCGGTTCGCAATCTGCATTGACCCGTTTTCATTTTTAACAAAGCCAAACATATGAAGCAGATTTGTGACCGGATCATCGATATTGAAAGGGATCGGCTCGCCGCAGAACAAAAGATCATATATGCGCTGTCTCATTTCAGGATATTGGTTCAGCTTATCCCACAGAGACTCAAACAGCGCATTCTGCTCGGTAAGCATAATCTTTACCGCCTCGTTCACACCTTCCGCAGTCCACGCCGCACTCTTATCCGAAAACGCTTCTGTTCTGGCAATTTCCTCATCCAGCAATTTGCACAGGCCAGAAACAAGAACCGGGTATCCCGAAGTATAGTCATAGATGAGCTGTGAAATCTTCTCTCTGTCCATGCCAGTGTGATAATCCACCTCATATTCCTTCAGCATTTCACTGATCTCATCTGCGGAAAAACTCATATCTACGCGAAATTTAGCCGCGATGTTCCATGGGCTATTTGTTTTATGTTCTTCAGCAGCCGCGCAACGCGAAGCGTTTTCATAATCGCGGCTGCGACCTGCCGCCGAGCCTAAGCGAGGGGGCGTTTCCATATCCGGTCGAAGCTTTCTTTTGATATTTCTAACATCGTAAACACCTGCCAGAATCACAGACTGAAACGTTGCCGTCCCAGGGCGTTTGAGATAATAGGCCCGCAGCTGTGCCAGGAAATCAATAAACACCTGGTTATTCGTAGCCGTATCCACCTCATCAATTATCAGAACCGGCATCACATCCAGCTTCTGGCACCAGGATTTTATGACTTTAAATAACGCCTGAAGGGAATTGATCCTCGCAGTGCCTTCCACAAACGCAGTCAGCCTTTCCTCGATTTCATCCGGGAATGAATCCACTACATCCAGCAGTTCCTCCGCAAATGCCGCAACAAAAGCCTGCTCACTCTCAAACGATAACGCTGCCATAGTCTGAAAGTCCATACTGATCACCGGATAATCCCTGCGCAGGTAATCAGCGAGCGCATTTAAAGTAGTCGTCTTTCCATACTGTCTTGCGCGGTTAATCGTAAAATATTCCCCGTCATCCACCATCTTTTTTATCGCTTCCAGGCGCTTTCCCAAATCCACCATATAATGCTTCTGCGGCCTGCACAGACCATTTACATTAAAGATTTTTGCCATAATCCTGACACCTCCATCCACGAGTCAAATAGAATCTCTCCATTTGGGAAACAGTATACCATGATCATCCGGCAAATGCCATTGGCATTTGCCCTTTCTTATGTTTTGGGATTAGAACACCTCCAAAAGATTGTATCTATACAATTATACTATTGTATGCCTCACAAAGCAATGCTATAATGTGACCTGTAACATTTGCGGCGCTTGCGCCGGGAAATTTCAATGGTCAACGAGCAACGAAGCTGCGAGTGGGAAATACTACAACTTGCATGGAGGAAAAGCCGATATAGCAAATAAAAAAACGGATTATATTATAGGACTAAAGCTTGTTCTTCCCGTAATACTGGGTTTTATTCCTGTTGGGATTGCATATGCCATCATAGCAAGGCAGGCAGGCTTCAGTATTTCTGAAACAATAGGAGTCCTCTTTTTCCAACTTTTAGAAACAGGTCTTTAAGCTGATACCATGGTCGTGGGACAGGCGCTTGGGGAAAGTGTGTATGCGTCATGAAAACAAACGAATTTATCTGATTATCGCATCACATTTTTTTAATTTACAAAAAAGTGATGTGATAACTTGAACTTTTTAGTCCTGCCGGGGACTATTCCTATATGCAGGTGGCCTACACAATCCTGCTCAGCAAGGAAACAGATGATCGGCAATTACAGTCATTTTTATTTTAAATAGAAAGGAGCGAAACGTTGAGAACCTGTGGTATTTTACTTCCCGTATCAAGCCTCCCTTCCCCCTATGGAATCGGATGTTTTTCCAAAGAAGCATATGATTTTATTGACCGGCTGGCGCAGGCCGGGCAGACCTACTGGCAGCTTCTGCCGCTTGGCCCCACAGGATACGGGGACTCTCCCTATCAGTCTTTCTCCGCATTTGCAGGCAATCCGTATTTCATTGACCTGGATGAGCTGGAAAAACAGGGGCTTCTGAAAAAAGAAGAATACGCAAATCTGAATTTTCGTGCGAATGCAAGGTACATCGATTATGGCAGGCTTTACCAAAACCGATTCCCTCTTCTGGAAAAGTCCTTTTCCCGGGCGCACCTAAAAGACGATGCGGAATTTCAACGATTCTGCGAGGAGCAGAACTCCTGGCTGGCTGATTACAGCCTGTTCATGGCGGTAAAAAACTATTTTGGCGGAAAAAGCTGGGATCAATGGGATGAAGATATCCGTATGCGCAGGCCGGAGGCGATGGCCTATTTTCGCAGAAAATGCGATCAGGAAATCATTTATTACTGTTTTCTTCAATATGAATTCGCAAAACAGTGGAAATCCGTGAAGACCTACGCAAACAGACGGGGTATTAAGATTATCGGCGACATTCCTATCTATGTCTCCTTCGACAGCGCGGAATGCTGGGCCAACCCGGAGCTGTTTCAATTCGACCGGGAACGGCGGCCGGTGCGCGTGGCCGGCTGCCCGCCGGATGCCTTTTCCGCTGACGGACAGCTCTGGGGCAACCCGCTCTATGACTGGGACTACCATGAGGCTCAGGGATTCGAATGGTGGATTGGCCGCATGGCGCATTGTTTTTCCTTATACGATGTGGTGCGTGTCGATCATTTCCGCGGCTTTGACGAATATTATTCCATCCCATCAGGAGCGGCAAGCGCCGCCGGCGGATGCTGGCAGCCGGGTCCTGGCATGAAGCTGTTCCACGCACTGCAGGAACATTTTGGGGACAAGCTGATCATCGCGGAGGACCTCGGATATGTGACGGACAGTGTCAGACGTCTGGTACAGGAAAGCGGCTATCCGGGAATGAAGGTCATCGAATTTGCTTTTGATTCCCGCGAAGGCGGCAACTATATGCCGTACACCTATACACAAAACTGCGTAGTTTATACCGGCACGCACGACAACCAGACCCTTGCGGCCTGGTATGATGAGCTGAGCGAAGAGGACCGCGCGTTTGCCGCCGACTATCTGAATCTGGATGATACGGATCGTTCCGAAACGGTATGGTCCTTTATCCGTCTGGCGCTCGGGAGCGTCGCCGATACCGCGATCATTCCCATGCAGGATTACCTGTGTCTCGGCGCCGGGGCCCGGATGAACCATCCATCCACGCTTGGAACAAACTGGCGCTGGCGTCTCCTTCCTGGTGAATTTTCAGAAACGCATGCAGAAAAAATCCGATATGTAAATGAACTATACGGGCGAGTGCCGACAGAATCTGCTGCACAAAATGAGTCCAGATTTAAGTCTGTGAATGAAACCTGATTTACATCCTTCCGGGCGAAAAGAATGACAACTAATGCAGGCATTCTTTTCGCCCTTTCCTTTGCAATTTTCTTTGCATTTTCATTTTAATATTTTGCATTTGAGCTTCACCTTGCTTTTTTTCAGAGAGGTTGTTATAATCAGGAATCATAAACAGGAAGAGGAATTATTTTTCATGGAACAGATGACGATCAAAGAAATCGCAAAGTTGTGTGGGGTCGGCGTCAGCACGGTATCCAGAGCAATCAACAATCACCCCGACATCAGTGAAGAGACCAGACAAAAAGTCCTTGAGACCATTCATAAATACAACTACATACCAAATAACAGCGCACAGAATCTGAAGCGCTCTGCATCCGATACGATCGCGGTGCTCATCAAGGGTATCAGCAACCCGTTTTTCAGCGATATGATCCGGGTCCTTGAGCACGAGACCAGCCGGAAAAAATACAGCTTCGTCCTGCAGCACGTAGAAGAAGCCGAGGACGAAGTGGACGTGGCCATCCGCCTCGAAAAGGAAAAACGGCTGAAGGGAATCGTATTTCTGGGCGGCATCACAAACCGTACCGACGAAAAGCTGGATCAGCTGAATGTTCCGTTTGTACTCAGTACAGTCGATATGTCCGCTGCCGATGACCGCTATGCGATCGTCTCTGTTGATCATGAAAAAGAAAGCCGGAAGATGGTGGATTACCTCTGCAGCTGCGGGCATAAAAAAATCGCGCTGCTGACCGCGCGAAAAACCGACAGCAGCGTCGGCTTGCAGCGCTATAAGGGCTACAGGGAATCTCTGACCGCTCACGGAATCGAATACGATAAGGACCTGGTTGAGTGGACCCCGGAGGAGCTGCAGACCTTCTCCATGGAGGCCGGTTATAAGCTGACAAAAGATTTGCTGGAGTCCGGCAGAGAGTTTACCTGCATTTTCGCGGCATCGGACCGAATGGCCGTCGGCGCCTGCAAGGCTTTGTTTGACGCGGGGAAGCGTATTCCGGAAGACTGCTCCGTGGCCGGGTTTGACGGTCTGGAATATGCCGCCTATTATGAGCCATCAATCACCACGATCCGCCAGCCTCGCAAGGAAATGGCAGAAGCCACCATCTCTCTTTTATTTGACCTGATTAACAAAGAACCGACCGAAAAACGACGTATATTTGACGCCGATCTCGTCATCGGCAAATCCACAGCGGCTCTCTGAATCGGCCCTGTGCATCCTAAAGAGCGAGAGTACCCCAGAGGTGGCAGCCTCTGGGGTATTCTCAGATCATCTTCAGGTCCAACAATTTCACCCCGCACCCAGCAAAAGCCCGATCACCCGCACAGCTCCGGCGACCAGCCAGGCGATGGCGCACTGTCCGAGCACCACATATACGGCCCACTTGCCGCCCATCTCCCGCCTGACGGAAGCGATTGCCGCGACGCACGGCGTGTAGAGCAGGCTGAACACCAGCATGGTAGCCGCCGTCAGCGGCGAGAGGATCGAGGTGACCTCGCCCGCAAACAGAAGCTCCATCGTCGCGACCACGCTCTCCTTTGCCATAAAGCCGCTGATCAGGGAGGTGCAGATTCTCCAGTCTCCCATCCCGAGCGGAGCAAACAGGGGCGCAATCAGTCCGGCCACTGCGGCCAGGATGCTGTTCTGGGAGTCCGTGACGACCCGCAGGCGCAGATCAAAGGTCTGCAAAAACCAGATGACGATCGTCGCAAGCAGGATGATCGTAAACTCGCGGTGCAGAAAATCCTTTGCCTTTTCCCAGAGCAGCTGCAGCACATTCTTCGGGGAGGGCAGCCGGTAATTCGGCAGCTCCAGCACGAACGGCACGGCCTCCCCGCGGAACATCGTCTTCTTCAGAAGCAGCGACGCCAGAATTCCCGTCGCAATTCCGAGAAAATAGAGGCCGGTCACGATCAGCCCGCTGTAGCTCGGGAAAAACGTATTTACAAAATACATATAAATCGGCAGCTTTGCCGTGCAGCTCATAAACGGTGTCAGCAGGATCGTCATCCGGCGGTCGCGCTCACTTGGGAGCGTCCGCGTCGCCATGACGGCCGGTACCGTACAGCCAAATCCGATCAGCATCGGAACAATGCTTCGCCCGGACAGGCCGATTTTCCGCAGCAGGCTGTCCATAAAGAACGCCACGCGGGCAATATAGCCGCTGTCCTCCAGCAGGGACAGGAAGAAAAACAGACAGACGATGATCGGCAGAAAGCTCAGTACGCTGCCCACGCCCGCGAAAATACCATCACTGATCAGGGCGCGGAGAATCGGATGAACGTCTGCGGCAACGAGCGCGGTATCCACGATCCCCGCCAGCGCGTCAATTCCGATCTCCAGAAGATTCTGGAAAAATGCTCCGATCACATTGAAGGTCAGGAAAAATACCAGCAGCATAATGCCGATAAAGCAGGGGATCGCCGTATATTTGCCGGTCAGCACGCGGTCAATCTTTTCACTGCGCAGCCGTTCCCTGCTCTCCCTCGGCTTCTGTACCGTCTTCGCGCACAGCTTCTGAATAAAGGAAAAACGCATATCCGCGATTGCCGCAGTGCGGTCCAGGCCGCGCTCCTGCTCCATCTGGATCAGGATATGCTCCACCATCTCTTTCTCATTTTCTGTAAGCGAAAGCTGTTCCAGGATCAGCTGGTCGCCCTCTGCTACCTTTGTCGCCGCAAAACGAAGCGGAATGCCTGCCTTCTGCGCATGATCCTCGATCAGATGCATGATACCGTGCAGCGCCCGGTGGACCGCCCCGCCGTGGTCGTTTTTATCACAGAAATCCTGTCGTTTCGGGCGTTCCTGATATTTCGCCACATGCATCAGATGGGAAATCAGCTCCTCAATGCCTTCGTTTTTGGACGCCGAGATCGGCACGACCGGTATCCCCAGGATCTCCTCCATCTCATTGATCCGGATGCTGCCGCCGTTTTCCCGCACCTCATCCATCATATTCAGCGCCAGCACCATCGGCGTATCCAGCTCCATGAGCTGCATGGTCAGATAAAGATTCCGCTCAATATTCGTGGCGTCCACGATATTGATGATTCCATGCGGGTGCTCATTCAGCACAAAATTCCGGGTTACCAACTCCTCACTGGAATATGGCGACATGGAATAGATCCCCGGCAAATCCGTGACCAGCGTATCGCTGTGTCCGCGGATCACGCCATCCTTCCGGTCCACCGTGACGCCCGGAAAATTCCCGACGTGCTGATTCGATCCGGTCATCTGGTTGAACAGCGTCGTCTTGCCGCAGTTCTGATTCCCCGCCAGTGCAAACGTCAGCACCGTCCCCTCCGGCAGCGGATGCTCATCCGCACGGTTGTGGTACTTTCCGCCCTCGCCCAGACCCGGATGCGCCAGCTCTCTTTTTCTGAGCGGTACACCAGCCTTTGGATCCATCTCATTTTTTCTATATGATACACCCGTCTTCGGATCCATCTGGCCCTCGGCGATGATTCTCGGCGCGCCCGTGTGCCTTATGTAAGCGGCATCTCCTGCCCCACTCTTCTCTGCGTCCGCTGCCTGGGCATCCCATATCTCAATCTTCTCCGCGTCCGCCAGACGCAGCGTCAGCTCGTAGCTCTGGACGCGCAGCTCCATCGGGTCTCCCATCGGCGCGAGCTTGATCATCGTCACCTCCGCACCTGGGATCAGCCCCATGTCAAGAATGTGCTGCCTCAGAGCACCTTCCCCGCCAACACTTCGGATGACGGCGCTTTTTCCAGGCTGCAGTTCTTTCAGATTCATATCGCATCCCCATCCTTCTAGCAGGTGGCGCCGCCCTTCACATTTTTCTTCAGGATTGCTTCCTTGTCGATCTTGCTCTCCAGCAGCTTATCGGCCACCTCGTCAAATCCGATCCGGTTCACGGTATCGGCGAAACGCTCCCCGCTCTTTCCTTCCTCGCGGAACAGAAGAATCGCGTTTTCGACCACCTCTGTCACCTCTTCCTCCGAGGTAAAGACCTTCGGCAGCGGCACTCCGTGCGCGACCTTCTTGCCCCAGCGGCCGCCGATGTAAACGCGGTAACCGTCCTGGTAGTCGATCGCGTCAAAGATGCATTTATCCTTGCAGCGGCCGCAGTTGTTGCAGGCGTTCGGGTCAATCTTGATTTTCCCGTCCTCGACCCTCGCCACACCGATCGGGCAGGCGGCCTCGACCTTACATTTCTTGCAGCCGCGGCATTTGTCATAATCGACCATCGGCACTCTCTGACCGACGATGCCCAGATCGTTCAGGTTCGGCTTCACGCAGTTGTTCGGGCAGCCGCCGACCGCGATCTTGAATTTGTGCGGCAGCGTCACGCTGTGATATCCCACATAAAACTTCTCATGAAGGCGCTCGGACAGGCCAAATGTGTCAATAAGGCCGTACTGGCAGGTGGTTCCCTTGCAGGAGACAACCGGACGCACCAGTGAGCCCGTCCCGCCGGTCGACAGTCCATGCTCGTTCAGGAAATCGATCAGAGGCTGGATATTCGCGTACTTCACGCCCTGAATCTCCAGTGTCAGACGGGTAGTCATCGTCACCGCGCCAGAGCCAAAGCGCTCGGAGGCCTCCGCAATCACGCGGTGCTCCTCGGCCGTAATCTTTCCGTTTCGGGTGATGACTCGGACATTAAACACATCCGGATAGCGCTTATCCTGCAGACAGCCAAGCCCTTTGACCCGCTTGATCTCTTCCGGCGGAATCGTGCCGATAAATTCTACCTTTACATTATTTACAAACAGACCGCCCTCCAGTGCGCGCGTATTCGTGTAGCCAAACGCCTTCAGACGATTCTGCAGGAAATAGCCGCGTTTGCCCTTCGCACAGACAAGCAGTAGCTTTTCATCCTTCTCAATCCCGTCAATCGGCCCGTTTACAGTAGAAAGATTGATCCACTGCGCGCCCGGAATCGCCGGAGCCGGGCTCACGTCAAGTACCCGGTAGCCCTTCGCTTTCCCGGCCGCGTACTCAGCCGGCGTAAAGGTCTCATAGGCGCCGCTGATCTTGTTTTCCAGAATGTAGCAGGCCTGGACGAACGGGTGAATCGCAGTAGAAAATGGCGGAGCGTAAGCAAAATCCAGCGTATCAAACGCCTCCAGCTTCATCCCCGCGGAGATGCCGGTGACCGCGATGTCCACCATCTTGTCCACAGCACCGGATCCGAGCACCTGAATGCCGAGCAGCTGATGCGTTGTTTTATCTGCAATCAGCTTCGTGACAAACGTCGACGAATCCGGATAATAATGCGCCTTGTCGTCCGTGACACAGGTCGCCGTCATCACGTCATATCCGGCGTCCTTCGCCTGCGCCTCCGTGAGCCCGGTGCGGCCCGCATTCAGATCATCCGTAAGCTTCACCACACCCGTGCCCAGACATCCGCCGTAGGCAATGCTCGCGCCGGTCAGATTCTTCGCCAGCATGCGCCCGGTGATATTCGCAGTCGAGCCCATCGCGGACCACTGCCCCTTTCCGGTCAGACGGTTAAAGACCTGCGCGCAGTCGCCGACCGCATAGATATCGTCCAGATTGGTCCTCTGATATTCATCCACGACGATCGTCCCGCGGTTCATCTCGATGCCGGAATCCGCCAGAAACCCGGTCGCCGGACGGACGCCGATCGCCAGCACAACCAGATCTCCGTCAAACGTGCCCACGCTCGTGCGCACACCGGCCGCCTTCTCCTGACCGAGCACCTCCTGAAGTCCCGCGCCGGTGACGACCCGCGTGCCCTTCGCCTGCAGCTGTCTGCGTATGTAAGCGGCCATTTCTGCATCAAACAGGTTCGGCATGACCTGTGACGCCATGTCAACGACCGTAACCTTCATTCCCTTTGCCGTCAGATTCTCGGCAATCTCCAGGCCGATAAATCCGCCGCCGACCACGACTGCGCTGCGGCAGCTGTTTTTCTCCGCATACGCGCGGAGGCCGATCGCATCGTCCGGGCTGCGCATCGTAAACACGCCCGGAAGGTCCTTCCCCGGCACATCCGGCACAAACGGAACCGCGCCGGTCGCAAGGACCAGCTTATCATAGGACGCCGTCTCCCCGTTCGCGAACGCAACCGTCTTCTCCGCCGTGTTCACAGATACCGCTTCCATCTCCGTGCGCACCGTCACGCCGGTCAGCCCCGTAAAGCTCGCCGGTGTATTGACAATCAGATCCTCCCGCGTCTCAATGCTGCCGCCCACATAGTAAGGCAGTCCGCAGCCCGCATACGAGATGTCGCGGCTCTTCGTGTAAATCGTAACCGTTGCGCCGCGGTCCTGACGCATCAGCTTCGCGGCAGTCTTTGTGCCGGCGGCCACACCGCCGATAATAACAACATTCATACTCTCATGCACTCCTTTTTTTCTTGATTATACGCCAGCCCGGTCATAAAATCAATTTCACATTTTTATAATATTTTTCCTAAAGCTTTTCAAAAACTCAATTATTTTTGGTGAATTTTTCTGTTGTTTGTGCGTTATAATACAAGTGTAACAAAACAGCTACAGATCTTATCATCTACGATTCTTTTTCGCAAAGGATTCGGCCCCCGGATCCTTTCCAACAACCGCATGACAAGTCTGCAAACCATCAGCAAAAGGAAAGGAAGAGTTAATATGGATACTTTAAAAGCTGAGAAACGGGACATGTCGGTAAAAGCAAAGAAGCTTCGCCGGGAAGGCTATGTGACCGGCAATATATTCGGCCGGGAAATCGAAGGCTCCATTCCCATCCAGATTGGAAAACAGGAATCGGAGCGTGTATTCAAAGAAAAGAAAAAAGGCAGCCAGCTCTATCTGGATGTCGATGGACAGAAGATGGATGTCCTGATTAAGGAAGTTCATTACAATTCCATGAAAAATCAATACGAAGAGGTTGATTTCCAGGCGCTCGTAAGCACGGAAAAGGTTCATTCCGTCGCGGAGGTCGTCCTTCTGAATCATGATAAAATTCAGGCGGGGATCCTTCAGTTCGTGCTCGAGGAAATCCCTTACAAAGCACTTCCGTCTGCACTGATTGAAAAGGTCGAAATCGATGTCGGCGAGCTGCGGCCCGGCGATTCCATCAAGGTAGGCGATCTCGCGATCGCATCCAACCCGGATATTGATCTGAGCATCAGCCCGGATACTGTCATCGCACTCGTTTCCGAGCCGCATGCAGCTGCGGCAACCGAAGACGAAGCTGCCCCGGAGGAATAACTTATAAGAAAAGGCGGTGCGGCTGTTTAAGGCTGCACCGTTATCTTTTTCTGGCTAACCTCTTTTTTTAAAGGAAAGGCTTAACCCTTTTTGAAAGAAAATCGGACTATCCCTGCCAGCG